>CALFYL010000017.1 GCA_937952135.1 uncultured Planctomycetia bacterium
GCATGTCCGCCGAGCGCGTGCGCATCGACACGGTGGCGCGCAACATCGCCAACTCGACCGTGACGCGGACCGCCGACGGCGGGCCGTACCAACGTCAAGTGGTCGAGTTCGAACCGCTGCTGATCCGCGCCGCGGACGGCCGCGAGATCAACGCCGGCGTGCGGGTGCGCAACGTCTCGACGGACAGCACTTCGCCCTTCGAGAAGATCCACGACCCCGGACATCCCGACGCGGATGGCGGCGGCTGGGTGACCTACCCGAACGTCAACGCCACGCGCGAGATGGCCGACCTGATCATGGCGGTGCGCGCCTACGAGGCGAACATCGACGTGCAGGAGAACTTCGTGCGCATGGCCGATCGCGCCCTGCGTCTCGCGCAGTGAAAGCACGCTGAGCCCGGCGCGCCGACTCGACTAGCTCCGACCACCGTCCCCTTCCCCACCCACCCGAAGCACTCCCATGATCCGCGGCGTAGGACAAGACAGCGCGCTCGCCAAGGCCGCCATCGAGGCCGCCTTGCGCTCCGTGCAGTCGGGCTCGCAACGTGTCGAACGCGCAGCGGCCGAGGTCGGCCCGCTCGACGTGGGCGCGGCGAAGCCGCCGGCGTTCTCGGAGGTGCTCAAGGGTGGAGTGGCCCAAGCCAACGAAGCCGCTCGCGCCAGCGAGCAGCTCCCGCTCGACATGCTCGCCGGCAAGGTGGGCGACTTCCACGAAGTCGCCGCCACGCTCAAGCAGTCCGAGCTGATGTTCAAGTTCAGCCTCGAGGTGCGCAACAAGCTCATCGAGGCGTACCGCGAAACCATGCGCATGACCGTCTGAGCCGTAACGCCCTATGAACTTCGATCTGCGCACTCTGCTGGAGCAACTCGCCAAGACTCCGGGCCGCACCAAACTGGTGCTCGCCCTGAGCGCTTTGGCGATCGTCGCCGCGTTGGCGATCGGCGGGTACGTGTCGGGCCGGCCGCACTACGTCACGCTCTATTCGAACCTCGGCGACCAGGAACGCGTCGCGGTCGAGAAGGCCCTCGCCGGCGCTTCCGTCAAGTACCGCGTGAGCTCCTTCCCCGGGCCCTACGTCATCTACGTCAACGAAGCCCAGTACGACGACGCGCAGATCGCGGTCGCGCTGGAGGAAGCGCTCAAGCAGACGCCGCAGGGCATCGAGTCGGGCGCCGGCGGCGCGTCGACGATCTTCATGAGCGCGGGCGAACGCGCGCAGTCGATGCAGAAGCGCGAGTGGCAGGAAGCCGAACGCCTGCTCGAACACCTCGACTTCGTCGCCGATGCGACCGTGACGACTTCGATGCCCGACAGCTCGCCGCTGCGCGTCAAGAAGCCGGTCATGGTGTCGGTCGCGCTCGAACTGCGCGGGGCCACGGCGCTGACCGCGGAGCAGGCGCGCAACGTCGCGAAGCTCGTGATGTACCGCTTCGGCTCGCCGGCCGAGAACGTGATGATCACCGACGCCTCGGGGCGCACGCTCTACGACCCCGCGTCGATCGACGACAAGCGCAAGGACGTGCGCGACCTGCTCGAGCACTCGTCAGGCTACGACCGCGCGCTGGCCGGAAAGGCGCTGCAGCACATCGAAGCGGCCTTCGGCGTGCGCAAGGCGGTCGTGACGGTCACCTCGCAGTGGAATTACGACCAGAGCACGACGGTCGACGAGAAGCTCGACCCCGAGACGATCGCGATCCAGACCGAGACCAAGAGCACGCAGTCGCCGAACGGGTCGAGCGCCGTGGGCGGCGCGGCCGGCGTCGGCAGCAACGCGGGCTTCGGCAACGAGAACGCGGGCGTCGCGCAAGCGAACAACGCGGCGGGCGGCTCGGCGAGCATGTCGAAGACGCTCGACGAGAAGAAGACCTACGAAGCCTCGCGCCAGCGCACGCAGACCGTGCGCTCGACGCCGCGCCTCGAGCGCCTGTTCGTGTCGCTCGTGCTCGACGAGAGCCTCAGCGCCAAGCAAGCCGAGATCCAGCGCATCGTGGAAGCGGCCGTCGGCTTCGACAAGTCGCGCCAGGACATCATCGGCGTCACGACCACGGCCTTCGCCGTCGAAAGCGCCGAGGAAGGCGCCGAAGCGGGCGAGGGCGCCGCGGCCACCGAGGAGTCCGCGGGCCCGAACCGCATGCTCGAGATGCTGCTCGAACGCGGCGTCGAGATCGCGTCGGCGCTCGTGTTCCTGTTCCTGCTCGTGAGCAGCCTGAAGAGCTCGAAGAAGGCCGCGGCCGCGCACGCCGGCGGCGCGGGCTCGTCGGGCGCGCACTCGTCGGGAGGCGGCGAGGCGAGCATCGACCCCGAGGTCCTGGCGCGCGCGCAGATCGAGGAGCTCGTGCGCTCCGATCCGCGGCGCGTCGGCGAGATCCTGTCCCGTTGGATCGACGAGAAGTCGACCGCGAAGGTCTGATCCATGGCCGGCAAGCGCGAGATGAGCGGCGCCCAGAAGGCGGCCGCGTTCCTGATGAGCCTCGACAAGGAGGCCGCGGCGAACGTGCTCAAGAGCATCGACGAGAAGGTGATCGTCGAGCTCGTCGAGGCCATGGGCCGGCTCGAGGCCGGCATGACCGACAGCGAGTCGATCAAGAAGCTGGAGCGCGAGCTGATCAAGACCCTGCGCAAGCCGCGCACGGCGCGCGTGCGCTCGGACGCCGAGCTGCACACGATGCTCGAGCAGACGCTGGGCAAGCAACAGGCCGGCGAGCTGTTCGACAAGATCCAGCAGCGCCTGCTGCACGAGCGGCCGTTCCTGGTGATCGAGAACCAGCCGGCGGAGTTCATCCACAAGTCGCTCGAGCAGGAGTCCGAGGCCGTGGTCGCGCTCGTGCTCGCGCACCTCGACCCGTCGCTCTCGGCCGAGATCCTCGGCTACATGGAGGCCGACAAGTCGCTCGCCGTCGTGCGGCGCATGGCCACGCTCATTCCGCCGGGCTTCGAAACGCTCGTCGCGATCGCCCACGACCTCGACGTGCGTGTGCGCGACGTCGCGCAGGGCCCGGTCGGCCCCGACCCGCAGGCGCGCCTGCGCACGATCGCCGAGGTGCTGAACTTCTCGCAGCCGCCCGTCGAGAAAGGCGTGCTCGAAGGGCTCGCGAAGGACGACGTGCAGATGGCGACCGAGATCCGCGAGTTCATGTTCACCTGGGAGAACCTCGCCGACCTCGACAAGCGCGCGATGCAGAAGGTGCTCGCGTCGATCGACACCAAGACGCTCGCGATCTCGCTGAAGGGCAGCACCGCCCCGGTCGAGGAGAACATCATGAACAACCTGAGCGCGCGCGTGCGCGAGATGATCAAGGACGAGCGCGACACGGCCGGCCCGATGTCGATGTCCGACGTGCTCGTGGCGCGCAACGAGGTCATGAAGGCCGTGCGCACCCTGATGGAGTCCGGCGAGTTCCGGCCGACGCGCGCAGGAGAAGAACTTGTCACCTGAGCGCCCCCGCCACACGCTCGTCGCGCACTTGCACGCCCAGCCGGCGGAGGCGCGGCTCGCACCGGGCGACTTCGACGCCGCCGTCTCGCGGCGCATCGAGGCCGCGCGCCGGGCCGGCGTCGCCGAAGGGCGCGCTTCGGACCGCGACCGCGCCGCGCTCGCGCTCGACGCGGCTTGCGCCCGCCTCGACAAGGCTCGCGAGCAGGCCGCCGCGGACGTGGCGCGCACCGCCGTGGACCTCGCGGTCGAGATCGCGCGCGTGCTCGTGCGCTCGGAGATCGACAGCGGCCGCCTCGGACTCGAAGCGATGGTGCGCGATGCGCTGTCCGCCTCGGGCGTCGGCCGCGGCGCGTGCGTCGTGCACCTCCACCCGCTCGACGCCGCCGCACTCGCGAGCGTGAAGTTCCGCGCCGGAACCACGCTGGAGTCCGACGAGGCCGTCGCACGCGGCGATGTCCACGTCTCCACGCCCCAAGGCCTGCTCGTGCGAGAGATCCACGACGCGCTGCGCTCCGTGCGCGAGCGCTTGCTGTCGGAGCTGAACACGTGATCGAGTTCGGCCAAGCCGCCGCCGCCATCCGCGAAGCCGCCGCGCCGCACTACCGCGGCCGCGTCGAGATCGTCTCGGGCGTGCTCGTCGAAGCCGTGGGCGTGCCCGCGGCGATCGGAGAGCTGTGCCGCATCCGGCGCTCGAACTCGAACGACGCCTCCGCGGCCATCGACGCCGAAGTCGTGGGTTTCCGCGGCGCCAACACGCTGCTCATGCCGCACGGCGACGTCGCCGGCATCGCGCCGATGCAGGCCGTGATCGCGCTCAAGCGGCCGTTCAGCGTGCCCGTCGGCGCGCACCTGCTCGGACGCGTCATCGACGGCTTCGCCAAGCCGCTCGACGGCCTGCCGGCGCCGGCGGCGAGCGAGATGCGGCCCGCGCGCGCGGACTCTCCCGATCCGCTGGACCGCACGCCGATCGACCGCGCGCTCGCGACGGGCGTGCGCGCCATCGACGGACTGATCACGCTGGGCCAGGGCCAGCGCATCGGAGTCTTCGCCGGCTCGGGCGTGGGCAAGTCGACGCTGCTCGGCCAGGTCACGCGCGGCTGCGACGCGCAGGTGATCGTCGTGTGCCTGGTCGGCGAGCGCGGGCGCGAAGTGCGCGCGTTCCTCGACGACGTGCTCGGCGAAGAAGGCCGCAAGAAGTCGGTCGTCGTCGTCTCGACCTCCGATCGCCCGCCCATCGAACGCTTCATGGCGCCCTTCGTGGCCGTCACGGTCGCCGAGTACTTCCGCGACCAGGGCCTCGAAGTGCTGCTCGTGATGGACTCGGTCACGCGCTTCGCCGCCGCCTCGCGCGAGATCGGGCTCGCCGCCGGCGAACCCCCGACCGTGCGCGGATTCCCGCCCAGTTTCTTCGCGGTGGTCCCCAAGCTCGTCGAGCGCATGGGCCGCACGCGCAAGGGCTCGATCACCGGCCTGCTGACGATCCTGCTCGACGGCGACGACGTGAACGACCCGGTCGCGGACACGCTGCGCGGACTGCTCGACGGACACATCGTGCTCTCGCGCGACCTCGCGCAGCGCGGCCACTACCCGGCCATCGACGTCCTCGGAAGCCTGTCGCGTCTGATGCCGGCGCTCGCAAGCGAACAGGAAATCGCGCATGCCTCGGTGCTGCGCGAGCTTCTCGCCGCGTGGCGCGAGGGCCGCGACTTGATCGAGATCGGCGCCTACAAGAGCGGTGCGAATCCCAAGCTCGACGCAGCCGTCAAGCTCAAGAACGCGCTCGACCTGTTCCTCAAGCAGAGCGTGCGCGACCACACGCCGCTCTCCGAGACGCGCATGCTCGTCGACCGCATCGCGGCCGCGGCCGCCAACGAGATGGCGAAGAAGTAGGCGCGGTGCGGCATGGCGAGATTCCACTTCAAACTGCAGCGCTTGCTCCGGGTGCGCGAGATCGGCGAAGAGCTGGCGCGCGCGGACGTCGCGCTCGCCGAACGCGACGCCCAGAGCGCCCGCACGTCGCTCGCGGCCGCGCGTGCGGACCTGCTGCGCGGCGAGGTGGAACTCACCCAGTTGCGCTCGCAGTCGAACGCGGCCGCGGCCGTGCTCGCCGAGCGCACGCTGCCGCCGCTGCTGCGCCGCATCGCGGCCGGCCGCCAGCGCGTTGAGAGCGCGGAACAGGCCGCCGACGCCGCCCGCGCGGCGTGGCAGGAGCGGCGCATCGACGTGCGCGCGCTCGAGAAGCTGGAAGTACGCGAGCGCGACAAGTTCGTGCTCGAAGAGCGCGCGCGCGAGGACCGCGCGTCGCAGGAAAACCTCGAACGGCGGGCCGCGCTCGCCGGACGCAAAGACCTGAGCACGGAGTTCGAACGATGAACAAGGGCCTGAAGACCGGTTTGATCGCAGGCGGCGGCCTGCTGGGATTCACCTTCGCGTACGTGGCGTTCGCGCTCGTGCTCGGCGTGCAACCGCACGACATCCCGCTCGTCGGCAAGGCCTTCCCCGCGCCGGCCGAGCCGAAGCAGGAGACGCAGGTCGCGAGCGCGCCGGCGCCCGAGCCCGTGCTCGAGGTTCGGACCGCGAGCCTGGGGCTGCTCGACGTGTTCCAGATCGAGTCCCCGTACTCGTCGAAGGAGCTCGAGCAACTCGTCGGCGATCTCAAGCGCAAGAGCAAGGAGTACGACGAGCGGCTCGCGGAGCTCGGCGAGCGCGAGCGCCGCTCGGCGGAACGCGCGGAGTTCCTCGACGAACAGTACGCGCAGCTCCAGCGCTTGCGGACCGGGCTCGAGGAGTGGGAAAACGAGCTGCAGCAGCGCCAGGTCGAAGTGCAGCGCGACGAGCGCGCGCGCGCCGAGCGCGAGGCGGAGAGCTGGGCCAAGCTCGGGAAGCTGTTCAGCGAGGGCGACGCCGCCGAGCAGGGCAAGCGCCTGGCGGCCTACACCCCCGAGGAGGCGGCGCGGGTCCTGCAGTCGATGAAGCCCGCGCGGGCGAAAGAGCTGCTCGACAACGTCGGCGCGGACAAATGGAAAGAGTTCGCCGACGCCTACCGGATGGCGGACGACGGCGAGAACTGATCCCGGCGGTCGCACGAACGGGACGGCCGCGGGGCCGGGTCGGCGCAGGCGCGCGGCCCAGCCCCGCGGCCGTCAAGCGTTTGCCGATCCCGGCCGATAGTGCGCCCCGGGCGTCTCCCCGACTCGACACACAACGCGATGGACATCACAACGATCTTCGGCCTGTTGATGGCGACGGGCCTGCTGTATTGGTCGCTCGCCATGGGCGGCGATGTCACGCTGTTCTGGGACACACCCTCGGTCGTGATGGTCCTCGGAGGCTCGATCGCGGTGACGATCGTCAGCTACCGCGCCAGCGACCTGAAGGGCATCGTGAAGGTCGGCCTGCGCACGATGCTCTTCAAGCTGCCCACGCCGCAGCAGGAGATCGAACGCATCATCACCTACGCCAACCTCGCGCGTAAGGAAGGCCTGCTCGCGCTCGAAGCGAAGCTGCAGGAGGTCGACGACAAGTTCTTCGCCAAGGGCATCCAGCTGGTGATCGACGGATTCTCGGCGGACACCGTGCGCGACATCATGGACCTGGAGCACAGCTTCCAGCAGCAACGCCACGCGCAGGGCAAGAAGATGATCGACACGGTCGGAGCGATGGCGCCGGCCTTCGGGATGATCGGAACGCTCGTCGGCCTGGTGCAGATGCTCGCGAACATGTCCGACCCCTCGTCGATCGGCGCCGGCATGGCGGTCGCTCTGCTCACGACGTTCTACGGCGCGGTGATCTCCAACGTCTTCATGACGCCGCTCTCGAACAAGCTCGACCTGCGCGCCAAGGAAGAGGCGCTGCTGCGCAACCTGATGGTCGAAGGCATCGTCGCGATCCAGTCCGGCGAGAAGCCGCAGCTCATCAAGGAGAAGCTCAAGGGCTTCCTGCCGCCGTCCACCCGCGAGGGCGTCGCTTCCTGAGCGAGCCGATCCATGGGGAAGCACGATGTCGCCGAGGACCCGCCGCAGAGCGCGCCGGAGTGGATCGTGACCTTCACGGACATGATCTCGCTGCTGGTGACGTTCTTCATCATGTTGATGAGCTTCTCGACCATGGAGCCGGCCAACAAGGCGGTGATCCAGAGCGCCTTCGGCGAGATGCGCGGCGGAGTGCTGCGCAACAACGAGGGCAGCAACGCCGTCAAGCCGCCGCCGGACGACCGCCAGACGGCGGTGAACCCGCTGCGCGGCGCCGACCGTTCGCACTCGCGGCCGCCCGAGGAACTGCCCGCCAATCTCGAGGAAATGGGCCAGAAGCTCACCGAGGAGCACTTGCAAGTCGACGTCGAGGCGGCGCCCGACGGGCTCGCGATCCGCTTCGACGAGCGCGCGGGCTTCGCGCCGGGTTCGGCCGAGGTGAACGACGAACTGCGCCGCTCGCTGGTCGAGCTCGCGCGCGTTCTCGGGCACTACTCGCACCTGCTCGTGATCGAGGGCCATACCGACGATGCGTTCTCGCCCACACCCGAGCATCCGACGCCGGAAGCGCTCGCGCTCGCGCGGGCCGCGAACGCCGCGCGCGTGATGCTCGAGGCCGCCGACCTCGGCCGCGATCTGATCCAGGTCTCCGGCGCCGGCGCGCGCGCGCCGCTCGCTCCGAACGACAACGCCGCGGGGCGCAGCAAGAACCGGCGCGTCGAGATCAAGGTCATCGCCCTGACCAAGGCGCGCGCCCGCGTGCTGAAGGCGGAGTTCGCCGAGCGCAAGGCCAAGGAGGACGCGCGCTGACCGCGTGCGGACGCCGCCATGGCCTCGACCTTCAAGGAAGATCCCAAGCCCATCGTTCCGATGTGGCTCGTGTCCTTCGGCGACATGATGACGAACGCGCTCACGTTCTTCATCTTGCTCGTGTCGATGGCGCACCAGCGCGACTACGGCCTGATCGCCGCCGGACTCGGCTCGTTCGTCGTCGCGCTCAAGTCGCACGGACTGCCGGGCATGATGTCGGAATCCGAGAAGATCGAGGTCTTCAACGAGTTCCGCCAGCGCTTCAACCTGCCGCCGGAGCCCGATCCGACGCGCCGCGAGACGCACGCGAACGCTTCCGAGCTCGAGCTGATCCGCGCCGCCGCGGCGAAGGCGCTCGAGCCGCACGACGAGCTCACCCAGCCGAACATCGCGCTGTTCGAAGAGGGCTCGGCGCAGCTCGGCGAGAGCTCGCGCACCTACATCGACCGCTTGGCCGACACGCTTCGGCCGGGAAAACTGCAAGTCTTGCTGCTCGAAGGCCACGCACTCGACGGGTCCGTGTCCGGCACGAGCGACCACTGGCTGGCGCTGCAGCGCGCCGACGCGGTTCGCGACTACCTGCTCGAGCACCACTCGTTCCCCGCGGCGCGCGTCGAAGCGCGCGCCTGGCTGGTCGAAGTCGAGCCGCGCGGGGAAGGCACGCGCTGCGTCGACGCACGGCTCGTGACTCCGTCGAGGAAATCGAAGTGACACCCACCGCAACCCCGAGGGAAGCGCGCCATGGCTGACGCAAAGAAGGACGACAAGAAGGACGCCGCGGCCGATCCGGCTGCGGCTGCGAAGAAGCACAAGCTCTTCGCGATCGGCGGCGTCGTCGCCGTGCTCGCGCTCGCGTTCGGCGCGGCGCTGATGGCGGTTCCACGCAAGGTCGTGAAGCCCGAGCTGGCCGGGCCGTTCGTGGCGCCGCTGTCGCCCAGCAAGCTGCAGGTCAACCTCAACGACGGCCGCAGCTACCTGGTGCTCAATCTCAACGTGCTGTTCGAGGCCTACACCGCGGACTACGTGACGCTGCGCACCGCGGACAAGGTGTGCAACGCCGAGGTGCGCGACCAGCTCGTCGCGATCTCGTCGGCGAAGTCGCGCCAGGACGTGTCCGACAAGGTCCTGAAGCCCGTGTACCTCGAGGAGATTCGCCACGCGGTCGAGCCGCTCTTGTTCCCGGTGCACATCGGACTCGGCGCATCGCCGACCGAATCGGACCCCAAGTCGAAGCTCGCGCCCGGCTCGACGATCTCGACCTTCCGCGGCCTGTTCGAGGACCACGTTCTGAAGGTCGACGCGGTCGCGAAGTCGATCGCGCTCGACGACGGCGCGCCGGTGACGTTCAAGGGCGACGAGCGCGACCTGGCCGTCGGCGCCGAAGGCAACAGCGTCTACGTCGACGTCACCGAGCTCGAGCCCGAGTTTCGCGGCGACGTGAAGGTCGGCGTGAAGGGCCTCGTGAAGCGCGTTCTGTGGGACGAAGTCCTCATCCAGTGAACGCGAGAAGGGCAACGTGACCAGCAACCTGAGTTCCGAGGAAGCGCGCGCGCTCGCGGCGACGCTGACGGGTCCGAACGCGGCCGCCAGATCGGCCAGCGTCGTGGCTCGCCAGTTCGACCAGCCGTTGCGCCTGTCCTCGCCGGAGCTCGACACGCTGCGGGTCAAGATCCGCAAGGCGTTGAAGGACGTCGAGCGCGAGCTGTCGGCGCCGCTGCGCACGCTGGTCAAGCTCGAGCTCGTCGAGCTCGCGGAGATCAACGCCGAGACCATTCCCGGCGCGCTTCAGGCCCCGTTCACGGCGCTGCGCTTCGAAGTGCAGAAGCAGCCGGGCTGGCTGGTGTGGGACTGCAAGGCGGCGATCGACGGGATCGAAGTCGCGCTCGGCGCAGCCGCGCCTGGAGACAATCAGCCGCGCCGACTCTCGCCGGTCGAGCAATCGACCTTCGTCCGCCTGCTCTCGGGGGCCGCGAAGAAGCTGTCGTCCGTCGTCGGACTCGACGTCGGCGCGTTCTCGCTCGCACAGGACCACGAAGCGCTCGGGAACTGGCGCCAGGGCGGCGACAGGGCCGAGCCGCAACGCCTGCGCGTCGACATCGCGGTGTCGGCGCTCGGCGGCGAGAGCTCGCTGCGCCTGTACCTGCCGGGCGTCGCGCCCGCGCCGCGCAGCACTTCCAAACTCGCCCCGCAAGCCGCGCTTCCACAGCACTTGGGCTCGGTGCCGATCGAGATCCGCGTGCGCCTCGGCGCGGCCCATGTCCCGCTCGCCGACCTGCTCGCGCTCGAGCCCGGCGACGTCATCCCGCTCGAGCGCGAGCTCAGCCAGCCGCTCGAAGTCTTCGTCGACGAACGCGCGTGCATGCGCGCGCAGCTCGGCACTTCGCGCGGCAAGCTCGCGGTGCGCATCGAATCCATTCAACGTTCGCCGGCTGGTCCTCAGTGACCGGCGCGACCGCCCCGACCACGTCTCAAGAGAACTTCAGCGAGTCACGACGATGAGCAACCCCAACGAAGTCGAAGCCGCGATCGACGCCGCCACGCAAGCGGTGCTCGTGCAGCAGGGCAAACTCGAGGAACTGAGCCCCGGCAAGCTCGGCGGAGACTCCGTCGGCCTCGCGAACCTCGTCGACGTACCGGTCGAGGTGACCGTGGAGGTCGGGCGCACGCGCGTGACGCTCGGCGAGCTCGTGAAGCTCGGGCCGGGATCGCTCGTGACCCTCGACCGCGAAGCCCACGAGCCGGCCGACGTGCTCGTCAACGGCAAGATCGTCGCGCGCGCCGAAGTCGTGACGATCGACGACCGCTACGGCGTTCGCATCACGAGCATCGTCCAGGGCTGAGCCCGGACTCGCGCTCAGAGACCGAAGGACCCCGACCAGTTCAGCGCGCCCGAGCGGAAGCGCGTCGGCGCGAAGAAGCCGGGCTCGAACGCCGCGACCGGCGCTCCGCACAGCAGTTGCGCGACGCCTTCGCCGATCGACGGCGCGAGCTTGAAGCCGTGCCCGGAGAACCCGCTGACCACGAACACGTTCGCGTGGCCCGGACACGCGCCGATCAACGCCTGTGAGTCGGGCGTGACCGTGTACCAGGCCGCTTCGGCGCCGCAGTCGGGCTGCTCGCGGTAGCGCGGCAAGCGCTCGACGAGCTGCGCGCGCGCCCAGCGCTGGAATCCGGTCGAGACGACTTCGTCGAGCTCGTCGGGATGCTCGAGCACCGAGTCGCGCTCGTGATCGAGCGCGCCGGCGCGCGTGCGGCCGCTCGCGGGCTCGCAGCGCGTGTAGAAGCCGCGCTCGAGGTCGAGCAGCACCGAATGGGCGGGCGCGGGCTCCCCCGGCAGTGCAAAACGCGCGTCGATCAGCGCTTCGGGGGTCGGCTCCGCCTGCAGCTCCGCCGCGCGCGGACGCGGCATCGCGACGAAGTGCTGCTCGGTCCGCAGCGCGCGAAGCGGAAGCTCGATCACGAGTTGCGCGAGCAGCGCGCGCGTCCACGGCCCGGCCGCGACGACCACACGTTCGAATTCGACGCGCTCGCCGTCGCAGACCACGGCCGCCGCGCGACCGTGCTCGACCACCCACCCGTCGACCGGGGCCCCCTCGCGCAACGTCGCTCCGCGCTCACGCGCGAGCGCGGCGAAGGCCTCGACCGTGCGGCGCGGATCGACGTAGCCGCCGCCGGGCTCCCACACGCCGATCGACGCGTCGGACACTTCGAGACCGCGCACGATGGAGCGCATGCGCGCCGCATCGACGAGTTCGAGTTCGACGCCGCACTCTCGCATCTGCGCTGCGTTGCGTCGCGCGAGCTCGCTCTGCGCGCCCGCGCCCGCGATGCTGAGCACGCCGCAGCGCGTGAAGCCGATGCTTCGACCGCTCGCGCTCGCGAAGCCCGCGTACGCGCGCAGGCTGTCGCGCGCCATGCCGATCAACTCGCGCGAGCTGTAGAAGGTCCGCAGGATCGCTCCCGAGCGGCCGGACGAGCCGGCGCCGAAGCGGCGGCGCTCGAGCAGCACCACGGGCTCGGTGAGCGGGTCGAGCCGCGCGGCGAGGTGGGCGGCGATCGACGCGCCCATCACTCCCCCGCCGACGATCAAAGTGTGCGCGCGCATGCCTCGTGACCCGTGGAGTCCGTCCGTGGCGAGGGCTTGTACCCGAGGCGTGCGCCCGACGCACCGGCGCATCGAGTTTCGACGGGGCCGCGCGCGGCGGCCGCAAGAGGAAAAAAAGGAGGCGGCCCCGTCAGGACGGAGCCGCCTTGGTGAAGAGTCCAGGGCCCGAGGGGTAATAGGGACCGCACGGGAGTCGCGAGGGGATGGACCACCCGGGTCCGCGAACCCTGGAACTTCGAGATCTTCTCCGCGTGGGAATCCGCAGCCCCGGGGCAGGCCGGGGCAAATTTTCCGGGTCCGATTTTGGGGACTGCGCCGAGTGCGGGCGTGCTTCCGAGCGCCTCCCCAAGGGCTTGGGGGGCGCTCGGGGCGTCTGCGGCGCCGCTTGTGTCCGCGCGCCGGGGTCAGGGAACGGATGCGCGCACGAGAAAATCGGCGCACACGCCCCCGTGGTCGGAAAAGGGGAGCGCGAAGACCTCGCGGTGCTCCGTCTCGAGCCCCGCGCCGGTGAGCACGTGGTCGATGGCGATTCCAAGCCGCACCCCGAGCGCGGTCGCGAGCCAGCCCGGCGCCCCGGAGCGGCGCAGGTTCGGCGCGGCGCGAAACCACCAACTCGACTGCCGGCCGAAGCCCTGGCGCGAGTCGGCGAGCCCGGTGCGTTCGACCAGGTCGTCGAAGGCGGGCGAGGACGAGGTCGTGTTGAGGTCGCCGAAGACCAGCGTGTGCGGGCCCCATTCGAACTGGTTCGCGAGCTGGGCCAGCGCCTCGTTGCGCACGCCGACGCGCCACTCGGCGCCGGGCCGCGGAAGGTGCACGAGGCGCAGCGTCAGCGGCTGCGAGCCGGCCTCGACGCGGGCCTCGATCAGCGGCGCGTAGCACTCGATCAACTGCACGAAGCGCACGTCGCGCAACGGGCGTTTCGAGAAGAGCGCAATGCCCCAAGTCGAGCTCGACCACGGCTCGCGGGGCGGCGAGAAGATGCGGTGCGGCCAGGCGGAGAGCTCGCGCTCGAGCACCTCGCGCATCGCGAGCGACAGCTCGAGCGCGCCGATCACGTCGGCATCCGTGGCGCGCAGCGCGCCCGCGATCTCGAGGTGGTGACGGTTGGGCTGCAAGAGGTTCGCGCTCACGACGCGCAGTCGCTGCGGAGCTTCCGCCGACGCCGTCGTGCTCGCCGCGCGCGGCAGCCACAGCCGCAGATCCGGCGCGAGGTGGAGCAGCGCGAGCAACGCGACCGCGATCGCGAGCCGGCGTGCCCGCAGGAGCGCGAGCGAAACCGCCACGGCGGCGATCGTCCAGCCGACGTGCCACTCGAAGCTCGCGATCAGCTCGCCGAACCACAGGCGGCGCGCGAGCAGGATCGGCGCGCTGGCGGCGGCGGCGCCCACGGTGAGCGCTCCGATCGCGAGGCGGCGCCCGCGCTCGGAGAGCGGAAGTCGCAGCGGACTTGGGATTCGAAGGGGCATCGCGACGCGGGAGAAGCCTTCTTTTCGGCCGGGGATTCGGGCGACTTGGGCCGGCGGCGGGCGGGCTGCGCAGGAGTTGGACCGGAAGCGGCGAGCGGTAGGGAAAGGGCCGGTGGAGAGCTCGATGGAGGGTTGCGGCGGGCGCAACTAAGATCGCCCGCCTCCAAACCATGATCCCCGCCCGAAAAAGCCGCAAGATCCACATCAAGCACCTCGCCATCGGCGGGGACGCGCCGATCGCCGTGCAGAGCATGGCCGCGACGCAGACGCGCGACATCGCAGCGACCGTGCGGCAGGTGAAGATCCTCGAGGACGCCGGCGCGGACCTGGTGCGCATCGCCGTCGACAGCGCCGCGGACGTCGAAGCGCTCGCGCAGGTTCGCGCGCAAACCAAGGCGCTGCTGTCGGTCGACCTCCAGGAGAACTACCGGCTCGCCGCCAAGGTCGCGCCGCTGGTCGACAAGATCCGCTACAACCCGGGCCACCTCCACCACCACGAGAAGCATCTGCCGATTCCCGAGAAGGTCGCGTTCCTCGTCGGGGTCGCGCGCGAGCACGGTTGCGCGCTGCGCATCGGCATCAACGCCGGCTCGATCGCCCCCGAGTACGACGCGCGCTTCCCCGGCGACCACGTTTCGGCGATCGTCGCCTGCGCGGTCGACCATTGCCGCATCGTCGACGAGCTCGGCTTTCGCGAGTACGTCGTGTCGATCAAGGACTCCGACCCGCGCCTCGTGATCGACGCGAACATCCGCTTCGCCGAGCAACGCCCCGACGTGCCGCTGCACCTCGGCGTTACCGAAGCCGGCATGCCGCCCGAAGGCGTGATCAAGACGCGCATCGCGTTCGAGCAACTGCTCTCGCGCGGCATCGGCGACACGTTGCGCGTCTCGCTCACCGTGCCCTTCGACGACAAAGGCCTGGAGATCCGCGTCGGGCGCGAGCTGATCGCCGACATCGAGGCCGGCCGCTTCCGCTCCGTGCCGCCGAATTTCTTCGACGGCCTCAACATCATCGCTTGCCCGTCCTGCTCGCGCGTCGAGAACGTGCGCTTCATCGAGCTCGCGGCGCAGGTCAAGGAGATGACCGCCTACGCGAAAGCGCACGAGCTCACCATCGCCATCATGGGCTGCCGCGTGAACGGCCCCGGCGAAACCGACGACGCCGACCTCGGCCTGTGGTGCGGCCCGAACTTCGTGAACCTCAAGCGCGGCGAGCACGAGCTCGGCGCCTTCAGCTACGACGACATTCTCGGCGCCTTGAAGCGCGAGCTCGACACGCTGATCGCTGCGCGGGCGTGAGCGTCGGCGGGCCCTTCTCGGAGGAAGGAAATCGTTCCGCGATGAGGATCTACCTGCCGACATGTGCTGAGAACGCGGAGTTCTGCCTGCCATTGGACAAAGGTGGGTTTGACTACATTCGAGAGCGTTTCATGGGTGGCCCGGAGACTTCCCGGTGGAAGCCTCTACGAATGCGAATCGTTCGAGAGGACGAGGGCCTGCGCCTGACGCACTCAGATGCTCCTTGGTTCAGCTCGGACGTGCTGGTCTTCAGCGAGCGCGCGATCGATGCGTTGGAACCATTGCTCACTCAAAATGGAGAGTTGCTGCGGCTGAATTGCAGCGATCGATCTCTGTGGGCTTTCAACCCAACCCTGATCGATGCCCTGGATGTCGAGCACTCCACGGTGCGGCGGTTCAGCAGCGGCAAGCTCATGACGATTCAGAAGTACGTGTTCTTTCCGGACGCGATTGGGCGCGCGGCGGCCTTCAAGATCCCGAATCGACGTGCAAGCCCAACCTTTCTCGAGCACGCATTCGTCGAACGATGGAGCTCGGCCGGACTCGTGGGTTTGGAGTTCGAACAGATCTGGCCGCGGGAACCGTGACGCAAACGACTGTTCGGAGAAGGCTGTCGGGCGCCGATCGAACGAGTGCCCGGTGAGCAGGTTCAAGCGCGCGAAATCGTCCGCAGGATCGCGCGCTCGATCAGATTGGCGAGTTCATCTCCGCGCACCGGGTGGTCCGCGACGTCCATCCAGCACTGGAGAATGTCGCAGCACGGAACTTCGAAACCCGTCTCGGGGCGGCTCAGGACCGCCGCGCGAAAAAGGCTTTCCGGCGTGCGCGGTTCGAGCACGTGCACATGCGCGTCGCGAGCCTCCGCTACCCGCAGCCCGAAGCGCGAGAGCGATTCGGCGTCGACGTGCTCCAAAGCAAGATGGACGGGCGCTCCAATGACGTGGTGGACGCCGAGACTGAGTGCGGCGTCGAACATCACCAGACAGGCTCGAGGAACGCCGTTCCATTCGATCCCTGCGCCTTCCGTGGCTTGCGGCGTGCGCTCGGCAGCTCGGAACGGGTACCGCTCCAGCGCCTTGCGAATCTGGAGGTCGGGCTCACCCTGAGGAAGAGTGAAGCGAGTTGGAACGCGCTTCGGGGGTCGCTGTTGCACGGCGGCTCGCCAACGCTCGAGGAACTCGCGAACACGGACGATGCGCAGCTCGCCGCGCTGTTCGTCGAGAAAGCCTTCACCGCGCAGGCTGTGGACCCACTCGGCCGCGGTGGGCGCAGAGACTCGCGCAACCTGTGCGAGCCGCCGCGCATTTGAAATCGAGAGCCTCGGAGCGCACATCAGTTCCGGCGGCAGCGCGCTGGCGAGCAGCACCTTCGCGAGCCATTGGCCTAAGTCGCTGAACGGATCTCGCGGACGGCGACCGGCGCTCGTCGAATCGGCCGGCCGCAAGTTATCCGTCAACCAGGACACACGCCGGAAAGCCCAGCGGTTCGACGCGTCGATCATGCCCCACGGTGAGCCGGGCGCTTCCGTGGACATGAACTCTTCGATCGCGCGCAGGCCCGCCTCCGTGATCTTGCTCACCGCGAGCACGGGCAGCGCCTCCGCCCCGCGCTCGGCCGCATGCCGGCGCGCCTGGAGCAGCGCCGCCGCGATGAGCCCTTCCAATACCGGTCGTCGATTGTCGGGGCTGATTTTCAACTCGACGGCGTACCGCGCCGCACCATGGGTGAACTCCAAGTCGGGCCCCAGCGATCGCGGAGCCGGGACCTTGGCCCCGGCATGGCGGAGGATCTCCACCAGCCGAAGGACTTGGTCGTCGTGCGTGGGTCGGGGCGAGGGCAGGGTCGGCTCCTCGGAGTAGGTTCGCCCAATAGTATCGTGCACACAAGATATTTTGTGTACACAAGATACTCGCCAGCCTCAAAGCAACGAGCTCGCTGCTCCTAAGTGTAGCTGTAGCAGTGTTTTGCGAACGGCCCACTCCAGGACCGCAAGGCCCCTCGACTCGGTCGAGTGGCGCGACGCGGGTTCTGGAGCGAGCGGCTCGACGCTTGGCGCCATCGCGCGGCAAAGACCTCCACCTCGTTGCCGAACCCTGTTCAGCGACTCGAAGCGCTGGGAGTGGGCGGCGCGCGGAACACGAGCCGGTCGAGGTGTTCGGGGACGTCGACGGAGACCGTCGGACCGCCACTGAAAGTGGCGCGCAGCGTGAGCCGTTGGCGCGGGAGCCAAATGGAGTGAACGCGCGCGGTGTCCAGCGCGTCGAGCGCGACGACGCGGTCGGGCTCGTCGGCGGGACAGGCGGAGAGTTCCACGATGGCGCGCGGCGAATCGAACTCGAGCTCGACGAAGCGACCTTCGCACGGCGCACGGAACTCGGGCGCGCTCGCCGGCACGTCGACCCAACCCCTGAAAAACTTGGCCGCGCCCGTGATCTCGGTCACAACGCAGCCGCGTCGAACCGTCGTGTCCGACGGGATGTGCAGTCGTCCACGCGAGTCGGCACGAAAGCCCACGCTCTCGAACTCATACTCGCGGCGAAGACGCGGCGGACGCGGGATGCGAACGACGACGTCCCCGCCGTGGAGAGGCGGGATGGTGAGCTGCGTAACCGATGCCGGCGCGGGTCCGATCCGCAGCACCAAACCTCCGTCACGGTGCTCCAGTTCCGCATCGCTTTCAGGGATCCAGCCACCGGGCAGCACGATGCCGACGCGGGGCGGCGGCGCCTCGAACTCCCAGCGAAACCGGCCGTCTTTCACGGTGGTTTCGTAGCCTTCCACGCGAAGCGCGATCGGGCGCTGCTGTGGCGTGAGCTGCGGCCAGCCCTCGACTCGACCGTTCAGCTCGACGCAGCGCGGCGGATCGACCTTCACGTGCACTTCGCTCGCGGCGGCTACCTCGATCACTTCGCTCGCGGCAAGGCGCAGGGCGCCCTTCGTCCACACGAGCCGGTACCGACCGAGTACCAGAGGTTGGAAAACGAATCCGCCGGCGCTCGAACTGCGTTTCAAGACGCGGTCGCGATCGGCGTTCGACGAGAAGCGCAGGGCGCTCACGCCGTCGCACTCGAGCGTCCAGCCCGGTTCGATGGTCGACTCGACGAGGGCTTCGATCGAGCCCGTCCCGAGCGACCAGTCCGCGCTCGAAGTACGCAATCTCCCATCCGCGTCGATGCGCGCAGCGGGGTTCGCCAGCGTGGCAACGCCCAAGTCCGTGCTTACCAACGCGAGTTCTCGCGCGCGTTCGATGTCCGCGCGAACGAGGAGCATCGCGCCTTGGCGCGCGGGCCTAAGCCCGCGAAACGGCTCGCCGTCGAGCGCGTACGTCCACTCTCCGCGACGCGCTCCCTCCGCCTCTTCGGGCAACGTGACCCACACCACTTCGACCGCCGGCTCGAACTCGCCGCCTCCCGGCATGCACGCTTGGAAGGACGCGAACGGCGAGCCCACCGGACGCAATGGGAGCCAATCTCCGCCAAGATCCAGCGAGAGCAAGCCAAGGTCTGCCGTCAAACCGCTGAACCGAAACTGCCCGTCCTCGTCCGCGGAGGTGACGAGAGACGTCCAGCGCGAGCTTGCCGCAACACCGACGGAGGACTCCGTTGACTCCAGGCAGCGCAGCATGACTCGCCACCGACCCGCGCCCGTGGTCGGGATATCCCGCAAGCGTCCAAGCAACTCGCAGCCATCGTCCATCCGCACCCAAAGCTGGTCGCTAGCGCCCACTTTCAGCCGACGTGGATGGTCGCGAGTCGAGCGTTGGGCGCCGTCGGCCGACACGACGACGAAGAGTTCGCGCTCGGCATCCACGAGCAACTTGGCGCGTGCGACGCCCTCGCGAACGGGCGGTCCCCATGAGGGGCCAGCCGTCGCAACAGCCGCAGGATCGTCTGGATCCGGAGCGTAGCCGACGACGACGTGGACCTCGGCGCCGGCGGAAATGCCCGTGACCGTGACTTCGAGCCAAGCGGACGGGCGGAGCACGACTCGTCCGTAGTCCAAGATCCCGTCGCCGCGGGACACGAGCGACGCCTCCGCCGACCGGAAGTGCTCGCCGCGAAGCGAGACCCCGCTCAGTGGCTCGCTCATCGGGAACTGCAACCGTCCACAAGCATCCGATCGACCTTCGAACAGCGTTCTCGCGCCCAACGTCTCGACCGCGAGTTCGAGATCGCGCCAAGGTGAGCCGTCGGGCTTGACCAGCTTCACATTCGCGCTCCACGCACCCGCAACCGCGACGCGCGCGGAGCGAGCCTCGTCGGTCGGCAAGGTCGGACGATCTCGACTTCCCGCGCTCTCCTCGGGGCTCGGTTCGGCGCCTGGCGCTCGCGAAGCTGCCCCCGGTGGCCACACCCACCACGAGAGCGCGACCGCGAGGACGCCCGCCGCGATCAGCCAGCCCCGGTTGGTTTGGCTCGACACGTCGCCCGCAACTCTAGCGGACCCTCTTGATCTCGATCGCTGCTTCGTTGTCGTCGTTCCGCCGAGCGCCCGGGAGGCTCACGCTTCGCCTCGACCGAGCGCGCGCAGCGCCTTCGCGCGAACACGTCCGCCCCACAGCGCGATGCCGAGACCGA
>CALFYL010000018.1 GCA_937952135.1 uncultured Planctomycetia bacterium
CTTCGACGAAGCGGTTGCCCGAGACGAGGAACTCGGCGCAGGCGAGGTCGAGCGGGCGCGTGAACGCGAGCACCGAGCCGAAGGCCGAGATCGGATCGCCGGCCCAGGCCTTTTCGAGCGCTTGCGCGATCGTCTCCCCCGCCGCCGCCCCGCACGGATTGTTGTGCTTGAGGACGCACGCGAAGGGTTCGTCGAACTCCTTTGCGAGCGCGAGCGCTGCATCCAAATCGACGAGGTTGTTGAAGGACAGCGTCTTGCCGCCGAGCAACTCCGCCGTCGCGACGCTCGGTTCGCTCACGTTCGACTGCGCGTAGAAAGCCGCCGTTTGGTGCGGATTTTCGCCGTAGCGCAGTGTCAGCACGCGCTTGCCGGTGAAGGCGACGACCTCCGGATACGGATCGCCGACGAGCCCGTCCTCGCGCTCCTGCCCGAACAGCCAGTCCGCGATCGCCGCGTCGTAGCGCGCCGTCGTCTGGAACGCCTTGAGCGCCAGCGTGCGCTTGAACTCCGCGCTCAACGCGCCCGCGTTCTTCTGCATCTCGTCGAGCACGCGGCCGTAATCCGCCGGGTCGGTCACAATGCCGACGTGGCGGTGGTTCTTCGCCGCCGAGCGCACCATCGACGGCCCGCCGATGTCGATCTGCTCGATCGCTTCCGCGCGCGACACGCCTTCCTTCGCGACCGTCGCTTCGAACGGATAGAGATTGATGACGACGAGGTCGATGGCCGCGATGCCGTGCTCCTTCATCGCCGCGACGTGCGTCGGATCCTCGCGCAGCGCGAGGATTCCGCCGTGCACCTTGGGGTGCAGCGTCTTCACGCGCCCGTGCATCATCTCGGGAAAGCCGGTGTAGTCCGACACCTCCCGCACCGCCACGCCCGCCTCGCGCAACGCTTTGTAGGTCCCGCCGGTCGAGAGCAACTCGACGCCCATCTGGCTCAACTGCCGCGCGAAACCTTCGAGACCGGTCTTGTCCGAGACGCTGATCAGCGCGCGCTGGATCTTCTGCTGCATGTAGTTTCCTCTGCCCACCCGGGCACGAAGGGATCAAAGAGAACGGAGAACGAGCGCGAACAGGTTACGCGCCGAGCCGCACGCTTCCAACCGTTCAGCGCGGCGCAAGCGCGAGCAAGCCGCCGCCGAGCCGCTCCCGTGCGTCGAGCCAGCCCGTGAATCCGAGCGGCTGCCAGTCGATCCCGGGCCCGAACACGGCGCTGTAGCGCTTGCCCGCCTCGTGCTCGTTCAGCGGCGCGCCGGTCTTGCTGTACTCGACGACCGTGATGCGTTCGGGAGCAAGGTGCTCGAGGTTCTGCTTCAGCAGGTAGATCACCTCGACGTCGTCCCACGGCAGGCTGTACCCGACGAACACGACGCGGTCCGCCCGCCGCAGCGCGCGCGCGGCTTCGTACCAGATGCGCGAGACGTGCGGGTTCGAGTAGGACTTCGAGTTCGAGGGCGTGATGAGCAGCGCCTCGAGACCTTCACCGCACTCGGGACAGTGCGCGTCGCCTTCGAACGCCGCCGCGGGCGCGAGGTCCTCGAACATGTCCGCGAACGCGCCCCAGGCATCCTCGCTCTTGCGCAGCCCCGACATGTGCAGCGACAGCCGCGAACAGCGCCGGCAATGCAGCCAGCTCAGGGAACCGTGCAGCTTGAGCAGACGGCCGAAACGCGTGGCGCATTCGCTCGGAAGCGCGATGTCGCAGCCGAAGTCCGGCAGCCCGCGGGCGGCGCCGAGGTCCGCCATCGCGCGGTCGACGAGCGTGTCGTAGTTCAGGGTCACGACCGTCGGCTGCGGCTGATCCTGCGAGGCGTAAAACGGCTCGAGCAAGCGCTCGTACGCGTTGCGGCCCGGCTCGCGCCGGCGTTCGATCTGCGAGACGAGCGAGGCGTACACGCCCGCCTGCACGACGCGCTTGAACAGGGCGATGCGCTCGGGAGCGAAGGCGCCGAGCGGCTGGCCGCGGTCGACGGCCGCGTCCATGAGACTGAGCAGCAGCGGCAGCGCAGGCAGACTCGCCGGGCCCGTGAGGCGCCACCCGTCGTCGACGGGCAAGTGGAACGCCGAGCGCAGGAAGTCGCGGAATTCGCGCGCGAGCAAGTCGAGCTCACTCTCGCCGCCGTTTGCCTGGCCTTCGCGAAAGGCCTCGAGCATCGCGGGCAGGAGCTCGTCGGTGAGCGGGCCGCCGCACGCCTTCGTCGCGCCGGCGCCGAGGATCAGGACAGGTCGTTCGAACACAGGGCGGTGCTCCTAGCGGTTCGCTGGATGGATCGGAGGCGGTCGCGAGTTCAGCGCTTCTGCGCGCGCGCGTTGCGATCGGCGAACAAGGGCAGCAGCGCTCGCACTCGCTCCGCATCGCCAAGCGCCTCCTGGCGGGCGTCGAAGAGCGCGCGCTGCGTCGGGCCGAGCAGCGACATGCCGTGGTGCATGTTGTGAACGGCGCAGCGGTGGGGCTCGACTTCGAGCTCGCCGTACAAGCCCGCCATGGAGTCGAGCAGCAGGTCGTCGAAGGCTTGCACGCAGCGCTCCAGGCCTTGCGCGTCCTGCTGTTGCCAAGCTTCGCGCCCGCGCGGCTCCATGCTCTGGTAAGCAGCGAACGACGCAACCTCGCTGCGCACGGTCGGGTGCGAGTACTCGCAGTCGCGGTAGGCCCCGAAGTAGCGGCGCTGCGCGTCGGTCACGCCGAAGAGCATCGTCACCGCGTAGGAAAGTCGCAGCCATCCGAGCTCGAACTGCGCGGGCTCGCCGCGGCGCAGGGCGGCGACGACGGCGTCGTTCAGCAGCAGCATCGAGAGCGCCGCGGCCGTTGCATCGGCGTCGGCCTCGACTCCGCGGAGGAGCTCGAGCTGGCCGAGGCCGAGATCCTCGCGTTCTGCGCGCTCGAGCAGCTCGAAGTGGCCGTTCAAGACATGCGCGAATTCGTGCGCGAGAAGGAACTGCAGCGCGAGGTGCGTGAGTTCCTCCGCATCGCGATCGGCGAGAGACGGCGCCACGTTCGCGTCGAGCACGGCGAGGTCGCGCCAGAACTCTCGCGGCTCGTCGTACTCGAGCAGCAGCGGGCGCAAGTGCGGCGGAACGCACTTTGGATCCCACTGCGACGGGTCGAGCGGGGACTGGTGCGTGCGGATGCGCCGCTCCTTGCCCCAGTAGCGAAGCAGCACGCGCGCGGTGACGTGCAAGCGCGCGACGACTCCGACGGGGACGAAGATCGCATGCAGGCCCTCGGCGAGCGGACGCACGCTGCAGCGCGGCGAAGTCGAGGGTGTGAGCACGCTCGCGCACGGGAGGCGGCGCTTCGCCCGCTCCATCGCGACTTCGAAGCCCTGTCCCGCGGCGTTCAGCGTTGCAAGAGCGCTCGCCACGAGCTGCGGCGGAATCGGTTCGGGCAAGTTGGCGAGCTCGAGCGCTCCGCCTTCGATGGCGAGCGCGTCGGCGAACGAAAGAAGCGACATGGGAAGCTCCTGAGGTCGACGGCGGGGAACGGCGGTCGATGGCGAGCGGGCGCGCGTCAAGTCCCGGGCGGCCTGGCGGCGCAGAGTCGCTCGAGTCCGAAGTGAACCAGGCGAGCGGCGAGCACATCCGAAGGCACGAGTCGGATTTCCGCGCTCCGCGCAAGCGCATCGGCGACGCTCGCGACCAGCGCGGCCCGCTCGGCCGCCGCGCCGGCACAGTGCGCGCGAACCGTCGGATGCGCGCAGACGCACACCTGAAGGCGCGTCAGGTTCGCTTCGAACCAGCGCCGCCCGGCCTGGCGGCACTCGGCTTCGCTCGCCGAGCGAGATCCGAGGGCGCCTTTCGTGAGCGCCGCGCCGATGCGCGCGTCGAGCTGCTCGAGCGACGCCTCCAACAGGGTGGGGTCCACGCGCGCGAGCATAGCTCCGCGGCCGGGCGCACGCTCGGCGCTCAGCGCAGCGTGAGCACTACGGTCCCGGCGGCGCGGGCGGAGAGCTCGGCCGCGAGTTCGGCCGAGGCGACGCGGCTGCCGTCGAGGGTCTGTGCGACGAGTCGAAGCGCGCCGGCGGGCAGCGGCCGGCGCGGCACGAGCTTGCCGTCGACAGCCGCGTCGATTCCGTGCGCCACTTGCTCGCCTGCCTCATTCGTGGCGTGCCACAGAAGCTGCCCGCTCCACGGGCGGCCGTCGGCATCCTCGATCCGCGCCGACCAGCTCGCCGCCGACCGCAGCCGGAGTTCGAGCGGCGTTTCGCGGCCCGATACGACTTCGACGGACGCGGACTCGGACACGCCGTCGCGCGTGAACGCCCTCACTTCGTAGCGGCCTGGCTCGAGGGCGTGCGAGCGAAGCAGCGGACCTCGGCCGCGGAACGAGTCGGCGAGCTGCTCGTCGAGCGGATAGAGGTCGACCTCGACGTCCTCGCCGATCACCGTCGGATCGCGCGCGATCGAGAGCGCCAGCACGGCGCCGGCGCCGACGGCGATGTCGCCGAAGTCGAGCGTCGAATCGGATTCCGCGCGCCGCGGCGCCACGCGCAGTTTCGAGCGGCCGCGCGCGATCACGATCAGGCCCCAGTCGCCCGACGGATAGGGGCCGAGCTGGAAGCGGCCCGTCGCTGGGTCGACGTGTTCGACCGGAGAAGCGCCGAGCTCGAACGCGAACGGGTGCACTTCGGCGTCGCCGAGCGGCGCGCCGGACTCGTCGACGACGCGGCCGCGCAGCCGCACCGACGGTCGCCGCGCGGGGTCGATCTCGATGAGCACTTCCGTGTCCGAAGGTCGCACGTCGCTCACAGTCGCCAGCGTGAAGGCCGATGTCGTGCTCTCGCGGACGTACAGCGTCGCGGGCGCTTCGGCGCAACCCTCGAACTTGAAGCTGCCGTCGGCGGCCACGCGCGCGATGGCCGTCTGCAAGGCGCTGTCCGAGGACGCGTGGGTCTTGATCACGCACCACCCGCTGAGCGACATACCCGGGGCGACGACGCGGCCACGAACCACGCCTCCGCTCGCGAGCTGGGCGTTCCATTCGAGCTCGGCGCCAGGTGTTGCGTGAAACGACTCTTCCGCGCTTCCGCGCTGGTCGGCGCGCACGTGCGCCTTGAACTCGCCCACCGGAAGACCGTGAAGCGCGAACGTTCCGTCGCGCTTGCTGCTCGCGAACGTTCCGGTGAAGTCGGCGGGGATCCCGACCGAGACGTGCGCGTTCGAAACCGGCCGGCCGTCGGCGTCGACGACCCGACCGCGCAGCACCGCGCCGCGCTCCAGGCGAACCACGACGTTGCGCTCGCTGCCGATGTCGACTTCGCCGCTCCAGGGCGCGAAATCCGGGGCGCGCACCGCCAGCGAGGTGCGACCGAGCGCCGCACCCTCGAACTGCGCTTCGCCTGAGCCGTCGCTGCGCGCGCGGAGCGGCGCCGGCGGCGAGCCGTGGCTGCCGTCGGGAAGCGAGAGCCCCTTTCCGCGCGTGAGCTCGCCGAGGCAGAGCGTCGCATCGGGCACGGGCTCGCCGTGGCTGTCGAGCACAACCACGCGCAACGGCGCGCCGCGCGCTGTGAAGACGAGGCGAACGCGCACTTCGTCGCTCGCCGGAGCATTCAAGAAATATTGAAGCGTCGGTGCGCGCCCCGCGGCGCGGGCGCCGACGAAGAGCTGGGCGCCGCGCCCCAGGTCGCGAACCTCGAAACGGCCCTCGGCGTCCGAGGTTGCGACGGCGAAACCACGTCCCTCGGGGCCTGAGTCATCGACCCAGATCTCCGCACCGGCGACCGGTTGCTCGAACTCGTCGACGACGTCGCCGAGAAGTTGGAAACCGGGCTCGAGCACGAGCTCCAGCTCCTTCTGCTCGGCTTCGAGGACGGTGTCCACGCGGTGCAGTCCGCGATCCGAGCGCGCGACGACGCGACCCGGCGAAACGTCCTCGAAGCGCGCTTCGCCGACGCTGTTGGTGCGCGCACGGCGAAGCTGGAGCTCGGGCACTCGGTCGCCGAGGCTCCGCAGCTCGATCCAAACACCGCTCGCGGGCGCGCGGCCCTCGGCCCACAGTGCGCGCACGAGCACGCTTGCGGAGCGACTCGGCACGGGTGTGGGCGGCGTGTTCGACAGCGCCCCCACCGCCAGCACTTCTTCACGCGCGGGAGGCGCGTGAGAAAGCCTCTCGAGTTCCGCACGAGGCTTTTCGATTGCCGGTGCTTCCGCGGCCACCCCTTCGAGCACGGGCGGCGTGGCCGGCGCTCCGTCGCGCAACCTCCACAGCGTCGCCAGCGCGGCGACACCGGCGACAGCGAGCAGTCCGAGTTTCGCAGCGCTTCCCACGGCGACGATTCCTCCCAAGGTTGCTGGCAGTGCAGGCGAAGGGGGCTCCAGGTCGAAGCCGCGGACGAGCAGCGCCGACCACGCGCTCCCCTTCTCGCGCTTCATTCGACGTCGCAGGAGCTCGAGACCGCGCCTCGAACGCGTGCGCGCGGTTTCGATCGCGACCCCCATCGCATCGGCGACGTCGCGCAGATCGCGCTCCTCGAGGTAGTGCAGCACGATCGTCGTGCGCCACGGGTCTTCGAGCGCCAGAACGTGCTCCACCACGCCGCGGCGCAGCTCTTCGCGCTGCAGGACCTCCTCCGGCGTCGGGATCGGACCGCGTTCGATCGCGACGCGCTGTTCGCGTTCCGCGCGCCGCGTTCGATCGCGCCAGCGCGAGCGCGCGACGTTGCGAACGATGGTCGCGAGCCACTGCGGACTGTCGAACGCCTTCCCGGACTCGAGCGCCCGCCGCCACGCGGTCTGCTCGATGTCGCGCGCCTCGTTCACATCGGACACCAGCGCGCGGGCCAGCGCGCGCACACGCGCGGCGTTCGCGAGCAGGTTCTCGGGGTCGGAGCAGGACTCGGCGGGCATGGGCTCGGTTCCGGACTCCGCCGATCGTAGTTCGGGTGGCGAAATCCCCGGAATTTCCGCTCCGGAACCGGATTCGCGGCGCGAAGCCCCGCGAGAGCTAGGGACAGATCGTGAAGCTCAGCGCGTTCGAGAGACCGGTCGTCGAAGGACTTCCCGGATCGCGCATCCACCACTGGCTGTACACGACCTCGCCGGCGTCCAGCCCGTTCGCGTTCATGTAGGCCGTGCTGAAGTTGAAGGAGTACGCGCCGCTGCAGTCGATTCCGCTCGTGGCTCCGCCGCTGGAGTGCGACGGCGTGCGCCTCGTGGGATTGGCGACGCACTTGAATCCGCCCTGGAACGGCGTGGCGGACGAACCGAAGCCCCAGAACAAGTGCCCGAAACGCTGGTTGATCACGCGCGTGCAAGTCACGGCGAACGTTCCGCTGCTGAGCGACGGCGAGCCGATCGATCCGATCAAGGGCAGGCAACCGGCCGAGTTCAACTTGCTCGTGCAGTAGGTCGTCACCGCGTTGGTGTTCGCGTACACGGGTCCGTAGTGGCGCGTCGCGCCCCAGTTCCCCGAGCGATCCTGCGCGCGGATATGGAAGTAGCGCGCCGACGCCGAGGAGCCGATGTCCGTCGTGAAGCTGGTCTGCTGCTCGGACACGTTGAGCGCACCGACCGGAACGGACAGCGGGAACGCGTCCCAGACCGCGCGATAGCCCGCGAGGCCGCTCAGCAGATCGACCGCCGACGTCCAGTTCACGGTCGGAATCGTCGAGCACTGCAACACGCCGACCGGATGCGTGACCGAGCTCAGATTGTTGGGTCCTCCGGGACTGGTTCCGTCGACGACGACGTTCACGCTCACGTTCCGGTCCGGCCAATTGTCGGCGCGCGACTGCACCAGGAAGTTCTTGACGCCCTGCGTGGCCCAACGCGTTCTCCACTTCACCGAACGACTCGAGTTCGGCCCGATATTGCCCAGTTGCAGATCGCGTCCGGAGTGCGCGTTGTCGAGCAGATTGGCCGTGACGCCGTCCTTCAGCGTCGCCGTGACCGACGCGAGCGTGTCCCCCGTCGAGAAGGAGTCGAGAAAGACCGCGGACGCGAAGTACTCGGGGTTGTAGGCCGTCGCGGTGATGTCGACCAGGTCGTTCGGCATCACGTACATGTCCGACGCCGACACCGTGAGCACGCCGTCGGGTGTCGTGTCGCCGTACGCGACGAGCACGCACAGGCCGACCTTGCAGGTCGAGCTCACGCTGTCGGGATACACCTTGAGACGCCACGTGCCGGCGATCGGGTTGTTGAGAATGCGGACCTCGGTGTTGTCGCGCGGGCTCTGCTGCGCCACCCATTCCCCGGTGTTGCCGCCCGCGGAGAGCGGCGGTTGGTCGAGGTAGAGGTCGAGGTCGTTGACGAGCGCCGAACCCGCGCCGGCCGACGCCGCCACCTCGTTGTAGGTCATCACCACCGTGATCCGGGTCGCGCCTGCGTTCACCGGCACGTCGACTTCCGCCCAGCCGGATGCGCCTTGCTGCCAGCCCCAGAAGTAGAGCGAGGTGTCCGCTGTGCTCCAGTTGCTCTTGAGCGAATCGATGCGCCCGGCCCCGTACACGTTGAGGTGGTGAGACGACTGCGAGCTCGGCGCTGTCAGCACCTGGTCGTCCTTGGTGACCGCCCCCGCCATGAGCACCGCGGCGAGCGTGCTGGGGTTGTGGCGCAGGAAGGTATGGTGGTCGCACAACTGCGCCGCCACCGCGCTGACGTGCGGGGCCGCGATGCTCGTTCCGCCCACCGACACGTAGCCGTCGCCGCTGAGGTGCTCCGCCGCCAAGGTGAAGTCGCCGGGCGCGACGATGTTCGGCTTCCAGCGCAAGTCCTTCGTCGGCCCGCGCCCGGAGCTGGTCGCGATCGTCCCCGGATAGCCGAAGCTCGTGTGCCAGTAGTCCTGGCAGTTCCCCGGCGTGAACGCGTTCTTCGCGGAGCCCATCTGCGAGAGCGTTTGCGCTCCAGGGCCGTAGTTGTGCGCGATCCACACCTGCAACTGCTGGTACGCGTACACGTCCGCGTCGATCGAGCGCGCGTTGAGCTCGGTGCCGTCGTAGGGAGCGTCGAGCGCGTTGTAGTAGCCCCACGAGTGGTTCACGACGTGCGGACGAGGTGTCACGAAGCCGCTCGAGTCGGTCATCGAGCCGTGCAGCGCCGAGAGGATCGTCCCGATGGCCGCGCCTCCGTAGGTTCCATCGTCGTTGAAGGCCTTCACGTTGAAGAAGCGCCCGTTCGGACCCCAGCCGAGTCGGTTGGCGCCGCCTTCGTGCCGCGGCTCCACCGCGCCGCTGCCGTGAAACGTGCTGGCTACGAGCGTTCCATGTCCTCCGAGGTCCACGTTCGACGGATGCGCTGACTGCGAGAGGTTCCAGCCGGCCCAGTAGAAGCCCGTGACGCCTTGGTGCGCGTAGTCGATGCCCGTGTCGCACTGCCCGCCCACCGCGGCCTGGTTCGTGCCGCCGTCGTAGAACGCGCGCACGTAGTCGGCGTGGAGCATCGGCATCGTTTCGTCGTGGCCCAGCGTCGGAACCGCTTCGTGCTCGACGAACTGCACGAAGTCGAGCGCGAGGAGCGCGCCCAGTTGCGCGGGCGAGATGCGCGCACGAAACGCCCGCACGGGCTCGTGCCACTCGCGCACCTCGACGCCCCGCTGCTCGAGCGCGTGCTGCTGCCATCCGTTCGCGCTCCAGATGCGCGGCAGCGACGAGGCCTCGAAGGCTGCGACCGCGCCGTCAGGGTCGCCGAACTCGCCGCTGCCGACGGGTTCGGAGCTCGACGCCTCGCACAAGTCCGACTCGAAGACGTTGATCCAGACGTCGAGCCGCTCGTCGGGGTCCGAATCCCGCGCCATCCGCACGAGCGCGGGGTGCGCCTTCTGCCAAGGTCGTGCGAGCCCGATCCAGCGCACGGCGTCGTGGCCCGCCAGCGCCTCGAGCGCCGACGGAGTGAGCGCCGCCTTGAGCGTGTAGTGCGGGTGGAAGCCGAGAAAGCGCACGCCCGCGCGTTCGAGTTCGTCCACGCGCTGCTGCGTGATGCGTTTCGCGAACATCACGAAGCCATAGCGCTCGTCCAGCGGCCGAGCGTCACCGCGTGACTCGGCGAAGAGCGCCGCGAGCTCGGGATCGACGCGCACGCCCACGGGCGGAAAGTAGGCCCCGGCCGACGAGTTCAAGAAGTGCGGGTCGCCGTGAGCCGGCTTCACGAGCACGTCGCCCGTCGCGCCGGGCGCCCACACGGCAGGCTCGGGAAGCGGGATGTCGTCGTCGAGTCGCTCCAGCGGAAGGAGCCTGTACGGTCCGCCCACCGCGCTTCCCACGGGCTCGTGAAGCTCCAGCGCCTCGTCGCTCTGCGGCACGAAGGCGTGCGCGGGAGCTCGGGCGACGATCGGAGACGGAACTCGCTCCTGCAGAGCGAACGCTCCGAACAGAGCCACGAACGTCGGCGCCACCGTCCTATGCATCGCATTCCTCCTTGGGCCGATCCGGCGGCCGCTGCAGTCACGCGAGAACTCGCGCGCACGGATGAATCCGCGGCGGCAGCCTGCTGTTACCGGTGTTCCGGTGGAATGCGGCGAGCGAAGCCGGTGTGCGCGGAGTCGCTCGTGTCGGAAGCCGACGCGCTACTTGCCGCTCACGGCCGCTGCGCGATCACGTCGAAGCTCGGAAGCGCTCCGCTCAAGGTGCGGGGCGCGCCGCCGTAGCCCTTGAACGCAGCCTCCGAGCGGCGCTTCAGGTTGCCGAGCGCGACGCGCGTGCCGGTCATGCGGTCGCGGTCGCTGTCGGGCACGCTTCGCAGGTCGAAGCCCGCGACGCGCACGAGCAACAGGCCTTGGAACTCGCCGTCGCTCGAGCGAACCGGGAAGTGCACGTCGCGGCCGGCGAACCAGTAGAAGTCCTCGCTCGGCGTGTAGACGTAGGTCGTCAAGCGGCCCTTCGCGTCGAGCAGGTCGAGGATCCCGAGGTCGCAGTCGTAATGCGAGAACGGGAAGGGCAGGTCGGAGCGAAAGGTGATGCGCAGAGCGGCGAAGGGTCCGCGCGCTTCGTCGGCGCCCGTGAGGAAGCTGCCCTCGACGGGGCCGATGCGCTCGTAGCTCGTGCCCGGGTCGGCGAGCATCGACGGGTAGTCGTTCAGCGCGCCTTTGATCGCTTCGAGGTCGGCCTGCACGAGCGTCGCGGCCTGATGCAGCGTGTGCGCGCCTTTGAAGCTCTTCCACGGTCCCGACGCGGGCTCGCGGCGCTTGAGAAGCGGCCCGAAGTACAGCCCGTCGTCGGCGAGGTCCTTCTCGCCGTTCCACTTCTTCGAGTGCAGCGCCTGGTCGAGCACGACTTCGCGCACCAGGCGCGCGCACGCCGCGTGCGCCGGCGGATTCGCGGTCTCGAGCTCGCGCAGCAGCCCGTCGACTCGATCGGTCCGCGCGCCGCGACGCCGCGCTTCCTGCACGATGTCGCCGAAGCTGCGAGTCCACGCCGGTGCGCCCTCTCGCGCGTCGAAGCGCGCTTCCACCAAGGGCTCCAACGCGTAAGGGAGCGCCTCCAGGCGCTGCGACGCCTGGCTCGGCGCCCACACCGCCTCGGGAAGCATCCATTCCTCGGGAAAAACCGCCTGGAGCTCGCTCCAGACGCCGGTGCGCGGCTCGAGCTTCGTCGGCGTTTCGCCACCGCCATCGCCGACGAGCACAACCGACAGCAGAACGAGGGCCAGCATGGTGAAGGGGGGCGCTCAGCGCGCGAGGTGGAAGGCGAGCAACTCGCGGCGCACGTGCGGCGCCGCTTCTTCATGCGGGTAGTGCCCGGCCGGCACGAGTACGAGTTTGGAGTTCGCGATCTCGCGCTGAAAGCGTCTCGCGACCTTCTCGACCGTGTAGGCGACATCGCGCTCGCCCCACAGGAGCAGCGTCGGCTGCGCGAGCCGCGCGATCTCGCCTTCGCGCGTTCCGTTCTCGTCGCGGCAGAGCTGCGTCATCGCCTTCCAGTTGTCGGCGTTCTCGCAGAGCAGGAACATCTCCTCGAGCTGGTCGTCGCGGAGCGGCTCGGCGAAGTGGTGCTGCAGCGCCGGGCGCATGCGCTCGCGCGAGTTCAGCAGGTAGCCGAATCCCGCTCCGGGCCAGTTGCGCAGCTTCTCCTCCTCGGGCAGCCACTCGCCGTCGCCGCGCGCGTAGCCCGACGAATCCATGAGCACGAGCTTCGCGACGCGGTCGGGCGCGTCGAGCGCGGCGCGCCACGCGAACTCGCCTCCGTAGGACTGGCCGACGAGCGTCACGTTGCGCAGATCGAGCAGCTCCAGAAAGCCGCGCACGGAATCGGCGCAGCCCTGGAAGCTGTACGGCGCGGCGCTGGTCGTGCCGACTCCGTGGCCGGCGACGTCGAAGAAGTACAGATCGACGGCGCCGACGAGCTCGGAGGGCGCGGCGCCGTCGAAGCACAGGAGCGACCAGTTGAACAGGCACGCGGGCGTGCCGTGCACGAACACGATCGGCGCGTCGCTGCGGCGTGAGCCCTCGCGCGCCGGCGCGTGGGCCCAGACGTACTCGAACTCGCGCTCGCGGCCCTCGAGTCGCACCGTCTCGGTCCGCCGTTGCAGCCCCAGCGCCGCCAGACCGGCGTTCTTCGGCAGCGCGACGATCCGCGCCTCGATCGCGCTCTTCTTCATGCCTGCACAGCTCGCTACGGCGACGAGCGCCGCCAGCCCCAGCCCGCCCGCGAGCAGCGCCAGCCGACGCCGAATGCGGTTCTTGGTTCGAAGCGCCATGGTTCCGCGGGGCACTACGCGGCCGGCGCCCGGTTGGATGCAGCGCCTTCGCCTCCGCGAGCGGCGCCCCCGAAAAAAGCTCGGCGCCCGCCTCGACGGCCCGACCCGCGCCGAGCTACGTCGACGCCTTCGCGCTGCCCTTGCGGCGCAGGTATTCCTCGATGAAGCGGTCGAGGTCTCCGTCGAGCACCGCGTTGATGTTGCCCGTTTCGACGTCGGTGCGGTGGTCCTTGACGATCTGGTACGGGTGCATCACGTAGCTGCGGATCTGGCTGCCGAAGGAGATCTCGCCCTTGTCGCCGTAGAGCTTGGCGAGCTCGGCGTCGCGCTCGGCCTCGCGCCGCTGGAGCAGCTTGGCCTTGATCATCTGCAGCGCCATCGCGCGGTTCTTGTGCTGACTGCGCTGGACCTGGCAGCGCACCACGATGCCGGACGGGACGTGGCGCATGCGCACCGCCGACTCGACCTTGTTCACGTTCTGACCGCCGGCGCCGCCCGAGCGCATCGTGTCGACCTCGAGGTCGGCTTCGTTGATCTCGATGTCGACGTCGTCGGTGAGCTCGGGCGTGACGTCGACGCCCGCGAAGCTCGTCTGACGCCGCGCCGCCGCGTCGAAGGGGCTGATGCGCACGAGCCTGTGCACGCCGCGCTCGGCCTTCAGGTAGCCGAAGGCGTACTCGCCGATGACGCGGATCGTCGCGCCGCGGATGCCGCCCTCGGGCTCCTCGATGACTTCGACTTCCTCGATCTTGTAGCCCTTCTGCTCGGCCCAGCGCGAGTACATGCGCAGCATCATCCCGGCCCAGTCGCAACTGTCGACGCCGCCGGCGCCCGGCGTGATCTGCAGGAACGCGTTGAGGTGGTCCTGCGGGCCGCCGACCATCACGCGGAAGTCGAGCTTGTGCAGCGTGGCCTCGATCTCGCCGCAGAGCTGTTCGAGCTCCGCCTCGACCTGGCCGGCGCCCATCTCGTCGCCCATCTGCGCGTTGATCTCGAGCTCCTCGAGCCACACCTCGATCTGCAGCATCGGGTCCACGATGCCGCGCGCGAGCTTCTTCTCACCGATCAGCCGCTGGCTCTTTTCCTGGTTGTCCCAGAAGCCCGGCTGCAGCTCTTGCGCCTCGATTTCCTTCAGTCTTTCCGCCTGTTTGGCGTAGTCAAAGACTCACCTTGAGCTGTTGCAGGTGACGCAGGAACGCTTGGGCGCGGTCGCGATATTCCTTCGTGGAGGCCATGGGGGCGAAGAGGATAACGGCGCGAAACGGCAGTGACCAGCCCGCAGCAAAGGGTGCTCGCAGCGCATGAAACGCGGCTCGACGCGGTGGCGGGATTCGCGAGTTGGACTTAGGGTCGCCGCAACGGCGGATCGGCCCGAGTCCGATCCCCGCGCCGCTCGAGTCTCGCCGCTCGAGTGGTCGCGAAACTTCCCGCCCCCCCCCGAACCTCGGTCCGTGAGAGCGCACTCCGTGAGATTCCTCGCAAGCCCCCTCGTTCCTTCCCTCACCCACTCCGCGCTCGCTCGCGCAACGACTCGCGCGAGTCGAGAGGCGCTTCGCGCTGCCCTCGCCTTGGCGGTCGCCGTGGCGATCGCAGTCCCCGCAGCGGCGCAATCGCTCGTGAACGGCGGCGGAGTCACGGGCGTCATCGCGCCGGTCGGCGAGACGGACACCTACTTCTTTGCGGCCCAGGCGGGCGAGGGCTTTCAGGTGCGAGCGTCGGACACGGGCGGAAGCGCGTTCGCACCCGAGATCCTGATCTTCAACTCCGGCGGCACGCTGCTGCACAGCACCTGGGGCAGCGAGGTCGCGTCCGTTCGAGCGACGTCGCCCGCGAACGACACCTACAGCGTCACGATCCGCGACCGCAGCTCGACGAACACCGGTTCGTACCGAATCGAATTCACTCGCGCGCCGGGCGCGAACGAAGGCGGAACGCTGCCCAACGGCGGCGCCGTCGCGGGCTCGATCGACTTGGGCGATCTCGATTCCTACAGCTTTCCGGCGAACGCGGGCGACTCGCTGCTCGTGCGCATGGGCGACGTGGGAGGGACGGCGCTCGCGCCGGAACTCACGCTGTATTCCCCCAGCGGAACGCAAATGCAGTACACGTGGGGCAACGCGGCGGCCGCGATCAACGCCGTCGCTCCGGCGAACGGTGTGTACACGGTCGTGCTCGGCGACCGCAACCTGAGTTCGACCGGCACGTACGCGCTGCACTTCGCGCGCGCTCCAGGCGCGAACGAAGGCGGGGCGCTCGCGAACGGCGGATCCGCCGCCGACTCGATCGAGGTCGGCGACCTCGACTCGTACACCTTCGCCGCGAGCGCGGGCCAGGACTTCCAAGTGCGAGTCGCCGACCTCAACGTCACGGCGTTCACGCCCGAGCTCTACGTCTACAACCCCATCGGCGGGCTGGTCGCGTACACCTGGGCGAGCGACGTCGCCGCCATCTCCGACACCGCCGCGCTCAGCGGGACGTACACCGTGGTCGTCAGCGATCGCAACCTCTCCGGTGCGGGCGTCTACGAGCTGTTCTACACGCGCCGTCCAGGCGCCAACGAGGGCGGATCGCTTCCGAACGGCGGCTCGGTCGCCGGCGTGATCGGGCTCGGCGATTTGGATTCCTACACGTTCGACGCGAGCTGGGGCCAGGGCTTCCAGATCCAGTTCGCGGACCTCGGCGGGACCGCGCTCACGCCGGAGCTGTCGGTCTACGACCCAAGCGGCGCTCTCGCGCACTACACGTGGTCGAGCACGGTCGCTTCGATCTCCGCCACCGCCGCCGCGAGCGGTGTCTACACCGTGGTGATCGGGGATCGCAACGGCGCCGGAGTCGGCGCCTACGAGCTCCACTTCGCGCGCGCTCCGGGCGCGAACGAGGGCGGATTGCTGACGAACGGCGGCGCGCGGATCGACTCGATCACGATCGGCGACTTGGACTCGTACAGCTTCGAGGCGAGCTGGGGAGAGTCGGTCCAGATCCGGATGGCCGACCTCGACTCGACGGCGCTCACGCCGGAACTCTCGGTGTATGACCCCTCGGGCGACTTGGTGGCGTACACGTGGTCGTCGGAAGTCGCTCGGATCGCCTTTGCGGCTGCGGCGACGGGCACGTACACCGTGGTCGCAAGCGACGTCAACGCGAGCGGTTCCGGCGCGTACAGCCTGCACTACGCGCGAGCTCCGGGCGCCAACGAGAACGGTCCGGTCGCGAACGGCGCGTCGCTCTCGGGCTATCTCGACAAGGGCGATCTCGACTCGTTCACGCTGAACGCGACCTCGGGCGAGAGTCTCCAGATCGTCGTGAGCGAAGGCGCGACTCCGGCGCTCTCTCCCGAGGTGGCCATCTACAACCCCAACGGATCGCTCCTCGCGTCGACGTGGTCGAGCACGACCGCGACCCTCAACGTCGTCGCGGCCGAGAGCGGCCTGCACACGGTGATCGTCGGCGACGTCAATGGGACGGGAGTCGGGCTCTACGGCACGGGCTTCGTGCGCGACGTGCAGACCTATTGCACGGCGGGGATCTCGGCGAGCGGCTGCGTTGCGGCGATGGCCGGCGTCGGCGATCCGAGCGCGAGCGGCGGAAGCGGCTTCCACGTGCTCGCCAGCGGCACGGAGGGCGACAAGGACGGACTGTTCTTCTTCGGCACGAACGGCCGTCAAGCGACGCCCTGGGGCAATGGCACGAGCTTTCAGTGCGTCGCGCCGCCGGTGATCCGCACGCCGATCCTCGCGGGCTCGGGCCTGAGCGGCGCGTGCAACGGGCTTTTAGCGATCGACTTCAACGCCGTCGTCGCGGGCCTTGGATCGGGCGCGCCCGCCGCGGGCTCGGTGGTCCAGATCCAGTGCTGGTACCGCGATCCGGCCAGCTCCGCGAACTTGAAGACGAGCCTCTCGAACGCGCTCGAGTTCACGCTGCGGCCGTAGCGAGGCGGCGCCTCAGCGCGCCATCACGCGGTCGAGGATTCCCTCGCTCGCGACCAGCGCCTCGATCTCCGCGCGCTCGCGCGGCGCGCCAGCGGTCAGCACCTTCGCGCCGTCCGCGGTGACGAGCACCACGTCTTCGATGCGGATGCCGATGCCGGTCTCCGCTTCGTAGAGCCCCGGCTCGATGGTGAACACGACGCCGGGCTCGAGCTTGCTGCCGCCGCTGCCCACGTCGTGCACTTCCATGCCGACGTAGTGGCACGCGCCATGGCGGATGAAACCGCCGAAGCCGCGCTCCTTGAGCACCTTGTCGCAGGCCGCGTTCACATCGCGCATGCGCACGCCGGGCTTCGTCGCGGCGATCCCGGCCTTCTGCGCCTCGAGCACCGCGTCGTACAGCTCGGCCTGGCGCGCGGAGAACTTGCCGTTCACCGGCCACGTGCGCGTGATGTCGCAGATGTAGTGGTCGAGCTCCGGCGCGTAGTCGACGAGCAGCACCTCGCCGTCGAGCATGCGCCGATTCGAAGCGCTGTAGTGCAGCACGAGCGAGTTAGCGCCCGAGCCGCAGATCGGTTGGTACGCCGGCCCCGCCGCCCCTTCGACGCGGTGCAACCACGTCATCAACGAATCGATCTCCCACTCGCCCAGGCCCGGCCGCGTCGAACGCATCGCCTCGACCATGGCCACCGCGCCGGCCCGCGACGCGCGCTCGCACGCGGCGATTTCCTCCGGCTGCTTCACGCGCCGCAGTTCGTTGAGCTTCGGCGCCAGGTCGGCCACCTCCACATTGAACTTCGTCGCGAGCGCCTCCTTCAGCGCCTGTTCGCGGTTCACGCGGCCGTCGAAAGGGTCCTTCGCGATGCGTTGGTCATAGGGCGAAGCGCGGTCGTAGCAGCCCGAGATCCCGACGTTCGGATGCAGCGACACCCACGCTTTGGGCGTGGCCTTCAGCGCCTCGCCGACGACCTTCTCGAACTCGCGCGTCGGCAGGATCTCGGCGAAACCCGCAAGCTCCTGCACCCACGCGTCGCCCGCGTCCCACATCTCGCCCTCCCAGATCTCGCTCATCTTGTTGGGGTCGGGGAGCAGCAACACCTCGCGCCCGCTCTTGCAATCCATCACGAGCGACGCGCCCGGGCTCTCGATGCCGGTCAAGTACCAGAACGTCTTGTCCTGGCGGAACTGCACGTAATCGCGCGATTCCGGCAGGCCGCGCACGACGACGACCCCCTCGCCGAGTTCCTTGCGCAGCGCAGCGCGTCGCCCTGCGTGGAACGCAGCGCCGAGTCCGCACACGGGCTTGCCGTCGCCGCGCAGCTCGAGCGAATCGAACTCGGCGAGCGGCTTCTCCTGCGCGAGCGCGCGCGAGGCTGCGAGGGCCGGCGTCAGAGCGAGGGCGGCGAGGAGAACGACGAGCGAAGGGACGTGCTTCATGAGGAGCGCAAGTGTAGGCGCCGCCGCCGGTCCGCGCCGCGCCAGGTGTGTAGGTCCGAGGTTGAGTGTGGGTTCGCGAGCCCCGCGCTGCGTAGGATCCGGGGGATGCGCATCCTCCAACCGACGCTCCAGGGCCGCTTCGTGCGCCGCTACAAGCGCTTCTTCGTCGACGTCGAGCTCGACGACGGCTCGACGGTTGTCGCGCACTGCCCCAACACCGGCAGCCTGCTCGGATGCCTGGAGCCCGGAAACCGCGCGATTCTGCGCGATTCGCAGGACGAGACGCGCAAGCTGCGCCACACGTTGCAGAGCCTGCGCGTCGGCGAGACGTGGGTGAACGTCGACACCGGCCTGCCGAACGCGGCGGTGTTCGAAGCGCTGCAAGGCGGCGCGATTCCCGAACTGGTGGGCTACGACGAGGCCAAGCGCGAGGTGAAGTACGGCGCGAACAGCCGCATCGACGTGCTCTTGAGCAAGCGCTCGGGCGAGCTCTGCTACGTCGAAGTGAAGAACACGACGTTCGCGATCGGAGATTGCGCCGCGTTTCCCGACGCGCCCACCGAACGCGGCCTCAAGCACCTCGAAGAGCTCACGCGCGAGGTCAAATCCGGCCGCCGCGCGGTGCAGTTCTACTTCGTGAGCCGCAACGACGTCGCGCGCTTCCGCCCCGCCGACGAGATCGACTCCGAGTACGGCAAGGCCTTGCGCCGCGCCGCGAAAGCCGGCGTCGAAGTGCTCGCCTACGCCGTCGACGTCGCCCCCGACCGCTTGGAGCTCGCGCGCCGTCTGCCGATCGAGTTGTGACGACGCAGCGAACTGACTCGCGCACGACCGCCGCAAACTGCCAACCCTGTCGTCACTTTACGGCGTAAATTGACGGCGAGGTGTGCAGCGAGTGTCCGACGCGGGCACGCTGCCGTCGATTCGCCTGGCGCTCAAACTCGGACGCCCGGCGGCTGCGCACTCTGCACGGGCGTGCAGCCGTCGGCGAGGAACGTGGTGGCCTCGAAGTGCGCGAGGAAGTAGGGGCCCAGCGCGGCGGCGCCCGCGCGCGACCAGGCGAGGTCGCGCGGGAGCGGCTGGAGCCGCGACGGATCGCGCTCGATCCAAGGCGACGCGGGCGGCGCGAGGTACGCGAAGGCGCGGCCGAAGGGTTGGGAGTCCTCGAAGGTTTGCAGCGCGACGGCGGTGCGCTCGTAGCCGCGCTCGCGTTCGTCGAGGAGTGCGAGTTCGTCGAGCGTCGCGAGGAACACGACGGCGTTGCAGCGCGCGCCGGCGGCGGGCTCGAGGTTGTGCGCGGCCTCGGCGGCGGAGGGCGCGGTTCCTCGGTAGTACGGCGGACGCACGTTGAAGAGCCGGCGATGGCCTTCGATCCACACCGGCACGAAGCGCTTCGCTCGGACCGCGGCCTCGCCGAGCGTTCGAGCGAGCGACTCGCGCGAGAGAAGCGTTCCGTAGCCGGCGACCAGGGCTTTCATCGCGTCGAAGGCGCCTAGAGCGCGACGCCGTACTCGTCGCCGTCGATCGGATAGCGCGGACCTCCGGGGCCGCCGATCGAGCGCTTCCAGGGGTCCGGCCGGGTGAGCGGCCGCACGACGTCGCGCGTGACGAGCACGCACGCGGAGTAGCGCGCGCCGCGGAGGATCGTGCGCCACGCGAGCACGCCGACGCCGAGCGCGAACATGCCGAAGATCGACCACTTGCTCGAGCCGGGGCCGAGCGAGTCCTCGAGCTGGCCGATCAGGAGCCACGCGATCGCGAGCACGCCGGCCTCGGCGAGCCAGATCAGCAGCAGCGGCCGCAGCGCGCGGACCGGGTGCAGCACGATCGTCGCGACGCAGCACAGTCCGGCCCACACCACCGAGCGGCCGCCCTGCGCGGCGATGCGCGTGCGCGTGAAGTCGGCCCAGGTCAGCACGAGCGCGAACGACGCGGCGAAGAGGCCGTCCTGGATGAAGACCGTGCGGCGCGCGACGGCTTCGCTCGTGAGCTCGGCGAGGTCGGGTTTCTCGAGCCCGAGCAGGTGCTCGAGCACCAGCCACTCCCACGGCCGGCCATAGATCAGCCAGCCGAGCAGTTGCAGCACGACGAGCGTCATGAGCAGCACGCGCACGAAACGGAAGAAGAAGCGCGCGCCGCCGGAGAAGAAACGCCGCACCGATTCGCCGTGCGTGTGCTCGAGGAAGACCTGCAGCCAGCCGCCGGCGGTGAAGGCGCCGACGAGCATCGCGACGAGCGACAGCACGCCGACCCAGCCGCGCGAAGCGGCCTCCATCGCGTTGCGAGCCGAGCGCAGATCGAAGCGCACCGTCTCGTCGAGCTCGCGCACGATCGAACCGGGCTCGAAGCGGTGCGCGAAGGCGCTGTCGTAGAAGCCGAACCACGGCGCGGCGGCGGCGGCGGCGAGCGCGGCGATCAACGCCCAGTTCGTGAGCCACACCGACGTGCGCCCGATCGAAACGCGCAGCGAGTGCAAGAAGATCCAGCGCGGGAGCTCCGGCTCTCGCGGATCCTGGTCGCGCGGGTCCTGCCAGCCGCTCATCCGCCGATCCCCGCTTGCCAGTGCAGGAAGCTCGCGAAGCGCTGGAACGCTCGCTCGGTCCAGCGCCACGGCGCCACTTCGTCCCGCGCGTCGAACCACTGGTTGTCCGACATGTCGCGGTCGAGGTAGTAGTGCCGCTCGGGATCGACGATCGCCGCGACGATCTTGTCGGGGCCGCTGCGCGCGAGCTTGAGCCAGGCGCTGTTCGCCTGCTCCTCGCGCGACCACGTGACGCGCTCGACCGCGCCGCTTTCGAAGCGCAGCTCGACCGCCAGCGGCAGTCGCAGCCCGCCGTGGCGCACGACCGTCACCTCGCACTCCCACGGCGCGTTCTTCCCCGCGGCCTTGTCGACCGTCTTCGCCGCCTCGACGAACTCCGCCGCGGCGGACTCCTGCGTGAAACCCTTGAGCGCCGGCTGGCGGCGCTGCTTCACCGCCACACTCCAATCGACGGTTTCGCGGCCGCGGAACACGTCTTCGAAGTACCACTTCACGTCGACGCCCGCGCCGATGCAGAACGTGTCGAAGAAGTCCTGCGGGTACGGATGGCGGTAACGCCAGCGCTCCGAGTAGAAGCGCATGCCCTTCAGGAACGCGTCGCGCCCGATGACGCCGATGAGCGAGCGCAGCGCCACCGCGGGGCGCGGATAACTGTTCACCACGTACGACCCGCGGTCGACGTAGCGGAAGGCCGGCGTGTCGATCGCGTCGCGGTCGGGATCGCCGAGGTAGCGCACGCGGTCGTGCCAGCGCGGATCGGTCCACGAGTCGACGAAGGCGAGCTTCGGCTGGTCGCGCCACCAATCGATGTAGCCCGACTTGCGCAGCGGTGTGAGGCTCCAGTCGACGAGCGGCAGCTTCACCTTGCGCGCGCTGAGCAGGCCGTCGATGAATCCGTCGCCGGGCAGCGACACCGTCGGCGCGCCGAAGTTCGGCACGCCCGAGTACTCCGTGGTTCCGCGCTCGCGGCCCCACTGGCGCCACATCACCTCGCTGTCGGCGAACGAGTTGAAACCTTCGTCCATCCACGAGGCTTCGAACTCGTTGTTCGCGACGAGCCCCTGGAAGAACTGGTGCCCCGCTTCGTGCACCGTCACGCCCTCGGGCGAGTGCATCCGCGGATCGTTCCACATGCGCGAACCCGCCGTGAACAGCGTCGGATACTCCATCCCGCCGGCCGCGTTCGCGCCCCAGGCCGGATCGACGCACGTGATCTGGCTGAACGGGTACTCGCCGAACCACAGGCCGTAGAAGAACAGCGCCGCGCACGTCGCTTCGTAGTGGCGCTTCCACTGCCGCTCGCGCTCGGGGTGGATGAGCACCACGACTTCGACGTTGCGCAGCCGAAGGTGCTTCTCCGAGCCGAGCGCGCGCGAAACCGCCGCGACCTCGGTGTCGAAGCGCTCGCGCCACGCGTCGAAGTGGAACGTGCCGACGAAGCGTTTGAACTTCGGGTCGGCGGTCCAGGCGAAATCGTGCACGAGCGGGCGGCGGCCGGTCGCGTCGGGCTTCTCCTGCTCGCCGGGGCCGGGCGCGACGAAGCGCGTGATCACTCGATCGCCGAGCTTCTGCGGCGAGTCCACCCGCACGCCGCTCGCGCCGATGCGGTTCTCGTAGCGCTCGGGCAAATCGAGCGACACGTCGTAGGCGCCGAAGTTCGAGTAGAACTCCGTCGACTCGTGGAACTGGTGGCAGTTCCAGCCGCGCGCGCCCTCGAACACGCCGAGCTTGGGAAACCAGTGCGAGATGAAGAGGAAGTCGCCCTTGTAGCCGGTGCGACGCCGCACGCGCGGGATCTGCGCCTCCCACTCGACGTCGAACTCGACGGCTTGCCCGGGCTCGACCGCGCGCGCGAGCGGGACGCGGCACACCGTGCGGTCGTCGGGGTTGCCGTCGTCGGGCTGCACGTAGCGCAGTTCGGGGAGCAACTCCGCTCCCTCGACCACCAAGCTCGTCACGCGCTGCCAACCCCAGCCGCTGTCGATCTTCACGCCGCGAAGCTGGCCCGCGGACTCCGTCAGGTGCGTCGAGCGGTTGTTCGCGAACGCGTTCCAGTACAGGTGGAACCACAGTTCCTGCGTCGCCGTGTCGGTGTGGTTCTCGAAGCGCACCCGCTCGCGGCCCGTCAGGCGCATCCCGTCCGTGTCGACCCGCGCGTGGATCGTGTAGTCGACCCGGTTCGGGCGTGCGTCGGCCCGCACCTCCGCGCGGCTCGGCTCCGCGGCCGTCGTCTGGGCGCGAACTGGGAAAAGGCTTCCGACGGCGACGGCCAGCGCGAGCGCGATCGGCCGCAGCCGACCTCGCGCAGGGCGTGCGGAGGGGCCCAGGTGCATTCGGGCATGATGCGGGGCGGGCGCGGGCTCGGCAAGCCGGGCGGGGCCTAACCCACGCATTTCCAACGTCTTGCGTGCGGAACGAAGATCTTTGCCGGGGCCCCCTCATGCGCGGGCGAAAGGCGCCGAGAACTGCCCATGAGGCTCGCGCTGCCGCCCGGCGCCCGCCCTCCCCCCAGGCCCGCGCTGGACGCCGAAATGCAGCACTGGAATGTGCTTCAGCTCCAGCGCCAAGCGCCGATAAAGGAAGAAGTCGCTCCCCCTGGGAGCCCGCACAAAAGGTCCGCCATGGAAATCAGCCGCAATTCACAGAGCCAGTCGAACCCGCTGCGCTTCGATCCCACCCGCCCCGCGCGCGAGTCGATCAAGGATCGCCAGCCGCTCTCCGAACCGGTGAAGAGCGACGCCCAGCCGGCGGTCGACCCCGAGCAGGCCGCCAAGCAGGTCAAGGAAGCGCGCGACGCCCACCGCGACGCCCGCCAGACGCGCATCGCGAACGCGCGCGCGCACTACACGGAAAAGAACGCGCCGCGCTTCGCGCAGCAGGTGACGAACGCGCGCAACGAGTACCGCGCCGAGCTCGACAAGCGCGCCAAGAACACGCAGGGCCCCGGCTCGGCGAGCAACGACCAGATCGAGATCTCGGCGGAGTCGAAGAAGCTCGTCGACCGCGCGCTCTCGATGGCGCGCACTTCGGACGACGCGCGCGCCGAGCGGCTCGCGGAGCTCAAGGAACTGCACCAGCAGGGCCGGCTCAACGCCGACGAGCTGATCGCGCGCGCCGCGCACCGCATGCTCGCCGGCGAGTGAGCGACGCTCCACCCGCCTCGCGCGGGCGCCCGAGAACCCATCCCAGCACCGGCTCGCGATTCGAAATCGCGGGCCGGTGCTGGCGTATAGGAGTCCAATCCGCGTGGCCCCGCGCTACCTACGCGTTACAGCCCGTGGTTTGGCCGCGACGGAAAACGGAGACTGCGCGGCCGCCGCCGTGGCGGAACACGGGCGAAGGACAGTTCGGCGCGCGTCGGAACGGGACTTGCCCGCGCGGCGCCCCGCGAACGATCCGAAACGGCAACCCGCCGACACGCGACGCACTCCCCACCGTTCTCGAGCACGGCTTCGCCGTCTCCTCCCTGCCCCCCACCTCAACGGAATGTCGATCCACTCGAGCGCGAGCTGCCTCGCCGTCCTCGTCGCCGCGGCCTCCCTGAACGCGCAATCACCGACTCCGCCCGCCGCGACCTCGACGCCGAAGGCGAGCCAACCTGAGAAGGCGGACCCGTGGCGCCTCCAGAAGGCGCTCGGACTTCCCGAGTGGCTGAGGGTGAGCGGCATGCAGCGCACGCGCTTCGAGGCGCTCGACGGGCAGTTCCGCGCGGCGGGCGGCCTCGATGGCAGCGACCATGTGTGGGCCGTGCGAACGACGCTTCGCGCGGACGTGAACCTGGGCGGCTTCATCGCCACCGGCGAGGTGTGGGACGCGCGCCAGTACGAGTCGGACGACGGTTCGGTCGTCGACACGACGATCGTGAACGCGCTCGAGATGGTGCAGCTCTTCGCCGGGTACGAGGGCCGGAGCGTGTTCCGCGCGGACGACAAGGCGTCGGTGATCTTCGGCCGGCACACGATGGACCTGGGCGGTCGGCGGCTGGTCGCGCGCAACGACTTCCGCAACACCACGAACACCTTCCTGGGCGTGAACGCGCGCTGGGAGACGGCTTCGAAGAGCTCGCTGCAAGCCTTCTTCACGTTGCCGACGCGGCGTTTGCCGACGGACTTCGACGAGCTGCTCGACAACGACGTCGAGCTCGACGAGGAGAACCGGCACGTGAAGTTCTGGGGCCTGTACGCGACCTTCGCGGACGTGTTCGAGAAGGTGAACGGCGAGCTGTACTACCTCGGGCTCGACGAACAGGACGCGCACGCGCTTGCGACGGCGAACCGCGCGCTGACGACCGTCGGCGGGCGGCTGGTGAAGCGGCCGGCGACGGAGCGAGTGGATTACGAGCTCGAGGCGAGCTACCAGTTCGGCGAGTCGCGCACGAACACCACGTCGAACACCGAGCTCGACCACGAAGCGGAGTTCGTGCACCTCGAAGGCGGCTACACCTTCGACGCGGCCTGGCGTCCGCGCGCGGTGCTGCAATTCGATTACGCGAGCGGCGACGACTCACCGAACGACAACGAGAACAACCGCTTCGACACGTTGTTCGGCGCGCGGCGCTTCGAGTTCGGCCCCACGGGCATCCTGGGCGCGATCGCGCGCTCGAACGTGATGACTCCGGGCCTGCGAGCGATCTTGAGCCCGCGCAAGGACGTCGAAGTGATGTTGGCGCACCGGCCCGTCTACCTCGCCTCGGACACCGACACCTACACGCCCGGCGGCGTGCGCGATGCGACGGGGAGTTCGGGCGACCACGTCGGCGACTTCTCGGAGTGCCGCGTTCGCTGGAACGTCTTCCCGGGCAACTGGATGCTCGAGTTCGGAGCGGCGTACATGGCGAACGGCGGGTTCCTCGAGAGCGCGCCCAACGCGAGCGGCAACGGCGACACGTCGTACGTCTACGTGCAGTCGCTGTTCTCGTTCTGAGCGGCCGCGCGCCGCTCGGGCGTCAACGTTGCAGCGTGCGCGCGATCTCGTAGGCCGCGAAACGCGCGAGCCGGGCGGGCGAGAGCAGAGTGACCTGCAGATCCGCCGAACCGGCGGGGTCGTCGCGCTGCATGCGCCGGAAGTGTTCGAAGTTCGGCGTGAGCGAGCGGTCGGCGCCGTCGATGTGCACGGACGACGACCAGATCACGAGGCCGGTCTCGGCGCTGACGAGCTCGAGCTGCACGCCGAGCAGTTGCGGCGAGTAGACCTCGAGCTGCGTGACCGCGCCGACGAGCAGGCCGTCGAGCCGGAAGCGCTTCGCGAGCTCGAGCACGGTGCGCGACGAGTACTCGCCGCGCTCGTGGGGCCGCGACGGATCGACCTCGGCGATCTGCGACTCGTCGAGCGCGACCACTTCGTACGGCGCGTTGCGCGCGAACTCGAACAGGAACGCCTGGCGGAACTCCTGCTGGCGGCGCGAGTCGAGGCTCGAGCCGACGAGCGGCAGGAGACCGATGCGGCGCAGCGAATAGGTCGGGTAGTCGGCCACCTGCCGCGTCTGAGCGAGCAGCGGCGGCGGTTCGCGATAGACCATCGCGCACGAGCTCGCGCCGAGCGCGGCGAGCAGCATGGCGACGAGACCGCCGAGGCGTCGGGTCGAACCCCTCACAGCTTGCGCTCGAGGTTCTCGGGCGCCGGCGGCGTCACCGTCGTCGCCGCGGCCGCGGCCTGCAGGGCCTTCAGTTCCTCGACCCGCATCTCGAGCAGGATCTTCTCGACCTGCAACCGGCGGATCTGCGCCGTGGTGAGGCGCGCCGCGAGTTCGATGTTCTCGTCGAGCAAGCGTTGGTTCTCCGCGCGCAAACGCTCGATCTCGGCGTCCGCGCCGTCGAGGTCGGCGTCCGAGGCCACGAGCGCTTCGTGCACCGAGCGAAGCTCGTTTCGCAGCGACCCGAGCTCGCCCTGCAGCGCGTCGCGCTCTTCGATCGCCTTCTGGTACAGCTCGAGGATGTACATGCGGCCGCCGTCCGCGGAAGCGAGCTCGCGCGGGGCCGCGGTGCGCGTCTCCGCGGCCGCCGGCGCCTGCCCGACGACGCTCCCGTCGCGTGCATAGAGTTGCGAGCCGTTCCAACCCTCGGCGCTCGAAACGAGCGGGCGTGCGTTGGACTCGCCGCCGGCGCCGAGCTGCGCGCAACTCGCGAGGAACAGCGCCGCGCCGGCGAGCGCAGCGAACGTGAAGCGGGGCGTGGACATGCTCATTCCTTGTGGGGCGCGTAGTCGAGCTCGACCACCGTCGACTCGCCGCACGAACAGGTGACTTCGAGGGCGTGCACGATCGAGTCGACGCGCAGCAGTCGCACGTTCTTCTTGCAACGCTGCGCCGTGGCGGCGGCGCGCGGCGCGGCGCCGGCCTCGGCGCCGTCGATCTGCACGAATTGCTTCTTGACGATGGCTTGCATGGTCGGGAGGAGGCGTCTCAGCGCCGGACGCGGTCCGTGCGCGCCGTCAGCTCGCGGTTGAGCCGGTAGAGCGCGCGGGTGTGGATCTGGCTGACGCGGGACTCGGTGACGTCGAGCACCTCCGCGATCTCGCGCAGCAGCAGCTCCTCGCCGTAGTACAGCGTGATCACCGTGCGCTCTTGGTCGGGAAGCAGCTTGATCGCTTCGACGAGCAGCTCCTTGAGCTCGCTGAACTCCACGGAGTCCTGCGGGTCGTCGCTGCGCGGATCGCCGAGCCGCGCGAACAGCGCTTCGCTCACGTCCTCGTCGAGCGACGCGTGGCCCGCGCTCTTGGCGCTGAGCAGGATCTCGTCGACCTCGTCGAGGTCGACGCCCAGGTGCGCCGCGAGTTCCTCGGGCGTCGGCGCGAAGCCGGACTTCTGCTCGAGCTCCGCAACCGCGCGGTCGAGCTCGCGGACCTTCTCGCGCCGGCCCCGCGGCAGGAAGTCCGCGCGCCGCAACTCGTCGAGGATCGCGCCGCGGATCTTGGGGAACGCGTAGGTCGAGAACTTCAGGCCGCGGCCGGGCTCCCAGGAATCGGCGGCCTGGATCAGGCCGAGCATGCCGTAGCCGAACAGGTCGTCGCGATCGACCGACGAGGGCAGATCGAACGACATCCGCCCGACCAGGTGCTTCAGAAGCGGCACGTGGTCGAGGATCAGCTTCTCGCGGTCGAAGCTGGCGGCGTAGGGATTGCCGGCGGCGTCGCTCATCGGATCGACAGATCAGGGCGGGGTTTCATTTGGTGGACTTGGGGCTTGCTTCCTCGTCGGGCTCGAGCGTGGCAAGCGCCGCGCTCGCGGTGAGCCGCACGAGCCAGCGAAGAGCCAGCCACATGGCGGCGCCGCGGAGCGAAGCCACCCACACGGGCGCGTCGAACCAGAGCGAAAGCAGAGCGCAGAGGGCGCCGCCCGCAGCCGCGCAGCGCCCGCCGAGAGCGAGCCAGCTGGCGGAGAGTGGATGCGCCGTGATGGGTGTGTCGGCCATGTCTTCCTCAAGCTTGAGCGGCCGCGAACGCCGGTTCTCGGGCCTCGGTCAGACGTGCGACTCGGCGCGCGAGCGCCTCGATGCAGTGGGCTTCCAGGCCGCGCGCGGCGCCGCTGGCCGAGCTCGCGAGCGCGAACAACGTCTGGCGCCGGCAGGCCTCGTGGATGCGGTGGCTGCGCGGGAGCCAGCCCGCGAGCCGCGGCGCGCGTGCGAGGAAGCGCTCGCACACGGCGCTGAGCTTCGCGGCGAGGTCGCGCGCTTCCTCGACGCCGTTCACACAGTTGAGAACGAGCTCCGGCGTCGCGAGGTCGCGGCCCTCGTCGCGCGCCTGCGAGTGCAGCGCTTTGATGAGCCCGTACGCGTCGCTCAAGGCCGCGGGATCGGGCGTGGTGACGACCCATACGAGCTGCGCGGCGGCCGCGAAGGCGAGCACGTCCGCGCCGATGCCGGCCGGGCTGTCGCCGATCACGACGTCGTAGTCGCGCGCGAGCTCGGCGATGCCTTCGCACAGCGTCGCGAGGCGCGCCTTGTCGAGGTTCGCGAGGCTCGCCTCGCCGCAGGCCGCGGGGAGCACGTGGACTCCGCCTTGCGCGGTCACGACGCATTCACGCCAGCCGCAGCGGCCCGCGAGCACGTCCTCGAGCGTCGAACGCGCGTCGAGCCGGAGCACGACGTCGACGTTCGCAAGGCCGAGATCGAGGTCGACGAGCAGCACGCGCGCGCCCTTCGAAGCCATGTGCGCGGCGAGGTTCGCCGCCACGGTGGTCTTGCCGACGCCGCCCTTTCCGCCGGAAACGAGCAGCAGCGGCGCCGGTGCACGCGCCTTCACGCGAGCCTCCCGCGCAGGAACAGATCGGCGAAGCGCTCGGCGTTCGCGCGTTCGAGGTGCGCTTCGACGTCGGCGCCGTCGCACAGGAACGCGATGCCGACGCGGTCGCTCGCGGCGGCCTCGAGCACCGGGGCCGGCGCGCGCGTCTCGTCGAGCTTGGTCACGATCCACGCGTCGGGCCGCGTCGCCGCGAAGCCGCGCCGCGCCTCTTCGAGCGCCGACGGGCTCGCCGCGGCCGAGAGCACGAGGTAGGTCGACAGGCTGCCGCCCGCTCCCGCGAGCGCGAGGCTGGCCGCGAGCTCCGCGAGCGCGCGCGCGTCGCGCGGCGAGCGCCCGGTCGTGTCGATGAGCACGCAATCGCGCTCGCTGCTGCGCGCGAGGATGCGCGCGAGCGCCGCGCCGTCGGCGGCCGTGTCGAGCGGCGCCTGCATGGCTTTCGCGTAGGCCGCGAGCTGGTCGACGGCGCCTGGACGCTGCGTGTCCATGCTCACGAGCGACACGCGGCGGCCGAGGCGCGCCATGCGCGAGGCGATCTTGGCGAGCGTCGTGGTCTTGCCGACGCCGGTCGGTCCGACGAAGGCGAGCACGCACGGCTGCACCGCGGCGTCGACGTTGCGCGCAGGCAAGCGCGGACCCGCCGCGACTTGAACGCGCTGTCCCAGGAGCTGCGCCGCTGCGTCGAGCGCGTACGGGCCGCTCGCGCCGGTCTTCGCGACGTGCGCGAGCACCGCCTCCGTCAAGGTGCGCGACGTTCCGCTGCGCGTGAGCACGCGCTCGACATCGGCCGCGCCGCGCGAGCGCGGAGTCGCCGCCTTCGACGAACCCGCCAATTCGCCGCGCGAGACGAGCGTGCGCACCGGATCGGCGACCGCGACCATCACGTCGCCGTCGGGCAGCGTCTCGTGCGAGAGCACCAAGGCCTCCGCTCCGAATCGATCTCCTGCGCGCCGCAGCGCGTCGCGCAGGTCCTTGCCGCGTACTCGGTGGATCTGCATCGCTCACTCCTCGAGTCGCACCGTGGCGACCGTGTTCAGGGCCTTGGCCGGCGTGACTTCCTGGTACGACAGCACGCTCACCTTGGGCAGGGATGCGCGGACGAGTTCGCCGAGGAAGCGCCGCACGTTCGCGCGCGCCAGCAACACCACGTCGGCGCCGGTCTTCGCGCCTTGCGCGACGTGGTCGCCGATCTTCTCGACGAGCCGTTGCAAGTACGCCGGGCTCACGGGCGCCGCCTCGGGGTCGCTCGGGCCGCCGACGGCGCTCGCGAGCCGCGCTTCGATGCGCGGATCGAGCGTCACGACGTGCACGACACCGCCGGAGTCCGCGTGGTTCTCGCACAGCGCGCGCCCGAGCCGCTGGCGCACGAGCTCGGTCAGCGTGTCGGGGTCCTTGGTGCGCCCGACGTGGTCCGCGATGACTTCGAGGATCGCCGGCATGTTGCGCACCGCGACGCCTTCGCGCAGCAAGTTGCGCAGGACCGCCTGCACCTCGCCGTAGCCGATTTTCGCGGGGATCAGCTCCTCGACGACCGCTGGCGACACCTTCTTGACGTTTTCGACGAGGTCCTTGACGTCGTCGCGCGTGAGCACGTCGCCGAGCGTCGCTCGCAGCACCTCGGTCAGGTGCGTCACGAGCACGCTCACCGGGTCGATGACCGTGTAGCCGAGCAGCTCCGCTTCGTCGCGCGCGCTCTCGGCGATCCACAGCGCCGGCAGACCGAAGGCCGGATCCTTCGTGGCGCGCCCGCGCAGCTTGCCCGACGTCGCGCCCGAATCCATGGCCATCATCTGGCCCGGCTCGATCTCGCCGCGGGCGACTTCCTGGCCGCTGATGAGCACGCGGTAGGAGTTCGGCGCGAGCTTGATGTTGTCCTTGATGCGCACCGGCGGCAGCACGACGCCCTCGCGCGACGCGAAGCGCCGGCGCAACTGCGCGATGTGCTCGAGGATTCCCTGCCCCCGCGGATCCTGCACGAGCGGGATCAAGCGGTACCCGATCTCCATCGACACGCGGTCGACCTTGAGCAGCTCGAGCGCGGCCTCGTTCTCCTGGTCGGCGGTCGGCGCGGCGGGCTTGGCGTTCTGCGCCGCGAGGTCGACGGGCTTGGGTTCCGCGAGCAGCTCGTCCGACGACTTCACGTTGCGCGTCGAGCGCCAAGTGAGCAGGAACACCGTCGCGAGCAGGAAGAACGGCAGCTTCGGCAGCCCCGGCAGCAGGCCGATCAGGAACATCATGCCGGCCGCGATGAGCGTCGCGCGCGGGCGGCCGCCGAGCTGCGCCATCATCTGCATGCCGAGGCTGGATTCGCTCGAAGCCTTCGTGACGAGCACGCCCGAAGCGGTCGACACGAGCAGCGCCGGGATCTGGCTCACCAGGCCGTCGCCGATCGACAGCAGCGAGAAGCGCTCGCCCGCCTCCGAGAGCGAGGCCCCGTTGAACATCGCGATCGTGACGCCGCCGAGCAGGTTGAGCGCCGTGATGATGAGCCCGGCGATCGCGTCGCCGCGGACGAACTTCGAGGCGCCGTCCATGGCCCCGTAGAACTCGGCCTCCGTCGCGACCTGGCTGCGGCGCTTGCGCGCTTCGTCGGCGTCGATGAGCCCGCTGTTCAGGTCGGCGTCGATCGCCATCTGCTTGCCCGGCATCGCGTCCAGCACGAAGCGCGCGGCCACTTCGCTGATGCGCGTGGAGCCCTTGGTGATGACCACGAACTGGATCACGACCAGGATCAGGAACACGATGATCCCGACGGCGAGGCTCGAGCCGCACACGTAGTCGCCGAAGGCCTTGATGATCGCGCCGGCGTCGCCGCCCGACAGGATCAGGCGCGTGCTCGCGACGTTGAGACCGAGACGGAACAAGGTGGAGAACAGCAGCAGCGTCGGGAACACCGACAGCTCGGCCGCGCGCGAGGAGTTCATCGCGAGCAGGAGCAGCAGCAGCGACGAGGCGATGTTCAGCGCGAGCAGCGCGTCGAGCAGCGCCGGAGGAAGCGGCGAGATCAGCGTGACGACCAGTCCGAGCACGCCGACGCCGACGACCCAGTCGGCGTAGCGCCGGATCGTGCCGCCGAGCTGCTGGGCTGTGTTGGCTGCGGATTGGGCCATCGTTCACCTCAGGCGAGGGCCGGCGCGCGCCGCTTGGGCGCGTGCTTCTGGACCTCGAAGACGTACGCGAGCACCTCGGCCACGGCCTGGTAGAGCTCGGTGGGGACTTCGTCGCTGATCTCGCAGCGCGCGTGCAACGTGCGCGCCAGCGGCGCGTTCTCGTAGACGACCACTCCGGACTCGCGCGCGAGTTCCTTGATGCGCAGCGCGACATGGTCGGCGCCCTTCGCGACGACTCGCGGCGCGCCGCGCTTCTCCGCCGGCGCCTCGCGTTCGTACGAGAGCGCGACCGCGTAGTGCGTCGGGTTGGTGATGACCACCGTCGCGGTGGGCACCTCGGCCATCATGCGCCGTTGCGCCATCTCGCGTTGCACGCGCCGAATGCGCGCCTTCACGTGCGGATCGCCGTCCGACTGGCGCGCTTCGTCCTTGAGCTCCTTCTTCGACATGCGCAGCTCCTTGTTGAACTGACGGCGCTGCATGAAGAGGTCGAACACCCCGATGGCGACGATGGCGACGAGCGCCGCGGACAGGCAGCGCAGCACGATCCGGCCGAGGCCCGCGAGCGCGGGTCCGATCTCGAGCGCGACCAGCGAGGTGATCTCCTCGAGCTGCAGCCACGCCATGGTCGCCGTCACGCCGACGATGGTCAGCGTCTTGGCGAGGGACATCAGCGTGCGCATCACCGCGCGCGCGCCGAAGAGCTTCTTCACGCCCTTGTTCGGGTCGAGCTTGCTGGGATCGAACTCGAGCGCCTTGGTCGAGATCGCGAAGCCGACCTGGCCGTAACCGACGAGCGCGGCGACCGCCGCGGACAGCAGGATCAGCGTCAGCGCAGGCAGGAACGTCTGGCGCGCGAAGCGCTGAACGAACGCGGCGGCGTCCTGCACCGTGAACTCGGTGCGCCCGCTGTGCCCGACGTCGGTGACCACGCTCTCGAGCGCGACGCCGAAGGCCTCGAACATCGAGCCGCCGGCGAACAGGAACGCGCCGAGCCACGCCGCGAGCACGACGGCCGCGAGGAGCTCGCTCGAAAAGGCGACCTGGCCCTTCTCGCGCGCCTCCTGAAGGCGCCTTGGGCTCGCCTCTTCGGTCTTGGAGTCCGGATCGTCGTCTTCGTCGGCCACGGTTCAGCTCCCCACGATTCCCAGCACGGTCTCGAGCCCCGCGTCGACGGCGCCGAACAGCGAGGCGAGCGCGGGCGCGATCAAGGGCGAGAACAGAGTCATCCCGAGCAAACCCACGACGATGCGCAGCGTGAAGCCGATCTCGAGCACGTTCATCTGCGGAACGGTGCGCGCGAGCAGGCCCATCACGAGCGAGGTGAGCGAGAGCAGCACGAGCACCGGCGCGGCGAAGGTCACGCCGGCGGCGAACATCTGCGACATCTGGCGCACGACCACGCCAGAGAGATCGCCTTCGATGCCGAACGCGCCGACGGGCGCGCGCTCGAAGGACGAACCGAGTGCGCGCAGGATCAAGTGGTGGCCGTCGACCGCGAGCAGGCCGAGCATGAAGCAAGCCTCGTAGAGCTGCGTGACCAGCGGCGTGCTCAGACCCGTCGCGGGGTCGACGACGCTCGCCATGTTGAAGGCCATCTCCTGACCGATCATCTCGCCGGTCACGCGCACCGCGAGCAGCGCGAACTGCAGCACGAGCGCGAGCGAGAGCCCGATCAGAACCTCGCGCATCGCGAGCACCGCGAAGGCCAGCGGGGCCTGCGCGTCGGGCAGCGGCACGCCGAAGGCGGTGTACGAGATCAGCGCGAGCGAGGCGATCAGCACGACCTTGACGCCGCCGAAGGTGGACTCGGCGCCGAAGAACGGAGTGGCGAGCACGAGCGCGCTGGTGCGCATCATGAACAGTCCGAAGGCCGCCAGGGTTCCGTCTTCGAGCATCGCGTCCTCACGAGAGGCCGAAGGACACCATTTGCGCGAAGATCCGCAGCGTGTAGTCGCGCAGGATCCCGAGCGACGGGACGAGGAGCAGCAGCGCGACGCCGAGCACGGCGAGCATCTTCGGAACGAGCGAGAGCGTCTGCTCCTGCACGCTGGTCAGCGCCTGGAACACGCTCACGCCGACGCCGACGATCAGGCCGACGATCAGCATCGGTCCGGCGAGCACGAGCGCGGTGACGAGCATCTCGCGCGCCAGCTCCGCGACTTGAAGGTCGAGTTCGTTCACGTTGGTTCCCTGGGTGCTGCGAGGCTCAGTTGACGATGAACGACCCGACCAGCGACTCGCACAGCAGGTGCCAGCCGTCGACGAGCACGAAGATCAAGATCTTGAAGGGCGTCGACACCATCACCGGCGGCAACATGAACATGCCCATCGAGAGCAGCACGCTCGCGATGACCAGGTCGATCACCAGGAACGGCAGGAACAGCAGGAAGCCCATCTGGAAGGCGGTCTTCAGCTCGCTCGTCACGAAGGCCGGCACGACGACGCGCAGCGGCAGCGCTTCGACGGCGCGCGCGTCCTCGGGCAGCTTGGCGAGCTCCGCGAACAGCTCGAGCTCGCTCTCGCGCGTGTTCGCGACGAGGAAACCGCGCAGCTCGACCCACGCGGCTTCTCCGGCGGGCTGCATCGCCATCTGACCGGCGCGGTACGGGATCCAGGCCCGCTCGTAGATGCGTTCGGCGACCGGGGCCATGATGAAGGTCGTCAGGAACAGCGCGAGCCCGATGATCACCGGGTTGGGCGGCAGTTCGTTGGTCGACAGCGCGCGCCGCACGAAGCTCATCACGATCACGATGCGCGTGAAGCTCGTGATGGTGATCAGGATCGCGGGCAGCACCGACAGAATCGTGAGCAGCACCGCGATCTCGACCGCGGTCGACATCCGGCCCTCGTCGAAGGTCTGCTCGCCGGCCTTGGTGAGCTCATCGACGAGCGGTGCGACCGCTTCGAGCGGCTGCGGGCCCATCGCCAGCGACGCATCGACGCTGGCCGCGACCGGCGCCGCGTCTTGGGCGAAGCCGGGCAGGCCCGAGAACAACACGGCGAACGCGAGGCACAGCACGCTCGTCCAACGCGAGAGCAAGTTCATCCGAGCACGCCTTCCTTGCGCATCACGGCCGGGCGCGGCGCGGCGGGCGCGACGCGCTCGAGCACTCCGGCAAAAGCTGCGAGATCGGCGCGCGAAGGCGGCGTCTCGGTGGTCGGCGCGATGACGCCGTCGAGCTCGGCGATCGAGGAGAGTTCCTTCTCTCCCAGTCCGAGCAGGAACGTGCGGTCGTAGCAGCGCACGACCGCGAGCCGGTGCTTCCCGCCCATCGGCAACACGTCGAGGATCTGCAGCGAGCGCGCGGCCGCACGGCGCGAGATGGCGCCGCCGAGCACGCGCCGCAGCAGCCAGGCGACGCCGAGGATCCCGACGAGCAGCGCGGCGCAAACGAGCGCGTAGCGCGTGAGATCGGGGCCTTGGTTCGCGGTCAGCGCGCCGCGCGTAGCGCTTTCGGCGCCGAGTTGGAGCACCGCGGGCGCGCGGAACAGGATGGGGATCGACATGGGTGAGCGGACCGTCCGAGCGCGCGTCCGCGCAGGTCCGGGTGGGGTGTCGCCCATTCCGACGCGAAGCTTGTGTCGCGTTTCGCGACACCCGCCCGGACGTCCCGGAAATGCGCCGCAACGGGCGCGCTCCCATCCACCGACCCGGCGCCGCCGCCTCACGTCGCCGCCGCCGCGCCGCCGAAAGAGCGGAACTCCCCCCTCAGCCCCGCCCGGTCGATTCCATGCTCAACGCCCCCCCCGGCGCTCGCCCGACGACACCTTCGTCGGCGCCTCGCTCGTTCCAACGCTCCGCCGCGTCGCCGGCGCCCCGCAACCTGGCGGAGGCGCGCCTTGCATAGCGTCCACCGCGCGCAGCTCGCGCTCCAGCGCCTGTCCACGCTCGCTTCGCCGCCCGACACGGTGTCGCGACTGCTCGAGATCGCGCTGTCCGAGCCCGCGTCGCTGCGACCGCTCGTCGAACTCGTGCGCACCGACCCCGGCCTCGCCGTCGAAGTGCTCCGCCGCCTGCCGGCCGAAGCGCTCAAGCGCCGCAACGCGCTTCACATCCCGAACGCCGTTCACGCGCTCGGTGTCGGCGGCCTCCGCGAGTTGTCGCTGCGAACGGAGCTGCGCAGCGAGTCCCCGTCCAGCGACACCAAAGCCGCCCATGCGCGCTCCCAGAGCACTCGCGCGGCGAACGCCCACGCCGTCGCGGCCGCCACGTGCGCGTATGAGCTCGCGGTCGCCAGCGGCCGCGACGAACCCGAAGTCGCTTACGCCGCGGGCTTGCTCGCGTGCGTCGGCTCGATCGCACTGGACCAGCTCTTCGAAGCGCACGCGCCCGAGTTGGCCGCGCGCTGCACCGGTCAAGACGTGCGCCGCGCCCTCGAAGTCGAACGCCAGGCGCTCGGCGTCGACCACGAGAGTCTGGCGGTGGCGATCGCCGACAGTTGGAACCTGCCCCTCGAGTTCCAGGACGTCGTCGCGTGCGCGTACCGCACCCCCGAACAGCTCGAACGCCTCGCGCAGAGCGGCGTGGACACGCGACTCGGGTCGCTGGCGCGCGCCGGACAGCACCTCGCGAGCCTGGCCGGCTTCCCGCTGAACGCGGGCGCGCGCCAGGGCGAGCCGCCCGCGGACGTCGCCGCGCTTCTCGAGCAGGTCGACGTCGCGCAGGTGCTCGAACGTGCGCGCGAAGCCGTCGAAGCCGCGGCCGAGATCGCGAGCCCGGCGGCGGAGTCCCCGGCGCAGCGCCTCGCCGCCGCGCAGCGGATCCAGCGCGAGCTGCGCGAGAGGCTGCTCGCCTCCGAGGCGAAGCTGCGCGCCGAGGAATCGGTCAACACGGTGCTGCAGTACGGCCTCAACCGCCTCGGCGACGGCGATCCGCTGCCGGGCGTGATGTTCCGCGCGATGGAAGCGATGGGCTTCCACCGCATCGCGTGCCTCGAGATCGACTCGGCGGCCGCGAAGCTCGAAGTCGTGTGCGCGAGCGCGGCCAGCGGCCACTCGAAGGTCGGCGAGGGGCTGTGGGCGCCGTTCCCGAGCGACCGGTCGTACTTCAACGAACCGAGGATCGTCACACGCGAGGACAACCTTCAGGCGCACGACCTCGTGCTCGAACTGATCGGTGCGAGCGACGCCACCGTCGCGCCGCTGCGCGAGGTGAGCCCCGGCAAGCGCCTGCTGCTCGTCGCCGACCGCGGACGTTCGGGCCGTGCTCCGATCGAGGGCGAGGAGCGCTGTCTCGGCATCATCGCCGAACAACTCTCGCTGCTCATGCAGTACGAGGAGCTCAGCAAGGCAAAGGAACGCATGGCGACGCAGGATCCGCTCACCGGCGCCGCGACGCGCCGGCGGCTGATGGAGCGTCTGGAGTTCATGGCGACGCAGAGCGCGCGCACGAAGCTGCCCTTCGCCTTGCTGCTCATGGACCTCGACCACTTCAAGAAGTTCAACGACACGATGGGCCATCAGGTCGGCGACCGCTTGCTGCAGGACGTGGTGAACGTGCTGAACGACAACGTGCGACGCGGCGACCTCGTGGCGCGCTACGGCGGCGAGGAGTTCGTCGTCGTGCTGCCCACCTGCGACCTCGCGAACGCGATGGCGATCGCGGAGGATCTGCGCAACGCCGTAGCGGACTACGGCGTCGAGCAGCGCGCGAGCTACAAGGGCCTGCCGGTGTCGGTGTCGATCGGCGCGGCGCAGTGGATGCCGGGCGAGAGCACGCTGAGCCTGATCGCGCGCGCCGACGAGGCGCTGTACGCCTCCAAACACGCCGGCCGGGACCGGGTCAGCGCCGCGGCGTGAGCCGGGTCGGAGCGGGGCGCGCCGGCCGCCGCCCGCCGCCGCACGCCGCCGCACGCCGCCGCCGGACGACGCCGCATAACAGGGAGGTCATTTCCGGGATCGAATTGGCCGCCCCGGACCTGCCAAATGCTGCTTCCTCGGCTCTAACCAAGGTGCGAGGCCAAACGGCCGCCCGCGTCGGCTGCACCCCGGCGCGACGGCTCGGCCCCGCGAGACTCTCCTGATGCTCGAGGCGCCGGCCGCCCCCCTGAGGCGGACCGGCGCCTTTTTTTGTC
>CALFYL010000019.1 GCA_937952135.1 uncultured Planctomycetia bacterium
TCGTCGTCGGCATCGCGCTGTCGTTCGTGTCGATGGCGCTGCACGCGCGCGCGAAGCGCCGCGGCGCCGACGGTTCGGCGCGGAGTCCCTGGGCCGCGCGCGTCACGGCCGGCCTCTTGTGGCTCGCGACGGCGGGCATGGGGCTCTCGATGTGGCAGCGCTACCTCGAGGTGAACCACTTCCCCAGCCAGACCATGAGCGAAGTGCTGTCGATGTTCAGCCTGGCGCTGCTCGTGTCGATGGTCGCGCTGCACTACGCGCTCGGTCTGCGCGGCCGCGGACCGGGCTGGGCGATCCTCGACGACGCGCTGATGGCGCTCGTGTTCGGCGGCGCGCTGATGACGCACGTCTACCTGGGCACGCTCTCGACCGCGCAACGCGACCTTCCGCCGGCGCTCCAGTCCTACTGGTTCGCGCCGCACCTCTCGGCGCTGATCTTCAGCTACGCGACCCTCGCGATCGCCGGCCTGATCTGCCTCGTGTACTTCTGCATGCGCTTCTGGAGCGGCGTGTTCGTCGGCGGACAGACGCGCAAGCTGCAGGTGCTCACGCTCGTGCTCCTCGCGCTCACCCCCTTTGCGCAGATCGTCACCCTGCCGGTGCTGCTCGTGTGCGGCGCGATCTTCTTCGTGCTGAAGAAAACCGGGAATCTGCCCGGCCCCGCGGTCGTCGCGAAGCTCGAGAAGGAGCTCGACGAGGTGAGTTTCCGCGCGTTTTCGGTCGGCATGCCCTTCCTCACGGCCGGACTGTGGATGGGAGCGTTCTGGGCGCAGGAGGCGTGGGCCAACTACTGGGGCTGGGACAGCAAGGAGAACTCGGCGCTGATCACGTGGCTGATCTACGTCGTGTACATCCACTTGCGCATGCTCGGCGGCTACCGCGGCGAGAAGGCCATGGCGATGTTGATGGGCGGCGCGCTCTCGATCTTCGTCACGTTCCAACTGTTCGGGTACCTGCCGGACAGCCAGAAGAGCCTGCACCGCTACACCGACGACAACGTGGTTCCGCGCGAGGGCATGCAGGGTCCGGCCGCTGAATCCCAGGCCTCCAGAACCGATGTGAGCGAAGGCGAGCAACTCGCCGCGCGGGGAGTTGCGAAGTGATCGAGGCGAGCGGGGTGCAGAGCGGCGCGAAGATTCTCGACGGCAAGGCGATCGCCGCGCAGGTTCGCGCGGGCGTTCGCGAGCGCGCGCTGCAGTTGACGGCGCACGGCGTGAAGCCCGGCCTGGCGGTCGTGCTGGTCGGCGAAGACCCCGCGAGCCAGGTCTACGTGCGCAACAAGGACAAGGCGGCGCAGGACGCGGGCTTCGACGCGCGCACGCTCCGGCTCGCGGCGGACACGCCCCAGGAGAGGCTCGAAGCCGTGGTGCGCGAGCTCAACGACGACCGCAGCGTGCACGGAATCCTCGTGCAGTTGCCGCTGCCGCGCGGGCTCGACTCCGAGCGCATCGTGCGCGCCATCGATCCGCGCAAGGACGTCGACGGCCTGCACCCCGAGAACGTCGCCGCGCTCACCCTGGGCGATCCGCGCGGGCTCGTGCCGTGCACGCCGGCCGGCTGCATCGAGCTCGTGAACCGCGCGGGCGTGAAGCTCGCCGGCAAGCGCGTGGTCGTGCTCGGACGCTCGATGCTCGTCGGCAAGCCCTTCGCGCTCCTCGCGCTCGCGCGCGACGCGACGGTGACGATCTGCCACTCGAAGACCGCCGATTTGCCGGCCGTGTGCCGCGAAGCGGAGGTGCTCGTCGCCGCCGTGGGCCGAGCGGAGCTCGTCCGCGGTTCGTGGATCCGTCCCGGCGCCGTGGTGCTCGACGTCGGCATCAACCGCCGCGCCGACGGAACGCTGGTCGGCGACGTCGCCTTCGAGGAAGCGCGCGCCGTCGCGGGCTCGATCACTCCGGTGCCCGGCGGAGTCGGGCCCATGACGATCGCGATGCTTCTCGCGAACACCTTGACCGCCGCGGCGCGGCAGAGCGGCCATCCGTCGCTCACCTACGTTCACTGAGCCGCTCGATGGCCATCGACCACGACTCGGGCCCGCTGCCGACGGTCTCGCTGCCGAGCATGACGCCGGTGGTGCGCGCGCTGATCATCGCGAATGTCGCGCTCGCGCTCCCGTTCCTGTTCCTGATCGGCCAGTTCCCGATCCTCGGGCGCGTGATGTACTGGCTCAGCCTCGACCTGCACGACTGGGTCGGGCTCGCGCCGTTCGTCCCGGTGTGGCAGATCGTGACCTTCGGCTTCATCCACAGCCCGGACTCGCCGATGCACCTGTTCGGCAACCTGCTCGGGCTGTACTTCTTCGGCACCTGGCTCGAAGGGCTCGTGGGCTCGCGGCGCTTCGCGTGGCTGTATGCGCTCGGCATCGTCGTGCCCGGATTGGTGCGAGTTCTCGCGTACGTGCTGTTCGGCGACGGAGCTCCCATCTCCGTCCTCGGCGCGTCGGGCGCGGTGATGATGGTCGTGATCGCGATGGCGGTGCTGCAGCCGCACACGACCGTCATCGTGTTGTTCTTCCCGCTCAAGCTGTGGATCCTCGCGTCGGCGCTGGTGTTCCTCGACGTCTTCGGGCTCGTGCGGGGCGCGGGCGGAACCGACAGCATCGTGCACCTCTCGGGCGCGGCCCTGGGCTTCGCGCTCGCCAAGTTCGGGTGGCTGTGGTTCGATCCCGTCGAAGCCTGGCAGGCGCGCGCGAAGGCCCATCGCGCCAGCGAGATCCAAGACGACGAACGCAAGCTCGACGAGCTGCTCGAGCGCATCCACCGCGAGGGGATCGGCTCCCTGTCGGCGCGCGAGCGTGACTTCTTGAAGCGCATGAGCTCCCGCCGCGGCGGCGGGTTCTGAGCTTCGAGCGGGCCCCGGAAGCCGAGTTCTCGCCTCCCGCTCCGCGTGCGCGAACGGGCCGCGCGAGCAGGTTGAGGGGGGCGCTGGACTGTGACCGCGAGGTGGGGCGGGCTACCATCGTTCCTTCGGGCGACGGCCTTTCGTCGCCCGACTGAACCACGCCTGCCGAGCGCCGCCACGAGCACGCTCCGCACGGGACGAAACCGGCTCGCTCAACACCGCCATGATCGCGCTCACGATCCTCTGCGTCCTCGCGCCCGTCCTCGGCGCCTCGCCGGCCGAGCCGCTCGCCGGCCTCGCGCCGCGGTTCGACCGCTACGCCGACTTCCAGAAGAACTTCAAGTCCGCGCAGCAGGTCGGCGCCTACGAGGAGATGACCAAGCTCGTGCGCGGCAACCAGGACGAGGCGATCCGCCACGTGATGGAGCTCGCGAACGTGATGGCGGTGAAGAACAGCGACGAACTCGAGTCCGAGTTCCAGGCGCTCGCCCGCGTGTGGAAGGACGTGTTCAAGACCGACTTCGTCAACAGGTCCTACCGCTACCACTCGGAGCTGGCCTTCGACCGCGCGCGGCGCGACGAGCGCTTCAAGCTCGAACGGCGCTACTGGGAGCTCGTGAAGCAGTACACGGAGAACTTGAACGGACCGAAGGAAGGCGCGAAGTACGAAATGCTCGCCGTGGAATACGCGGGCATGTCGCAGCGCTTCGCCGAGCTCGGCGACATGTACTACGCGGCGCAGTCGGCGGCGATGTCGGCGGTCAACCTCGACGACACGAACCGCGGGAAGGACGCCGACCTGCGGCGCGCGTGCGAGATGTGGGGCAAGGCGGTCGAGTACTTCGAGAAGGTCGAGCTCAACCACAACTACTACCAGACCTGCAAGATCCGCTACGACGGGCTGGCGGCGCTGGGCCACGGTCCGGCGCCGGCGACCGATCCGAACGCGCCGCCGGCGGTCGATCCGGCCGCGGCGCCGGCGGCCGCGCCCGTGGTGGTGGCGACGGCCTTCGAAGCCCTCAAGAGCGTCGACGAGGTCTACCGCCCGGTCTACACCGCCGACGACACGTACGTGCTGTGGCCGATCGTGAACCTCGGGGCCAAGGGCTCGAGCGGGAATTTCACCTCGCTCGGCGAGAAGGGGCCGTCGGTGATCCGCAGCGAGCCGTCGAAGGTCGCCGTCGACACCAACCGCGACGGAACGCCGGAGAAGACCCTCGGACTCACCGGCAACTTCACGACCGTCGACCTGGACCTCGGCTCGGGCGACGAGGCGCGGAAGTGGGCCTTCGTGTTCAAGACCGGCATCCAGGACGACCGCTTCCAAGGCTTGCAGACCAACCTGCAGCCGGACGATCTGCAGCTGCGCTTCTACGTGATGAACGCGGCGAGCGTGATCACGACGATCAACGCCGTGCCGGTGCGCGTGCTCGACGACAACATGGACGGCGTGTACGGCAGTGCGCCGCTCACGTACTACTACCCCGGCCTGTCCGACGGCATCGCACAGCCCGACTACGACACGGTGGTGGTCGGCGCGTCGAAGCGCGCGCGGCCCTGGAGCAAGTACCTCGAGATCGGCGGCGCGTGGTACGAGGTGACGCCGAAGCAGAGCGGCAACACGATCGAAGCCAAACCCGTCGCGCTCGAAACCGCGATGGTCAAGATCGACTTCAAGGGCCCGGTCCAACCGACGTTCTTGATCTTGAAGGGCACGGGGCCGCTCGACGGCTGCTACTTCGACGTCGTGAGCGAGACGAAGAAGCCCGTCGCCTTGCCGATCGGCACGTACGAGCTGTTCGTCGGCGAGCTGCGCACGGGCAAGAAGGCGCAGACGGCGAAGTGCCTGATCCTGCCGGGAAGCGACACACGGCGCTGGAACGTGACCAAGGGCGCGGAAACGCTCGTCACGCTCGGCGCGCCCTTCAGCTTCGACTTCGCGGTCGAAGCGGGGGAGGAGAGCATCACCGTGAAGGGCAAGTCCGTGGCCGTGTTCGGCAGCGGCAAGGAGCGCTACGAGCGATTCTGGAACTGCGTGCCGCGCCCCGAAGTGAGCTGGCGCAAGACCGGCGCGAAGAAGGGCGGCAAGCCCGAGAAGATCGACATCGTGATGGACATGCTCGAGCGCAAGGAGGATGGCTCCTTCCGCTTCTCCGAGGCTGACACCTGGCGTCCGATCGACACCTCCTTCGAGATCAAGAAGGGTGAGACCGTCGAGGTCCAGTTGGTCGAGAAGAAGCACAAGCTCTTCGGCGAGTTGGAGAGCCCCTGGAAGTAGCGCCTTCGCGTCTCTTCGTGCGACGGCGTGGCTCGGTGAGCCCGCGCCCGATCGGCGACCGCAGCGCGCTCGACGTGCCGCGGTCGCGTCGTTTCGGCGTGCCCGCCTCGCCTCCGTGCCGGCTTCGCACCCCGCCATCCAGGGCCGCCTTCGAGTTCCGCCGCCGCCTCGCGTAGTGACGCTCCGCGCGCGCGACGGCACAATCCTGCCCCTCCAACTCGCGCCGACCCTCCGAGACCCTTCGCCGTGCTCGATCTCAAGCTCATCCGCCAGCAACCCGACCTCGTCCGCGAAGGCGCGCGCAAGAAGCGCATCCAGATCGACCTCGACGGCCTCCTCGGCGTCGACGCCGACGCGCGCGCGCTGCAGACCGAGGTCGACAACCTCCGCGCGCGCCAGAACGCGCTCTCCAAGGAAGTCGGCAAGGCGCCGGCGGACCAGCGCGCGGCGCTGATCGCCGAGGTGAACTCGTTCAAGGCGCAGCTCGCGGCGGGCGAGACGCGCCTGCGCGAGGTGCAAGCGGATCTCGAGGCGCGGCTGCTGCGCATTCCGAACGTGCCCGCGGCCGAGGTGCCCGAGGGCCGCGACGACAGCGAGAACGTCGAGGTGCGCCGCGTCGGCGAGCCGCGCAAGTTCGAGTTCAAGGCGCTCGACCACGTCGCGCTCGCCGAAGCGCAGGGCTGGCTCGAGATCGAGCGCGCGGCGCGGCTCTCGGGCTCGCGCAACTACGTGCTCAAGGGCGAGCTCTCGATGCTCGAGACCGCGGTCATGCGTTACGCGCTCGATCTGATGATCGACCGCGGCTTCACGCCGCTGACCGTGCCGACGCTCGTGCGCAGCCAGATCATGGTCGGCACTGGCTACTTCCCCGGCGGCGAGGACCAGGCCTACCGCTGCGATTCACGCGACGATCTGTGCCTCGTGGGGACGGCGGAAGTGCCCGTGACCGCGCTGCACATGGACGAGATCCTCAAGCTCGAGGAGCTTCCGATCCGCTACGTGGCGCTGTCGTCGTGCTACCGGCGCGAGGCCGGGGCGGCGGGGCGCGACACGCGCGGCTTGTACCGCGTGCACCAGTTCCAGAAGGTCGAGCAGGTCGTGATCGACGTCGCCGACGACGCGGGTTCGATCGCGCACCACCAGCGGATCGTCGACAACGCCGAAGCGCTGCTGCAGTCGCTGGAGCTGCCTTACCGCGTCGTCAACGTGTGCGGCGGCGACCTCGGCGCGCCGCAGGTGCAAAAGTTCGACATCGAGACCTGGATGCCGTCGCGCGGCGGGTACGGCGAAACGCACTCGGCGTCGCGCTTCGGCGAGTACCAGGCGCGGCGCTTGAACCTGCGCTACCGCGACGCCGAGGGCAAGGTGCGCTTCTGCCACACGCTCAACAACACCGTGGCCGCGAGCGCGCGCATGCTGATCGCGATCCTCGAGAACCACCAGCAAGCCGACGGCACGGTGCGCGTGCCGGCGCCGCTCGTTCCGTACCTGCGCGGCCGCACGTCGCTGGGCAAGCCGGTCTAGCGGCCGCCGCCGCCGCCGCCGCCGCCACCGCCGCCACCGCCGCCACCGCCACCGCCACCGCCGCCACCACCGCCGCCACCGCCCTCAGTTTGCGTCGCCGGCGGTCCGCCGACGCCGGCCGGAGTGGGCGGCGCGCCGAGCACCGGGATGCGCGGCGAGGGCGAGAACTCGACTTGCGACATCAGATCGTCGCCGAAGCGGATGATGCGCGTGTAGGTGATCGTGCGCTTGTCGACCGGCGCGAAGCGGATCGTCTCCTGCGTGAGGCGCGGCGCGAGCTCGAGCGTGAGCCGGATCTCGATGCGCTTCGGCAGGCCGACCTGCTCCTCGCGCGCGCCCCATTCCTCGATCGGCTTCGCGTCGCGGCCGTCCTCCTCGAAGATCTGGATGTCGAAGTGCGTCACGTGGTCGTGGAGGAACGTGTAGGCGCCGCCTTCGAAGGGGTCCTCGTCGACGAAGAAGTCCTCGCGCCGGTAGAGCTCGAGGAATTCGTCGTCGAAGGGGCTCACGCGCAGCATGTAGCCGACTTCGTTGATGTCGCTGCGCAGCCAGCGGCGGTCGATCTCGACCGGCACCACGCTGTCGGTGGTGGTGACGAAGTCGATGCGGTCGGCGTCGTGGCCGAGCAGCACGCGGTTGCGGATGCGCAGCACCTTGTCGGACGCGTGGTCGTAGGCGATCAGCGCGCGCACGTCGCGCTCGATCAAGTCCATGATCGCGGGGCCCGCGAGCTGCGTCTCCTGGATGTTGTGGATCGTGTCGCGGCTGATGCGCGCGGCTTCGATCAACTGCGTCATCGCGAGCATGATGCCGCTCACGATGAGCAGCACGACCATCACCTCGATCAAGGTGAACGCCGCACGCCGCGCGGCGCGCCGGACGCGGGACGAGAGCCGCTTCATCGCGCGCCGCTCCCCGTGCTCGAGCCCGAGTTCGCGCCCGATCCCGCCTGCTCGCCCTCGGCGGCCTCCTCGTCGGGGTGCACCTGCTTCCAGGGCAGCCAGCGCTCGACGATGTAGTCGTTCTTCAAATCGCCGATCTTGGGGAAGGTGACGCGCACCTGCACCTTCTCGTAGGGCTGCTCGCTCTCTTCGAGCTCCTCTTCCTCGCGCGTCGCGTTGCGCTGCTTGACCTGTTGCTCGTGGCGCCAGTTGTCGAAGGCCTGCGCGTCGTCGCGGTTCGGGCTCAGGCTCTCGTCGCCGAGCACCGCCTCGAAGAAGAAGTCGGGATAGCCCTCGTCGGCGTAGCTGCCCTCGATGCGGTCCTGGTCGAGCTCTTCGGCGTACAGCCCCGATTCGATCTGCCCGAGGGTGTAGATCGAGAGCTCGCGCGCCAGCTTCAGGTTGCGCGAGTAGGCCGCGGTCATCTTCGACGAGCTCAGCGTCTGGAGCATCCACGCCAGCGCGAGGCCGACGATCGCGATGGTCACGGCCACTTCCGCGAGCGTGAAGCCTCGCTTGCCGCGCGCGCCGGAGCGTTTCGAAGGCGGGAGCATCGTGCGCCTCACTCGAAGTCCGAGTCCTTGGGTGCGTTGCGCAGGAATTCGCCCGGCTGCATCTGGATGAAGCCGGTCAGCGCCTGCACCTCGACGGTGTAGGTGTTCCCGTAGGGGTGCTGCACGAGCACGATGGTGTGGTCGCTGGCGCTCCCGCGCGCGTCGAAGCGCACCTCGCAGCGCCCCTTGGTGAACAGGATCCCGTTGATCGTGATCGACTGAAACTCGATCTGCTCCGGCAGCGCCTTCCAGGCGAGCGCCATGCGCTCCTCGGTGTCCGCCGCGAGTCCGCCGGCGCCTCCCGCCCGAAAGGGCGTCACGACGCGGTAGCCGCGCGGATGGGTCTCGTCGGCTTCGAAGTAATACTCGACGGTGAAGGCGATCCCGCGCGAGACCGCGTCCGAGCGCGTCTCCTGCAGCGTGGCGGCGAGCTCGCGCACGGCGCTGTTGAGCTTCGTGCGCGGCACGACCGCCTCCCAGGTCACGTAGACCACGGTGGCGAGCAGCCCGAGCACGATGATCACGACCATCAGCTCGATGAGCGTGTACCCCGCCCGCGTTCCGGCTGCTTCACGAGTGTTCACGTCCGCGCCGGTGCTCTATTGCGCCGCTACCGGGCGCCCTCGTTGCGGGCGGTCATGTTGTCGATGTCGGCGTCCTCGCCTTCGCCGCCCGAGACGCCGTCCTTGCCGAAGCTGTAGATGCGGTACGGCCGGCCCGCGGAGGGCGGCTCGTAGCCGTAGGTGTTGCCCCACGGGTCCACCGGCACCTTCGTCTGGCTCTTCAAGAACGTCTGGCCGTTCTGGTCCGGCGTGACGAGGATCTCGAGGCTCTCGGGATAGCGGCCGTTGTTGACGATCGCGTAGGTGTCGACGGCGCTCTCGATGGCCGAGATGTCCATGATCGCCTTCTTCTTCTGGGCGAAGGTCAGGCGGTCGAGGAGGTTGGGCACCACGATGGTGGCGATCAGTCCGAGGATCACGATCACGACCATGAGTTCGGCCAGGGAGAAACCGCTCCGGCCTGCGGCGCTGCGACGTTGGTAGGGAATCTTCATCTGTCCGTGACTTTGTGGAATCGGGTCGGGCCCCTGGAGTGGGACGCCCCAGCCTATTGGATCTGCCCGACTTTGAGGATTGGGAGGACGATCGCGACCACGATGTAGCCCACGATCACCGCGAGCACCACGATCAGCAGGGGCTCCAGCACGCTGGTCACGCGGCTGGTGGTCACGTCGATTTCCTCGTCGTAGGCGGCGCCGACGCGGTCGAGCATCTGCTCGAGCTCCCCCGACTGCTCGCCGACCGTGACCATGTAGCAGACGACCGGCGGGAAGGCGCCCGAGGCGCGCATGGGCGTGCCGATGTCCGTGCCTTCGAGGATGCGCGTGCGGATGACCTCGGTGGCGTCGGCGATCACGCGGTTGCCGACGACGTTGCGCGTGATCTCGAGGCTCGACACGACCGGCACGCCGCTCTGCAGCAGCGTCGAGAGCGTGTGGGTGAAGCGGGCGACGGCTTGCTTGCGGAGCAGGTCGCCCATGATCGGGAGCCGCAGCAGGTTGCGGTCGATGAACAGCCGGCCGGCGGGCGAGCCCTTGTAGATGCGCTCGATGACGAACGACACGAAGGCGATCACCAGGCAGGCCAGCCACCAGTAGTTCTTGAAGCCGTTGCTGATCATGATCAGCACCTGCGTCGGCCCCGGAAGCGTCTGGCCCGTGTCGATCAGCATGCCCGTGATCTTCGGTACGACGACCGTCATCAGGATGCTCACGACGATGACGCCGATGCCGACCATCATCGCCGGGTACATCAGCGCGGAGACCACCTTGCGGCGCAGGGAGCGCTGCGCCTGCATGTAGTCGGCGAGGCGCCGGAACACGACGTCGAGGTTGCCCGTCGCCTGGCCGGCGCGAACCATGTTGACGTACAGGTCGTTGAACCACGCCGGCTGCTCCGCCATCGCGTCCGCGAGCGACGTGCCCTGGCTCACGCGTTCGCGGATCTGGCGGAACATGGTCTGCGCGGCGCGATGTTCGGTCTGCTCGATCAGCGCGCGCAGCGCCTCGGTGAGCGGAATGCCCGCCGCGAGCAGGGTCCCGAGTTGGCGCGTGGCCGCCGAGACGATGTCGAGGTTTCCCGACGTCGGCGTGGTGGCCGCCGAGCGGAGCGCCTTGACCCGCTCGACGATCGACGGACCCGAGGCCTTCTGGCCGCCGGTCGAGCCCTTCAGCCGCTTCCCGCCGCGCAGCTCGTGGATCTCGCTGACGAGGATGTTCTCGCGCCGCAGCCGCGTGCGCGCGTCGCGCGGCGTGTCGGCGTCGATCACGCCCGTCGTTACGCCGCCGCCGGCGACATAGGCCTTGTACTGGAAGATCGGCACGGTTCGAGAGCGCGGTAGGGGAGCGGGCGGGCGCCTACTCCATGTCGAGTTGGGTGACGCGCAACACCTCGTCGGGCGTCGTCAGGCGCGCGCGCACCTTGTCGACGCCGTCGGCGCGCAGCGTGATCACGCCGCATTCGATGGCCTTCTTCTTGAGCTGCGTGGCGTTCGCGCCGTTCATCACCAGCGTGCGCAACTCCTCGCCCATCGGCATGAACTCGTAGATCGCGGTGCGGCCCGCGTAGCCCGAGTTGAAGCACTCGTCGCAGCCCGCGCCGTAGGCGATCTTGTCGTCGAGGTCCGCCGAGCTGAGGCCGAGCTTCTTGCACTTGGCGGCCCACTCCTCGGTCATCGGCACGAGCATGCGGCAGTGCTTGCAGATCGTGCGCACGAGGCGCTGGGCGACGACGAGCACGATCGAGCTCGACACGAGGTACGGCTCGACGCCCTGGTCGACCAGGCGCGTGACGGTGCTCGGCGCGTCGTTGGTGTGAACCGTCGAGAACACCAAGTGGCCCGTGAGCGCGGCGCGGATCGCCACTTCGGCGGTCTCGAGGTCGCGGATCTCACCGACCATCATCACGTCCGGGTCCTGGCGCAGGAACGAGCGCAGGCCCGACGCGAAGGTCAGGCCCTTCTTCGTGTTGACCTGCACCTGGCTGATGCCGCCCAGCGAGTACTCGACCGGGTCTTCGATGGTCAGCACGTTCTTCTGCGTCGTGTCGACCTCGTTGAGCGCGGCATACAGCGTCGTCGTCTTGCCCGAACCCGTCGGGCCGGTCACGAGGATGATGCCGTGGTTGTAGTTCGAGAATTCGCGCAGCAGCGCCTCGTTGGCCGCGCTGAGCCCGATCTCGTCCAGCGTGTAGAGTCGCGCCGTCTTGTCGAGCAAGCGCATGACGATGCGCTCGCCGGTCGTGGTCGGCACCGAGCTGATGCGCACGTCGACTTCGCCGTCGCCGATGCGGATCGTCGCGCGGCCGTCCTGCGGCAAGCGGCGCTCGGCGATGTCCATCTTGCCCATGACCTTCACGCGGCTGACGATGGCCTCCTGCGCCTTGCGCGGGATCGGATCCATGTCGTAGAGGATGCCGTCGATGCGGAAACGCACCTGCATCCGGTCCGCGTAGGGGTGGAAGTGCACGTCGGACGCGCGCAGCTTCAGCGCCTGGAACAAGATCGTGTTGACGAGCTTGATGATCGGCGCTTTGTTCGAGGTGTCGAGGACGTCCTCGCCCTCCTCGATCTTCTCGGCGAGCCCGGCGATGTCGCCGTCCTCCGCCACGTCCGCCAGCGCTTCGTCGACGCCGTCGGCCTTGTGGCGGTAGGCGCGCCCGATGAGCTGGGTGATCTCCTGCCGCGGCGCGAGAACCGGCTCGATGTCCGCGCCGTACAGCGCGGCGAGGTCGTCCATCGGATGCGGATCGAGCGGCGAGCAGGTCGCGACCTTGAGCAGCGACCCGTCTTCCTCGAGCGCGATCAGGTTGTAGTTGCGCGTGAACTGCACCGGAACGCGGTTCACGAACGCTGCGGGGACCTGCGTGTCCTCGAGCGAGGAGCGGAACTCGAAGCCCAGGTGCTGCGCGTAGACCCGAAGCAGCGCGGCCTCCGGGAGGTAGTCACGCTGCAGGATCACCTTGTCCAGCGAGTCTCCACTCTCTGCCGCCAACCTGCGGCACTCCTCGAGTCGCTCGCGGGTGAGGCCCGCATTCACGAGCATGTCCGAGAGACTCGACATGCCTTTGAGCGGCGTGAGGGGGTAGTCCGCCTGCGCGGAGGAAGGCCCGTTGGTTTGGGGCACGAGGCTCGAACGCACGTCGCCCGGGTCTTGCGAACCCGTGGACGCTGCGTGATCCGGCCTTTGATGGGAACGAGGTTTCAGGGGTTGCCTGCTGCCTTTGCGGCGGCCGCTTTTTCGGGGTCTTGTCCGACCATGGAAGCGCTCTTCTCGCCGCCGCCCGGGCTGCGGTACAGCGGGACTTCGAAGCCGCGCAGATCGACGGCGCCATCCTTCGAGCCGAACACCGGATCGATCATGCGCACGCGGTCCGAGCCGATCTTCTCGGCGGCGTCGAGTTTGACCTTGTAGGAGATCTCCGCGAGGTCGGCGAAGTTCTTGTCCTTCAGGATGTGCGGCGTGACGAAGAAATAGAGCGTCGTGCGGTTCTGGTTGTCGACGTCGCGCCGGAACAGCGCGCCCACCACGGGCAGGTCGCCGAGCAGCGGGATCGAGGTGCGTTGCTCGCCCTTGTTGTCGGTGATGATGCCGCCGATGACCATCGTGTCGCCGTTGGGCACGCTGACGGAGGTCTGGATCGAGCGCGTGATCCGCGGCGGGGGGATCGGGCCGCTGAAGGTGCCGGTGAAGCTCGACACTTCGAGCGACACCGACAGGCGCAGATAGCCGCTGGCGCTGATCGAAGGCGAGATCTGCATCGTGATGCCCGCCTGCTGGTAGTTGTTGAAGTTCTCTTGCGTCTGGCCGCCGACGCCGGTCGCGGTGACCTGGGTCGTGGGCTGCTCGTCCAGCGTGGTGACCGTCGCGCTGCCGTTGTTGTTGACCAGCACGGACGGGATGTTCAGCACGTTCGTGTCCTGGCGGTCGCGCAGCGCGCGGACCAGGATCGGCAGCGAGAAGTCGTCGGCGTCGATGATGCCGGCCGTGATGCCGTTGCCCAACGCGGGCACGCGGATGTCGGGGATGCCGTCGCCGTCGGTGTCCTGGAAGGTGCTGAGGCCGAAGCTCGACACGCCGAACCCGCCGGTGCCGGAGCCGGGCACGTCGGCGAAGCCGAGTTCCACGCCCAGGTCGAGGCTGTCGCGGCCCGAAAGCTCGATCAGCGCCGTCTCGATCAGCACCTGGTCCTGGCGCAGGTCGAGGCGGTGGATCAGCTCGAGCACTTCCTCGTAGCGCCGTCGGCTGGCCGCGATGAGCAGCGAGTTCGTCGACTCGTCGGGCACGACCACGACTTCGTTGTCGCGGCTCGTGAGTCCCGTCGCCGCAGGCGCCGCCGCCTGGCCGCCGCCCGCGCGGCCGGCCGCTCCCTGCTGCTGCACCCGTTGCGCGCTCTGCAGGAAGTCGTCGAGCACTTCCGACAGATCCGCGGCCTTCACGTGCTCGAGCGAGTAGACGTGGTACGTGCGCTCGGGCTCGACCACTTCGACGTCGAGCCGCGCGACGAGCTCCTTGATCGCCTGCATGTCGGAGGGCAGCGCCATCACGAGCAGCGAATTCGTGCGCGGGTAGGTCAGGATCTTCGACTCGCCGCCGCCGGTCTGGATCTGCCCGGTCGCGCCCTGCGGATTCTGCTGACGGCGCGCTTGCGATTCGCGCTTCCGCGCTTCGAGCAGCTGCTCGAGGATGTCGGCGAGGTCCTCCGCCGCCGCGAACTCGAGCGGGATCACCTCGAACTGCGGCGCGACTCCGGTGTCCTTCGCCGCTTCCTGGTCGACGAGGCGCAGGATGCGCGCGAGGGCGACGATGTTCGGCGCGAAGCCGCGCAACACGACGCTCTGCGTGTTGCCGACCGGCATGATGCTGCCCGCCTGATCGTTCGGCATCAGCGGCCGCAACGTGCTCTGCAGCGTGCGCACGTCGTAGTTCGGCAGGTGGAGCACCGTGATGATCTGCGTCGCCACCTGGTCGGCGTAGCGATCGAGCTCCTCCGGCAACACGTAGATCGCTTCGTCCTTCAGCGTGCCCGTCGTGCGCGCCCCGGCTTGTCCGCCGAGCGACTGGATCAGGTACACCGCCAGGTGATCCGGCCCCACCTTCGTGATGGTGAAGCCGTTGATGAACATCAGGATCTGATAGAACTCGTAGAACTCGCTCTTGGGGATGCGCTTCTGACCGAACATGCGCACCTTGGTCTGGAGCAACTGTTCGGCGACCGCCTTGTCGGGCGTGAGGTTCTTGCCCGTCGCGGTCTGGCACATCTTCGTGAGCCAGAGCAGGTCGATGCCTTCGCCTTGCTCGTCGATGCTGAGCACGTAGAAGTCGCCGATGTCGACCAGTTCCCCCATGCCGGGGCCCGAAGTGCCGCTCGTCGACGCGCCGGCGCCGCCGCCCGGGCGCTGTTGCGTCACGGGCGAGACCGCGGGAGCTCCCGGGCGACCGGCTTGCGGCCGCCCCGCGGCCGGATTGTTCGCGGCCGGGTTGAGGTTCGCGTTCCCCGGCTGAACCGGTCGCGGCGCACCGGGCTTCGCGCCACCGACCGTGTCCTGCGGGCCGCGGTTGCGCGCATTCACCCGCGCCGCGTCGGCGGCCTTCTGCTTCTCGGCGGCCTCGTCGGCGCCGCCCTGTTGGCCGGATTGCTCGGCTTGTTCCTGCTGGCGCTTGATCTCCTCGTCCGACTGCGGCGCCGCCAATCCCGGAGTGGCGCTGACGAGCGGGGCGAGCAGCAGGGCGGCGGCGTACAGTCGGCGGCGGTCGCGTCGGTCCATTGCGGCGTTGTATCTCGTTGAATTGGCGAAACTTAGCGCGGCAAGGCGGTCTGCCGACCAAGCGCGCGGCACTGTAGGGGGGGCGCCGGGGGCTGTCAAACGCCGGCTGCGCTGTCGTGAGGGCGGCTCGAGGTGACGCGTGCGGACGACGGGCCGTGCGCGTTCTTCCCGGGCGCTCGTTCGGCGTTGCGGACGCGTCGAACGACACTTTCCGAGCAGCGCCGCGAGTGTGACGTTCGAGCGCGCCCTTCGCGCACACGATTCGTGAGCGCCGCTCCACTTCGATCGCCGCGGGTCGCCGCGCGCGACAGTTCGTTCGAAGCGTCGCGAGCACCTCGAGCGCGCGGGTTCCCTTCGACTGCGGCGCCAGAATTCTCGAACGGGACACTACGATGCGCGGCGCATGGAAATGCGTCAGTTGTTCACGCCCGACGATCTGCTCGTGGGGTTCGAGCCCAGCGACAAGTGGGATGCGATCCGCCAGCTCGTCGAGCACCTCGTCGCCATCGGCCGCCTCCCGCGCGCCAAGGCGTCCACCGTGCTCGAGCAGGTGATGGCCCGCGAGCGCTCGATGTCCACCGGCATGGAGCGCGGCATCGCCATCCCGCACGCAGCCGTCGACCAGCTCGAAAACGTGCTCGCGTGCATGGGCGTGATCGCGCGCCCCGGCGGCCTGAACTTCGAGAGCATCGACTCGCAGCCGACGCGGCTCGTGGTGCTGCTCGTCATCCCGCGCTCGCAGAAGCTGCTGCACATCCGCACGCTCGCGGACGTCGCGCGCGTGCTCGGGGTCGAAGACGTCCGGGAGCGTTTGGTGAAGTCGGCCACCGCGCAGGAGGCGTGGGAGTCGCTCGGCGTCAGCGACGTTCGGCGGTGATCCGCGCGGACGCGCGCCCTACGTGATGCGTCGACCGGCCAAGGCGCTGCTCGTCGTCTCGGCGTTCCTCACGGGCGCCGGCGGCATGGGGCTGCAGAGCGTTTTGCTCGCGTACCTCGGCCTCGCCGCGGGCCATTCGCTCGGCGGCGCGCTCGGTCCCGGGCTGTTCGGCGCCGGCTGGTGCCTCGGAGCGTGGATCGCGGGACGCCACCGCGGCCGCGACGGACGCGCGCTGGTCGGCGCGACTTTGGTCGCGCCCGCGGCGGCGGCGCTCATCGCCGCGTGGCTCCACGCGCAAGCGGCGCGCGGAGCGAGCTTCACGCCGATCGTGCTCGCCGCGGTGGCGCTCGCGGCCCTGCCCCAGGGCGTGTTCCTCACCTTGCAGGCCCGCGCCTATTCGCGAGCGCTCGGCGAGGCCCGCGTCGCGCCGCTGTACGTCGCGAACTTGCTCGGCGCGCTGCTCGGCGCGGGTTGGATCGGCCTCGGGGTCATGGCGTCGAGCGGCCGCTCGGGCGCCCTGATCGCATCGAACCTCACCGTCGCCGCGGGCGCGGCGCTCGGCGCGCTCGGCGCCTTCGCGATCGGCAAATCGCCTTCGAAGCCGGCGCTGGAACTCCTGCGGCGCGTCGGTGCACGTCAGGCGGCGTGGACGGCGCTCGTGGCCGCGCTGTGGATCTTCGGACTCGAATGGCTGTGCCTGCGAATCGGCGTGCTGTGGGTCGGAAGCCAGGTCGGCGAGCTCACGCGCATCGTCGCGTGCTCACTGTTCGCGCTGGCCCTCGGCGCCGCGGTCGTGCCGCGCGTGACGCACCGCGACGCGCGCGGAGTGCTCGAAGTGCTAGCGCTCGCGTGCGTGGCGTCGACCTGGCCGTTGTGGGCCAGTGGCGCGCTCGCGTGGGTCGTTCGCGAAGTTCAGCCCGCCTTGCGCGACAGCTCGTGGCTCGAGCACGTCGCCGACCTCCCGCTGACGCTCACGCTCGTCGTTCCGACCCTCGCTCCGCTCGGCGCGTTGCTGCCCGTGCTGCACCGCGCGATGAGCGGCGAGAGCGGCGCGCGACTGGGGCAGATCTTCTTGTTCGAAGCCCTCGGCGCGCTGGCCGCCGGCCCGCTGCTTCACAACGCGCTCGTTCCGCGCGCGGGAGTGGGCGGCGCGCTCGCGTGGCTCGCGCTGTGCGCTGGAGTCGCCGCGCTCGGCTTCCTGCGCCACCTTGCGCTCCGGCGCGGCATCGCCGCCGTCGTCGCGCTCTCGCTCGCCGTGTTCGTCGTCGCCCTGCGCGCTCCGCCGCCCGCGCTCGCGTCGCCGAAGCTCTCCGATCCTTCGCTCACGGTGCGGGCGTTCGCCGAGGACGCGCACTTCGCGGTCACGGTCGTCGACGACGGCGTGAACGGCGAGCGCACGCTGCTCACCGACACCTTCCGCGCCGCGGGAGACGGCCGCGACTACGCCTACATGCGCGTGCTGGGCCACTTGCCGTTGCTCCTGCATCCCAAGCCGTCGCGCGTCGCGGTGATCGCGCTCGGAACGGGCACGACGCTCGGTTCGGTCGCGCTGCACGACGCCGCGCGCGAGATCGATGTGTTCGAGATCTCGTCGAAGGTCGTCGAGTTCGCTCCGTGGTTCGAGCGCGTGAACCGCGGCGCGCTCGCGGCGGATGCGACGCGCGTGCGCGAGAACGGCGAAGGCCGCGTCGCCGTGCGCCTCGGCGACGGTCGGCGGCGCCTCGCCGAAGCCGGGCCGCGCTACGACGTGGTCACGATCGAACCGCTGCTGCCCGACTCGGTGTTCGGCGTGTACCTCTACACGCCGGAGTTCTACGGCCGCGTCCGCGCGAGCTTGAACGAAGGGGGCTTGTTCGCGCAGTGGGTGCCGCCGCACGCGATGCCGAGCGACGTCTGCGCCGCGGTCGTCGACGCCTTCGCACGCTCGTTCGAATGGAGCAGCGCGTGGCTGTTCGGCACGCAGTTGATCCTGCTCGGGGGAACGAGCGCGCCGGAGCTCTCTGCGACGCGCTTCGATGAGCTCGGACACGGTTCGCAACACGAGCTTCGCGCCGCGCTCGAGGAACTCGGGCTCGCGAGCGCCGACGGGTTGCGCGCGCGCTGGGTCGGCGACTTGAAGGCCTGGCCGCGTTCCGAGCGCGAGCTGCGCGACGCCGATCCGTGGATCGTGTGGCGCTCGCGGCGCGCGGACCCGCCCGTGCTCGAATGGTTGCCGCGCAACCTCGAGCTGATCACCACGCACGCGAGCGAGGCGCCCTGGCCCGCGTTGGACGCGAGCGACGGCTTGGGGCGCGCGGTGCGCGGACTTCGCGAGGCTCGCATCGCGCTCGGTTGGCGCGAAGCGCGGCGCCGGCGCGGCGAATCCGACGGCCGCGAGGGGCGAGAGCTCGTCGCGGCGGCGCTCGGCGAGCTTCCCGCGCCCGCGAGGGGCGACGGAGAAATCCGCGCTTTCCTCGAAGAAGTCGAGTTCCTCGACGCGCTGCGCCGCGGCGTGTCGACCTTGGCGGCGGGGGACGCGCGCGGAGCGCTCCGCGACTGCGTCCGAGCCGCGGAACTGCGCCCCGAGCGCGGCGACACGCACCTGTACCTCGCTGCGCTCTTCACGCAACTCGGCGAAGCTCGTGCGGCGAAGGCTGCGCTCGCGAAAGCCACCGAACTGTGCCCACGTTGGCGCGAAACCGCGGCCGGGCAGCGCGCGCTGAGGCTCGGCCTGAAGAGCGAACCGTGATCGAATCGAGGGCGCTCGCGCGCTGCGCTCGTGTCAGACCCAGTCGCTGCTGCGGCGCGCGATCGCGGCGCTGATCTGCGCGGCGACGGCGGTGTACTCCGAGCGCGGGCCGCCGATCGGATCGGAGATGTCGTGGCCGTCGGGGTCGAGCAGCGCACAGTGCTTCGCGCGGCCGGGCGGGAGGATCTGGGTCAGCAGGTCGAGGTGCGCGCGCGTGAGTGCGTACACGCGGTCGAGGCGCGCGAGGTGCTCGGGCGTCGCCGGTTGCGAGAGGTGCTCCGAAAGGTCGATCCCGCGGTCCGCGAGCACGCTGACGCTGTGCGCCGACGCCGGCGCGCCGGAGGCCGCGTAGACGCCCATCGAGGTCACGTCGAAGCCGAATTCGTGCAGGCGCGAGGCCGGGACGGCGAGCTTCTCGGCGAGTGTCGCGCGCGCGATGGCTTCCGCCATCGGGCTGCGGCACGTGTTGCCGGTGCAGACGAAGCCGATGCGCAAACCCGCGGTCGCTCTCAGGGCCGCGAGGTCGAGAATGCCCTCGCGAACGAGCTCGAAGCGGCCGGGACCGACCGCGAGCACGACCGCGCCTTCGCCGAGCCGCGCGGGCCCCGCGTCGACGATGCAGTCGAGCTCGCCGCCGAATTTCGCGGCGACCGCCGCCGCGTCGATGAGCGGCGCCGCGCCGCGGCGGGCGCTGTCGGCGACCACGATCGCGAAGTCCGCGGCTTCGGCGAGGGCTCGCGCAACCGGCTGCGCCGGCCGGCGGACGCAGGTCCAGCCGTCGTGGGCGGCGCTCTCGACTCCCGCGGCGACGCCGGGCAGGAGCAAGGTGAGCGGACCGGGCCAGTAACGCTCGATCAGCCGCCGCGCCAGCGCCCCCACCGAGGGCAGGCGTTCGAGCTCGGAGTTCACCGCGATGTGCCACGTCAAGTGCGAATCGACGCCGCGCGCGGCGAACGGCGCGAGCTCGTTGCGCGCGCGTTCGCCGTCGCCGCGCGCGCCCAAGCCGTACACGGTTTCGCTCGGCCAGCCGATCCAACGGCCGCGCCGCAGCGCGTCGAGCGGGCGAGCGAGCTGGGCGGAGGACGGCGAGCGCGTCGGCTCGAGGGCGATCATCTCAGCGCTGCGGTTCATTGGAGGCGCTCGCGGCGACCCGCTAGCCTATCGCCGCAACTCGCCCTCCTCCATGACGCACTCACCGTCGCGCTCCTCCTCGCACGCACCGAAGCCGCTCTCGCCGGCGGAGCATGTCGCGTTCCTCTCGCGCCTCGCCGGCGGACTGGCGCACGAGATCAAGAACCCGCTGTCGACGATCGCGATCAACCTGGCGCTGCTCGAAGAGGAGTGGGGCAAGGCGGCCGCGGGCCGCAACCCGGCCGCGCCGGAGCTCACGCCGCGCGAACAACGCTCGCTGCGGCGGCTCAAGACGCTGCAGCGCGAGGTCGGCCGCCTCGAGCACATCGTGGAGGAGTTCTTGAACTTCGCGCGCGGCGCGCAGATCAACCGCGCTCCGCACGACCTCGCGACCCTGATGCGCGACGTGCTCGAGTTCGTGGAGCCCGAGGACGCGGCGCTCGGCATCCGCCACCACGCCGAGCTTCCCGTCGGCGTGCCGCTGGTGATGCTCGACGAACCCGCCTTCAAGCAAGCGGTGATCAACCTGCTCAAGAACGCGCGCGAAGCCATGCCCTCGGGCGGCGAGCTGCTCGTGCGCCTGCGGCGCGACGGAAACTGGGCCGAGCTGACCATCACCGACACCGGCGTCGGAATGTCCGCCGAAGCGGTCGAGCGCTGTTTCGACGAATACTGGTCGGACAAGAAGGGCGGCACCGGGCTGGGGCTGCCGACGACGCGGCGCATCGTCGAAGAGCACGGCGGCACGCTCTCGGTCGTGTCGGAGCGCGACCGCGGCACGTCGTTCACCATCTACCTGCCGCTGATCGTCGAGATCGCGCGCAACCAGGACGCCGCGGCGGCCGCGGAGGGGACCCAAGCGTGAATTCGACGGAGAACGGGGCCGCGAAGGCGGGGGCGCGCGTGCTGATCGTGGACGACGACGAGGGCCACGCCGAGGCGCTCGCGGACGGGCTGGAGATCGACGGCTACCAATGCGTGCTCGCGCACAGCGGCGGCGCGGCGCTCGAGCGGCTCGGCGAGGCCAGCTTCGACGCGGTGCTCACCGACCTGAAGATGCACGACAAGAGCGGGCTCGACGTGCTGCGCGAGTCGCGCGTGCTGCAGCCGGAGGCGGCCGTGCTGCTGATCACCGGCCACGGTTCGCTCGAGACCGCCGTCGAAGCGATGCGCATGGGCGCGGCGGACTACCTGCAGAAGCCGGTGATGATCGCCGAGCTCCGCACGCGCCTCGCGCGCTCCCTCGAAGCGCGCGACCTGCGGCGCGACAACCTCGCGCTGCGCAAGCAACTCGACGAACGCTTCGGTCTGAAGGGCCTCGTCGGCGGCAGCCCGCAGATGGAGCGCGTGTTCAAGATCGTGCGCCAGGTCGCGAACACGAACGCGACGGTGCTGCTGCTCGGCGAGAGCGGCACCGGGAAGGAGCTCGTCGCGCGCGCGGTCCACGCGAACTCTCCGCGGCGCGAGCGGCGCTTCGTCGCCGTGAACTGCGCCGCGCTGTCCGAGGGATTGATCGAGAGCGAGCTGTTCGGCCACGTGAAGGGCGCCTTCACCGGCGCGATCGCGGCGAAGGACGGCCAGATCGTGCACGCCGACGGCGGCACGCTGTTCCTCGACGAACTCGGCGACATGCCGCTGATGACGCAGGCGAAGTTGCTGCGCGTGCTCGAGACGCGCGAAGTGACGCCCGTGGGGGGCACGACGCCGCGCAAGGTCGACCTGCGGCTCGTCGCCGCGACGCACCGCGACCTTCGCGCGATGGTGCGCGAAGGGACCTTCCGCGAGGACCTGCTCTTCCGGCTGCAAGTCGTCGTGATCGAGCTTCCGCCCCTGCGCGAGCGCACCGGCGATTTGCCGCTGCTCATCGACCACTTCGTGGCGGAGTTCGCGCGCACGCACGGCCGCCCGGTGCGCTCGGTGGCGCCCGAAGCGCGCGCGGCGCTCATGCGTTACGCCTGGCCCGGCAACGTGCGCGAGTTGCGCAACGTGCTCGAGAGCATGGTGCTCTTGTGCGGCGCCGAGACCCTGACCGCGGCCGACGTTCCCGATTCGATCCGCGAAGCGGCGCGCGAGCCGCGGCGCGGCGGGTACGAGCTCGCCGGGCGCACGCTCGAGGAAGTCGAACGGGATCTGATCGAGGCGACGCTCCAGCTCACCGGCGGCAACCGCGAGAAGGCCGCGAAGCTGATGGGCATCGGCGAGCGCACCCTCTACCGCCGGATCAAGCACTACCAGATGGAGTAGCCCGGCCCGCCGCCCGCGGCCTCGTCCGCCACATCGGCAGTGGGTGGGGAGAGCCTGCCAGAATGGCGGTGGAGGGCCCGGGGAGCGAGGTCTAAAACAGTCGCGGGAAACGACTTACGGCGGCCTGCAAGCTTGGCACGCCCTTTGTTTGCGCCCTCCAGCCCCAGCGCACAATCCGGGGATCGAACCCCAAGCACGGGAGGAAAGAGAACATGGCTCAGCAAGGCAAGATCATCGGCATCGACCTGGGTACGACCAACTCGGTGGTGGCCGTGATGGAAGGCGGCGAACCGGTCGTCATCACCAACCTCGAAGGCGCCCGGCTCACGCCCTCGGTGGTGGCGTTCCAGGGCGAGAACCGCCTCGTCGGGGCGCCCGCGAAGCGCCAGGCGGTCACGAACCCGACGCGCACGATCGCGTCCATCAAGCGCTTCATGGGCCGCCGTCACCGCGAGGTCGACCAGGAGGAGAAGCGCGTCGCCTACAAGCTCACCGGCGCGGCCGAGGAGCTGGTGAAGGTCGACATCGACGGCAAGGAGTTCACGCCGCCGCAGATCAGCGCGATGGTGCTCGCGGCGCTCAAGGAAGCCGCCGAGAACTATCTCGGCGAGAAGGTCACGCGCGCGGTCATCACCGTGCCGGCCTACTTCAACGATGCGCAGCGCCAGGCGACGAAGGATGCGGGCACGATCGCGGGTCTCACCGTCGAGCGCATCATCAACGAGCCCACCGCCGCGACGCTCGCCTACGGCCTCGACAAGAAGAAGAGCGGCAAGATCGCGGTGTACGACCTCGGCGGCGGCACCTTCGACGTGTCGATCCTCGAGATCGGCGACGGCGTGTTCGAGGTGCTCGCCACGAACGGCGACACGCACCTGGGCGGCGACGACTTCGACGACGTGCTCATCCAGTACGTGGCGGGCGAATTCCAGAAGTCGAGCGGCATCGACGTGCGCAAGGACCCGATGGCGCTGCAGCGTCTGAAGGAAGCCTGCGAGAAGGCGAAGATCGAGCTCTCGAGCGCGATGCAGACCGACGTCAACCTGCCGTTCATCACGGCCGACGCGTCGGGGCCCAAGCACCTGCACGTGTCGCTCACGCGCGCCAAGTTCGAGCAACTGACCGAGGCGCTGATCGAGCGCACCAAGGGCCCGTCGCTGCAGGCGCTCAAGGACGCGGGTCTGCAGTCGAGCCAGATCGACGACGTGATCCTCGTCGGCGGCCAGACGCGCATGCCGGCGGTGGTCGCGATGGCGAAGAAGATCTTCGGCCGCGATCCGAACAAGAGCGTGAACCCCGACGAAGCCGTCGCGGTCGGCGCGGCGATCCAGGGCGGCATCCTCGGCGGCGAGGTGTCCGACGTGGTGCTGCTCGACGTGACCCCGCTCTCTCTGGGCATCGAAACCCTGGGCGGCGTGTCGACCAAGTTGATCGAGCGCAACACCACGATTCCGACCTCGAAGAGCCAGGTGTTCTCCACCGCGAGCGACAGCCAGCCTTCGGTCGAGATCCACGTGCTGCAGGGCGAGCGCGAGTTCGCGCGCGACAACCGCAGCCTGGGCCGCTTCCACCTCGACGGCATCGCGCCCGCGCCGCGCGGCATGCCGCAGATCGAAGTGACCTTCGACATCGACGCGAACGGCATCTTGAACGTGCGCGCGAAGGACAAGGGCACCGGCAAGGAGCAGCGCATCCGCATCGAGTCGAGCTCGGGCCTGTCGAAGGACGACGTCGAGCGCATGCGCCGCGAGGCCGAGGCGCACGCCGCCGAGGACAAGCAGAAGCGCGAGCTGGTGGACCTGAAGAACCAGGCCGACTCGATCGTGCACGAGACCGAGAAGGCGCTGGGCGAGCACCGCTCGAAGCTCTCCGACGCGGACGTGAAGGCCATCGAGCAGTCGCGAGACGCGCTCAAGAGCGCGGCCCAGGGCGACGACCGCGCGGCGATCGAGAGCGCGCTCAACGACTTCCGCACCAAGTCGCAGAAGCTCGGCGAGGTGCTCTACAAGGCGCAGCAGGAAAGCGCGGGCGCCGCGGGCGGCGCCGGTCCGGGTGCGGGGCCGCGCGAAGCGGAACCGCAAGCGGACGCGGGGCCGCGCCAAGGCGGAGCTCGCAAGGGTGCGCGCGACGGCGACGAACCGGTCGACGCGGACTTCGAAGTCAAGCGCTGATCGCTCGCGCGATCCGTGCGAACTCGCTCGCGGGGTGTGCGGCTGAACCGCACGCCCCGCGAGCCGTTTGTGCGCTCGCGCGACGGCGCCGCACGCGCGTCAGCACACGGACCGTGCGAGTGGACGGCGCCTGTGGACGGCGGGGCGCACGGCGCGCGATGCACGGTGCGGTGGCCGCGTCGAGGCCGCGCGTCGGCACGCGTTCGGTCCGCCGGCTGGCGGCGCGTCGACACGCTGTCCACCGTCGCTGCGCGCCGGGAAAATGTGCTCTGGCACGCTAGTTTCGCTACCCTTCGAGGATCGTGATCACCGTACGAGGATTGACGCGCCGCTTCGGCGCCGTGACCGCCATCGAAGGGCTCGACTTCCAGCTCGAGAAGGGCGAAGTCGTGGGCTTCCTCGGCCCGAACGGCGCCGGCAAATCGACGACGATGCGCATCCTCGCCGGCTACTTGCCCGCGTCCGAGGGCATGGCGGTCGTCGCGGGCTTCGACGTGCTGCGGCAGTCGATGGAAGTGCGCAAGCGCATCGGCTACCTGCCTGAGTCCGTGCCGCTCTACGCCGAGCTGCGCGTCGAGGAGATGCTCGAGTTCCAGGGCCGGCTGCACTCGCTCCCGCGCGCCGAACGCCGCCGTCGCATCCCGCAGGTGCTGGAACGCGCCGGCATCGCCGACCGTTCGCGCGCGATCATCGGCCGCCTGTCGCGCGGCCAGCGCCAGCGCGTCGGCATCGCTGTCGCGTTGCTGCCCGATCCCGAGGTGCTGATCCTCGACGAGCCCACGAGCGGTCTCGACCCGCTGCAGCGGCTCGAGATCCGCAAGCTGCTCACGGAGCTCGCGCGCGAGCACACGGTGCTGCTGTCGTCGCACATCCTGCCCGAGATCGAAGCGGTCTGTCCGCGCGTGATCATCCTGAGCCACGGACGCATCGCCGCCGACGGCAGCAAGGACGAGTTGCTCCAGCGCCTCGGCGGCGGGAGCTACGTGCGCGTCGAGGCGGTCGTCGGTCCCGACGCGGCCGCGGCGGCGCGCTGGCTCGGCGCGATCAAGGGCGCGGGCCCGGTTCGCGACCGCGGCCGGCTCGGGATCCACCACGTGTTCGAAGTGCCGTGCGTCGAGGACCTGCGCGAGGACGTCGGCGCGCTGGCGGCGGCCAAGGGCTGGGCGCTGCGCGAACTCTCGTGGCGCAAGCCGACCCTGGAGCAGTTGTTCGCGCGCATCGCGCTGGACCTGCCGCTCGAGACCGCGGAAGCGGAGAGCGGACAGGCTGCCGCAAGCGCGTCGAACGCGCCGGTGAGCTTGGAGCTCGGCGCCGGACTCGCTTCGCGCTGGCCCGCGACGTCATCGGCGCCCGCGGCGCCGAAGCCCCCTCCGAGCTATCGGTCGCTCAACCCCTTCGAGGCCGCGCCCGACGCGAAGAGCGCACCGACCCCTGCGCCCACCACAGCGCCCACCACAGCGCCCACCACTGCGCCCACCGCTGCGCCGACGCACGGGCCGATCACCGAGCCCCGCGTGGTCTACAACCTCAACCCGTTCGACCAAGGCGCCAGCCGCGATCTCTCGCGCCCCAAGGCCGTCGACGAGCCGCCGGCGTCGACCTGAGCTCGTCGACGCCTTCCTTTCGCCGCCCCCCGTTCTCGGCCCCCTCTTCTCGCCGTACGCGACGCGCCCGATGCAAGGACTGTGGACGATCTACCGACGCGAACTGGCGGGGCTGTTTCTCTCGCCGCTGGCCTGGATCCTGCTGACGATCGCGCTCTTCGCGCACGGCTACTTCTTCATTTTCTACCTCGTCGGCGTCACCGGCCGCGACCTGCGCGCGGCGATGCAGCTCGCGCTCGCGGGCGACATCTTCTGGTGGTTCATGCTGCTCCTGCCGCCGCTGCTCACCATGCGCATGGTCAGTGAGGAGGCGCGCTCCGGCGTGCTCGAATTCCTGCTCACGTCGCCGGCAGGCGATCTCGCGGTGATCCTCGGGAAGCTCGGCGCGGCGACCACGTTCATGGGCATCCTGTGGTCGAGCGTGCTCGTGTACGGCGGTTGCGCGCACCTGCTCGGCGTGCAGCCCGACTGGATTCCGGCCCTCTCCGGGGTGCTCGGCGCGACGCTCGTCTCCGGGCTCTTCTCGTCGATCGGGCTCGTCGCGAGCGCGCTCAGCAGCACGCCGATCCTCGCCGCCTTCGCCGCCGTGGTGCTGAACTTCATCGTGATTGCGCTGCCGTCGCTCGACGCGCTGCTGCGCCTGCCGCCGGGGCACTGGGGGAAGGTCGCGCTCGGCCACGCCAGCGTGGTGTCGCAGTACCAGTCGTCCTTCGGCATCGGCGTGCTCGACTCGAAACACTTCCTCTTCTTCCTCGTGTGGACCGCCTTCTTCGTGTTCATCGCGACGCGCCTGCTGGAGAAGCGCCGATGGAGTTGAAGCCGGCTGAGGGAGCGCGCGTTTCGCGCGGGACGAAGTTCTCGATCGGCGCGCAGGTGGCCGCGCTGATCCTGCTCGCCTTTGCGGCGGCGGTGCTCGTCACGTGGCTCGCGGCGCGGCCCGGTCTGCGCGCGCGCTTCGACCTGACGACGGCGAAGCTCAACACGCTCGATCCGGCGCTCGCGGACCTGGTTTCCAAGGCCGACGAGCGCATCGGCGTCGACTTCTTCTTCCAGCCCGAGGCGCCGCCCCTCGACGCGGTCGCGGGCGAAGCCCAGCGCCGCATGCGCGAACTTCTGTTCGTCGCGCGCAGCCAGTTCCCCTCGAAGTTCCGCTTCCTCGACCACGACCTGACCGACCTCGCGGCGGTGCAGACGCGGATGAAGGAGCTCGGACTCTCCGAAGCGAACGTGGTCGTGGTCGAGCTCGACGGCAAGCGCGTCGTGCTGCGCCTGCTGAAGGACATCGTCCGCATCCATCCCGGCAATCCGGCTGTGCGCCAGGATCCTTCGATCGAGGCCTTCCTCGGCGAGTCCGCGCTCGCCAACGCGATCCTGCGCGTGTCCGTGGGCCAGAGTCCCAAAGTCTGGTTCACGACCGGCCACGGCGAGCGCGATCTCTACGACATCGAGACGAGCACGGGCCTCGGCCGTCTCCACACGGCGCTCACCGCCGACGGCTTCGTGAGCGAGCGCTGGGACTCGCGGGCGCTGCCGCGCGTGGCGGACGACGTGCGGATCGTCGCGGTGCTCGACGCGCGCCAGCCGTTCCAAGGCGCGGAGCTCGAGGCGCTCGAGAGCTTCGTGAACAGCGGCGGCCGCCTGCTGGTCGCCGCGAGCAGCGACGACCGCTCCCTGCGCGCCACCGACTCGATCGAGAGCCTCGTCGAGCGTTTCGGCGTGAAGGTCGAGCCGGGCATCGTCGCGCAGCCGATCGCCAACGCCTTCGGCGAGCTCATCACCGGCCGGCGCGAGTGCGCGACGATCGTGGCCGGCGGGCAGCGCCTCGACCCGCGCCATCCGGTCACCGAATCGCTGTGGCGCGGCGACAAGCGCGTCGGCTTTCCGAACACGCACCCGCTCGCCCGCAACGACTCCGACGCGCCGGCCAACGCCGCCATCGTCGACATCGTGCGCAGCCCGTCGAGCTCGTGGCGCGACCTTCCGAATTCGAAGGGCGAATACGACTACCGGCCCGATCCGGCGCGCGAAGGCGAGCTGGGCTCGAGCGTGCTGGCGTTCGCGGTGAACTTCCGCCCGCCGCAGCCGCGCTCGAGCGATGCGGAGGCCGCGGAGCGCGAGCGCTCGCGCGTGCTGGTGCTCGGCGGCGCCGACGCGTTCGCGAACGGCGCGCTCGATCCGAACCGCGACTTCGTGCTCAACTCCTTCAACTGGCTCGCGGAGCGCGAGGAGCGCCTGCGCATCGCCGCGCGCGTCGACGACCGCCGGCTCGTGCAAGACGACTCCGTCGTGGTCGCCTTGAACCGCGCCGCGCTGTTCGGCCTGCCGCTGGCGTGCGCGCTGCTCGGCGCGCTGCTCGCCTGGCGCCGTCGGAAATAGAGCTCTCCATGCACCTGCGCAGCATTCTGGCGTTGATCCTGGGCGTGGCGGTGCTCGCCGGCCTCGTCGTGTGGCAGCTCCGTGAAGAGGACGAGCAGCGCGCGAAGGTCGACGCGCCGCTCCTCGAGAGCTTCGACCGCGGCCGCGTGAAGGCGCTGCGCGTCGACAACCTCGAACGCTCGCTGCAGATGCGCATCGAACGCGACGCGGGCGGGCGCTGGATGATCGTCGATCCGATCGAGTTCCCGGCCGAGGGCGCCGTGATCGAGGCGCTGATGAGCACGCTCGAGACGCAGCGCCTCAAGCCGCCGCTGGTTGAGGAGCTCCCCAAGCTGAACCTCGCGCCGCCGCGCGCGGTGCTCGAGGTCACCGAGGACGTCGGCGGCAAGCCGCGGACGACGCGCATCGAGGTCGGAGTCGTCGACATCGGCGATCAACTCGTGTACGTCTTGCGCGACGGAGTGCTCGGCCGCACGGAGCGCGCGCTCGACACGCTGCTCGAGCGCGACCTGCCCGATTGGCGTTCGCACCACGTAATGAGCTTCGATCCGCGCACGGTGATCGAGCTGTCCCGCTCCGGGCGGCTCGACGTCGAAGGCGAGGCGCCGCTCGATCTCGAACTCGAGGCCTCGCTCGACGGCGAGTGGCGCTCGACCGCGCCGTTCGCGGCGCAGCTCGACCCGCGCCTGATCGGCACGCTCGTTCAGGCCGTGGCCGGCTTGCGCGCCGAGTCGTTCCTGGACGCGCCGGGTCCGCTCGAGTACTACGGCCTCGCCGAGCCGCGCGTGAAAATCACGGTCGTCGACGCGCGCGGGTCGACCCAGTCGGTGCGCTTCAGTCCCGAACCCCAGGGCGAGATGTGGTACGCCAAGCGCGACGACCAGCCGCACATCTACCGCGTGTCGAGCCTGGCGGTGGGCCTGTGTCTCGCGCCGACCCAGGGCCTCGTCGACCGCAGCTTCGCGCGGGTCGCTCGCAGCGACGTGCAGCGCCTCGAGATCGGATACGAGGAGCGCAGCGTGACCCTGTCGCGCGGCGACCGCGTGTGGCGCGTGAGCAGCCGCGAGGGTGAGCGAGTGGTGCTCGAGGATGCGGTGGCCGACGACACGCTGGTCGCGGACGCCCTGGCCGTCATCGAGCAGGCGCGCATCGAGGATCTGTACTTCGACCGCACCCTCGACGAAGCGCAGGTGCGCGGCTTCGTCCGCCTCGATCTCGGCGGCGTGAAGCTCGGCGGCGTGCTCGGCGCGCCCGAGAAGACTTCCGATGGAGTCGAGGGCGTGCTCTTTCGCCGCGACGGCGACCAGCTGGTCGGAATGCTGCCCAGGGAGGTGCTCGAACTCGCCCGGCGCGACGCGTCGTCGTTCCGGAGCCTCTTGCTGCACAAGACGCTCGAGCTCGACGTCTCGTACATCCAGATCGCCCGGGGCGCTCAGAAACGCAAGTGGGTGCGCGACGAGCACGGCCACTGGAAGCGCGAGGGCATGGAGAGCGAGGCGAAGGAGTTCGCGCGCGTGGTCGACCGACTGCTCTCGATGCGTGCGAACGCGATGCTCTTGCGCGGCGACGAAACGGTCGAGGGCGCGCTCGAGATCGATCTCGCCAAGTACAGCGGCGAGCACGTGATCTTCACGCTCGGAACCGCGACCGTCGAAGGCGCGACCTCCCACGTCTATCGCACCGGCGCCGTGTTCGCGACGGTCGGCGCCGAGCCCTACACGACGCTGAAGAGCCTGCTCGAAGGGCCGTAGCGTTCTGCGAGCGGCGCGAACGCAACCCGTCGACTTGCCGAGCGTTGGCGCGGCGCCTACCTTCCCTGCGGGGCGAGGCCGGAAGGACGAGGGGACGATGCACGAGTCGGAAAAGGGCGAGGCGGGCGGCGGTCGCGAGCGAAAGCCCTCGGCCACGCGTGGCGGTACGCGCAAGGCGCGAGGTGGGGGCGATGCGCTCGAGCTCGGCGAGACGCTGAAGCACGACGCCGAACTCGGCCCGCGCTTCTCGCACTGGCGCGTCGTTCCGGCGCGCGAGGAGCGGTCGGTTCCGCTGCCCCAGGCGCTGCACCCGCGGCTCAAGGAGCAGTTGGCCGCGCGCGGACAGACTCGGGCCTACTCGCACCAGGCGCAGGCGATCGAAGCGACGCTCGCGGGCGAGGACGTGCTGATCAGCACGCCGACCGCCTCGGGCAAGACGCTGTGCTACGTCGCGCCGGTGATCCAGCGCCTGCTCGAGTCGAAGGGCGATTCGCGCGCGCTGATGCTGTTCCCGACGAAGGCGCTGTCGCAGGACCAGAGCGCCAACCTCAACGATCTGATCCGCGCGCTCGGCGAGGACTGGCGCAGCTTCACCTACGACGGCGACACGCCGCCCACGGTGCGCCGCGCGCTGCGCGACGACGGCCATGTCGTGCTCACGAACCCCTGGATGCTGCACGCCGGCATCCTTCCGAACCACGCGAAGTGGTCGGAGTTCTTCACCAGCTTGCGCACGATCGTGATCGACGAGGCGCACACGCTGTCGGGTGTGTTCGGCTCGAGCGTCGCGAACGTGGTGCGGCGCCTGTTGCGCATCGCGGAGCACTACCACAGCCGACCGCAGTTCATCCTGTCGTCGGCGACCCTGCGCGACGGCGCCGAGCACGCGCGGCGCCTCACGGGGCGCGACGTGCGCGTCGTCGACGAGGACGGCTCGCCCGCCGGCGCGCGCGTGTTCGGCGTCTACAACCCGCCGTTGCTCGACCCCGTCGCGGGCTTGCGCGCGAACGCGCTCGAGGAGGCGCGGCGGCTCGCGCTGACGATCTGCGGCCCCGATCGGCAGGTGATCTTCTTCTGTCAGCGGCGCACGTCGGTCGAAGTGCTCACGCGCTACTTGAAGGAGAGCGCCGGTGCGCTGGGGCTCGAGCCGGACGAGATCCGCGGCTACCGCGGCGGGTATTTGCCGCTGCACCGGCGCGAGATCGAGGACGGACTGCGGCGCGGCGAGATCAAAGTGGTCGTGTCGACGAACGCGCTCGAGCTCGGCGTCGACATCGGGCGCCTCGACGTGGCCGTGCTCGTCGGCTACCCGGGTTCGCAGGCTTCGTTCTGGCAGCGCGCGGGCCGCGCCGGCCGCCGCGGGCAGTCGAGCTTGACGGTGCTCATCGCCCGCTCCGATCCGCTGGATCAATACCTGGCGACGAATCCGAACTACCTGTTCGAGGCGCCGCGCGAGAAGCTGGGCCTCGATCCGAACAACCTCGTGATCCTCTCCGAGCAGCTCAAGTGCGCCGCCTTCGAGCTGCCCTTCCGCGACCGCGACATGGGCCGCGGCGCCTTTGCGACGGCTCCGCACGTCGACGACGTGCTCGACTACCTGGCGGAGGAGTCGAAGCTGCTGCTCAAGCGCGACGACACGTGGCATTGGATGGCGGACGTCTATCCGGCGCAGGATGTGACGCTTTCGAGCGGCGGTCCCGACAACGTGCTGATCCTCGACGCCGAAACCAAGAAGGCGATCGGCGAGATCGACCGCGCGGGCTCGCTCACCACCTGCCACGAAGGCGCGATCTACCAGGTCGAGGGAGAGACGTGGAAGATCGAGCGCTTCGACTACGAGAACCGCCGCGCGTGGGCGCGCGCGGTCGACAGCGACTACTTCACCGAGGCCGAGGTCGACACGACCTGGTCGCTGCTCCGCGTCGAGCGGCGCGGCGAGCGCGCGGAGGAGTCGGGGGCGGAGGACTACTCGATCTGGAGCGGCGAGGTCCACGTCACGACCGTGGCGACGCAGTACAAGAAGATCCGCTTCTACACGCGCGAGAACGTGGGCTGCGAGGACATCCACCTGCCCGCGGAGGAGCTCGACACGCAAGCCTTCGTGCTCACGCTCTCCGAGTCGATGGCCGAGAAGCTCGGGCTCGTCGGCGCGGAGCGCGGCGCCGCATGGCGCGGCGTCGGCGCCCTGGTGCGCCGCGTCGCGCCGCTCTTCCTTCGCTGCCAGTCCAGCGATCTCGGGCTGGCGACCGAGGTGCGCTCGCCGACCTTCGGCCGGCCGACGATCGTGCTGTACGACCGCGTGCAAGGCGGCGTGGGCCTCAGCGACGTGCTGTTCGACTCGCACCGCGACGTGCTCGCGGCGGCGCTCGCGGTGGTCAAGCGCTGTGAGTGCCGCGCGGGATGCCCCGCGTGCGTGGGGCCGGCCGCGGAATCGGGCGCGCTCGGAAAACGCGCGGCCCTGCGCGTGCTCGAGCACCTCGCGCACGGCGCGCGGCCGCTTCCACGCGCTGTCGACGAAGCGCCGCTGGCGCCGTGAGCGAGTCGTTTCGAGAGCGCCTCGCTCGGCTGCGGCGCGAGCCGGCGAAGGTCGAGGCCGGGACCGCGGACTCGATCGACGGCGCCGCGGCGGAGGAAGCTCCGGCGATCGAGACGACGGCGCCCGAGGAGACTGGGAGCCCGTCCGTGGCGCTCCCGACCTGGTGGCGCGCGCGCGTCTCGAAACGCGCGCCGCCGCGCGTCGAGAGCCTGGCGCCGCGTGAGCTCGGCGAGCCCGCGGACTTGATCGACGCCGCGAATGCGCGCGGCGCGTTCGCCGTGCGCGAGGAACGCTTCTCCCTCGAGCACCGGCACGGCTCGACGCAGCTCGGAAGCGTGCGTTCGGTGCGCGCCGATCTGTTCGCGCTCGTCGCGAAGGATCCGCGCCTCGCCGACCTCGATCCCCAGCGCGCGCTGTTCCTCGACATCGAGACCACCGGACTCTCCGGTGGCGCGGGGACCAAGGCGTTCCTCGTGGGGCTCGGCTGGATCGAGCGCGGCGAGTTCGTCCTGTGGCAAGGCTTCCTGCGCGGACCTGAGCAGGAGGCGGCGCTGCTGCACGATGTCGCCGAGCGCGTGGCGGCTTCGAGCTCGATCGTGACCTTCTTCGGCAAGACCTTCGACCGCCACCGCCTCGAGGACAAGATGCGCGTGCACGGCGTGCCGCCGCCGTTCGAAGCGCGCGCCCACCTCGACCTCTACCATCCGCTGCGCGCGCTCTACCGCCCGGCGCTCGAGAACGCGCGGCTCGCCACGCTCGAGCGCGTGCTGTGCGGCGTCGAGCGCGCCGACGATCTCTCCGGCGCCTTCGCACCCGAGGCCTGGTACGACTTCCTCGCCGGCCGTCCGCACCGCTTGAACCGCGTGTTCGCGCACAACCGCGACGACGTGCTCAGTTTGGTGACGCTGTGCGCCCACCTCGGCGCGCTCGAGCTCGAGGCGCCGGAACCCGAGGCCGTCGATCCGGCGTCGGCCGGCGAGCTCGCTTCGAGGCTCGAAGCCGCCCGGCTGCGCGGTCTCGCGCGCGCGCTGGCCCACGCCAAGCGCTGGAGCGAGTGCGCGGCGCTCGCGAAGCTCGCACTTTCACGCGGGCCCGTCGAAGGCGCGCGCGACGAGTTGCTCGAGCTCCTCGGAACCGCGGAACGGCGCGCGCGGCGTCGGGCGCGACGAGACGTGGAGTAGGCGCGGGTCGGAGCAGGGTCCCAGTCCGGGGACTCGAGCCGGCCCCACAGCGAGCTTGACGCGAGCACCGCGCGACTCGACGCTGAAGGCCACTTCCCTCCCGCGGACGCCTCTCTCCCCAGGGCGTTCGTCGTCGCACGTCAGCCCACGGCGTTCGGCGAGCCTCGCAACGAGCTCCGAATCGACAACATGCCCCACGTACTCCTCAGCTCGCGGCCGCAACCAGGTGGGCGCCATGATCCCCGAGCGTGAGCGCAAGCGCGAAGTGGGGACGTTCGACCGCAGCGCTTACGAGAGCCTGCCCCAGCAGATTTTGGGCGCGCTGCTCGAAGGCTTCCAAGTCATCGGGTTCGACTGGACGTACCTCTACGTGAACGACGCCGCGGCGCGCCACGGACGCTCGACGCCGGAGCAGTTGCTCGGCCGGACGATGATGGAAGCGTACCCGGGCATCGAGCACACGCAGGTCTTCGAGCTCGTGCGGGACTGCATGGACGCGCGCACCGCACATACGCTCGAGAACCAGTTCGCGTTCCCCGACGGCTCGAAGCGTTGGTTCGAGCTGCGCATCGAGCCCGTGCCGGAGGGCGTCGTGATCCTCTCGCTCGACATCGACGCGCGCCGGCGCGCCGAGCAGGAGCGCGTTCGGCTCGAGGCGCAGTTGCGCCAGGCGCAGAAGATGGACGCCATCGGCCGGCTCGCCGGCGGCGTCGCGCACGACTTCAACAACTTGCTCGCGATCATCCTGTCGAACACCGAATGCGCGCTCGAAGGCGCCGCGCCCGAGCACCCGTTGCGCCACGAGCTGGAGGAGATCCGCTCGGCCACGACGCGCGCGGCGTCGCTGGCCCGCCAGCTTCTGTCGGTGAGCCGGCGCGAAGTGCTCCAGTTCGTGCTGCTCGATCTGAACGCGCTGGTCCGTTCGCTCGAGGGCACGGCGCGGCGCGTGTTGGGAGCGGGTGTGAAGCTCGAGACGCAACTTGCGGCGGATCTCGGCGCCGTGCGCGCGGACTCTGGCCAGCTCGAGCGCGCACTGCTCAACTTGCTCGTGAACGCGCGCGACGCCATGCCGAGCGGCGGCGTGTTGAGGATCGAGACCGCGAACGTCGAGCTCGGGGAGCGCCGCGATCCGCAGGTCGCGGGACTCGCCGGGCCGGCCGTCGCGCTCGTGGTGAGCGACACGGGCGAAGGCATGTCGCCCGAAGTGCAGGCGCGCTTGTTCGAGCCGTTCTTCACGACGAAACCCGAGGGCGAGGGCACGGGGCTCGGGCTCGCGATCGTCTACGGCATCGTGCAGCAGTCGGGCGGGGAGATCCTCGTGGACAGCGAGCCGGGCAAGGGGACGACGTTTCGGATCCACCTTCCGCGCCAGGTCGACGAGGCGAGCGCGGTGTCGAGCGACCGCGGCGCCGTCGAGAGCCATGGCGCCGAATCCGTGCTCGTGGTCGAGGACTGCGTCGCGATTCGCCGGGTGGTCGGCCGCACCCTCGAGCGCGCGGGCTATTGCGTCTCGCTCGTCGAGAGCGCGGAGCATGCGCTCGCGTTCGTCGAAGCGCTCGACGGCCCGCTGCACCTGCTCGTCACCGACCTCTCGCTGCCGGGCATGGACGGCACGGAGCTCGCCGCGCGCGTCCGCGCTCGCTTCCCGAGCCTGCGCGTGCTCTACATGTCGGGCCACAGCGAGGACCGCGTCCGACCGCAGGCCGCCGCCACGGTCTGGCGCTTCGTGCAAAAACCCTTCGCCACGGCGCAACTGCTGGCGAAGGTGCGCGAGACGCTCGACGCCAAGCCCGCGTGACCCGCGGGCTCGCACGGCGCCCGCAAACGCGAGCCGACGCCGAGCGTCAACGCTGCGTGGAGTGCGCTCCCGCAAAGTGCAGCGCGATCGCCTGCGGCAGGGCGAGCTTCTCTTCCTCGAACACGCGCGCGGCGAGCGTGTGCGCGTCGTCGCCGGGTTTGACCGGCACGCGGCGCTGCAAGAGCGGCGGGCCGGCGTCGTATTCGTTCGTGACGTAGTGGACGGTGCAGCCGGTGACGCTCTCGCCCGCCGCGAGCACGGCGGAGTGCACACGGTCCCCGTAGAATCCCTTGCCGCCGAACTTCGGCAGCAGCGCGGGGTGGATGTTGATCGCGCGGCCGCGCCAGTGCTCGGGCACGATCAAGAGCCGCAGGAAGCCCGCGAGCACGGCCAGGTCGATCGCGCGCGCGTCGAGCTCCGCGAACACGGCGGCGCTGAAGGCGGCCGGCGTTTCGAAACGGCGGTGGTCGACGACCACGTGCTCGAGCCCGTGACGCTGCGCGCGCTCCAGGGCGCCGGCGGTGGGCGTGTTGACGAGCACGAGCGCGATCTGCGCTCCGAGTTCGCCCGCGGCGCTGCGTTCGACCAGGTTCTCGAGGCTGCGGCCGCCGCCCGAGGCGAGCACGGCGAGGCGCTTCATTCGTCGGCGCGCCCTTCGCGCGACCGCTCGAGCGCCTCGGTGCGCGCGGCGCGTACGAGCTGCACGAGAAGGTCGTCGACTGCGGGAGCGAGCGCCGTGGCGCGCGCGGCGATGCGCGCGATGTCGAGCTCCTCGTCACCCTCGTGCACGACGAGCACGAGCGCGAGCACGCCGAGCCCGCAGTGCGCAGCCGCGTGCAGCGGCTCGATCAAGCGCTGCGCGCTCACCTCGGCGCCGAGGGCGGCGAACGCGCGGCGTTCCGCGGGCGTTTCGAGCGTCGGGCCGAGCGTGCACGCGGCGACGCACTCGCTCGCCTGCAGTCCGAGCGCGCCGCAGATCTGCAGCGCGTGGCGGCGCAGGTGCGCGTCGTGGGTGCGCGTCTGGTCGGGGAACTGCGCGCCGAGGCGGCTCTGCCCGAGGCCGACGAGCGGCGTGCCGCCGCTCAAGTTGACGTGGTCCTTCACCAGCGCGATCGTCCCCGCCGGCAGTCCGCCGTCGGCGACGGATCTCGTCGCGGCGCCGGCGGTGACGTGGATCAAGGTCGCTGCGCCGGCCGCGCCCGCGAGCCACAGCGGGAACACGCTCGTCCACGCGGAGTCCGCGGGCCCCGCGTCGAGCGGCGCGTCCTCGTACAGCCAGACCGTCGACCCTTCGAGGCCGCCGTGGTGCACGAGCACGTCGCGCCAGCGCTCGGGGGCGCCGTCGAGCCGCGAGAACGGAAGCCGCCCTGCGTTCGTGAGCCGGCCCGAGAGCAGGCCGAGACCCGTCGCCAGCGAGAGCACGGCGGCGGGGCGCGGCAGCTTGGCGCGATCGGCGGCGCTCAGGGCGCGTTCGACGCGCTCGTCGAGTTCCGAAGTGACCTTCATGCCCACAAGTTAGTGTTCCCGCGCTGCTTTTGCGTCGCCCGAGCGGCGCCGCGCGAGCCGGTGCGAGCGCGGGCACGGCTCAACGGCGCTTCGGCTCGTCCCCGGCGCCGCGCTCGGGATCGACTTCGGGTTCCTCCGGCGGCGCGAGCAGCTCGCGCAGCCGTGTTTCCACCTGCGCGTACGGCGCCGCGATGCGCACGTCCTTGAGCTGCGCGCGCTCGCCGCGCTCGATCGTCACAGCGCGGCGCGGCGTTTCGAAGGCCTCGGCCAGCACCTCGATCAACTCCTCGTTCGCGCGCCCGTCCTGCGCCGGCGCGCGCACCGCGACCTTGAGCCGGCCGTTCCAAACGCCGACCACCCCGCTCCGCCGCGCGCCGGGCTGAGCGCGCACGCCGAAGCGGCAGCCCGCGCCGTCGGTGGTCAGCGCGACTCCGAGCGGCGCGCCGTTCACCGCCGCGCTCGCGACGTGCGCCGCGACCCGCCGTTCATCGGCTCGTCGGGACGAGGTTCGCAGCTCCGCGCCCGTCCGACAGCAGGCGCACGAGCAGCGAGTCGCCGTACTCGGAGAACAGCTCTTCGTAGCGCACGGTCGCCAGGGACCACGAGCCCTGCGCCGAGCAGCGGAGCGCATCGACGAGCACGCGCGCGGCGTTCGCCTCGCGCTCGACGGCGCCGCTGTCCGCGCCGCCCGCAGCCCAGTTGCTCGCGATGGCGAAGGCTTCGTCGATCGCCGCGGCTTCCTCCTCGCTGAGGACGCCCGGCGCGGTCGGATGGAACAGGTCCTCGACTTCGCGCAGCGTGAACACGACCGCGGCTGTGCGCACGAGCGCCTCGATGCCGCGCTGCTCCTGGGGCGTGTATTCGCGGCTCAGGCGTTGGAAGAACAGTTGGTGCAGCTCGCCGGGCCGCGCGCCGAACGCGGACCAGGGCGCGAGCTCGCCGGCGCCGTCGCCCTTGAGCAGCAGGCCTTCGGCGGACGCACGGACAGCGTCGCGGTTCGCGCGGCCGCGCGAGCGGGGATCCGGCACGCTCTTTCGACGCCAGCCGCCCGCTTCGAGCTCGCTTCCGAGCGCCGCGAGCGCCGCGCGGCCGTCGCCGATGCCTTCGCGGAATGCGCTGACCCAGGCCTTCGCGGGTTCGGTGGCGAGGGAGCTTTCGAGCGCTGCAAGGCGCGTTTCGAGCCCCGCGAGATCGAAGTTCGCCAGCGCGCCTTCGATGCCTTGCGATCCGCGCAGGGCGGACGAAATCGACTTCGCATCGCTCTCCGACACGCGGGCGACGAAGCGTTCGCGCGCGGCGTCGAGGCCGTCGACGCGCTTCTGGATCAATCCGCGCAACCCGTTCACGTCGCCGAGTTCCGGCACCGCGTCGAAGCCGAGCTCCGGCGGCATCGTGGGGAGGTCGAGCGCGACGAGCCACGGCCGCAGCAGCGCGCCGACGCCCTCGAAGTCGCCCTTGCGCTCGAGCTCGTCGGCCTTCGTCAGCGCGCCGCGGCAAGCGGCGATCGCGCTCGCGATCGTCTCCGAGACCAGTTCGCGGCGGCGCAGCACGAAGGCGGTGTCGGAGTTCAACTCCGGCGTCGTCTCGAGCGCGAGCAGCGCGCGCAGGGCCTCGCCCAGAGGCTTGCGCTGTTCGCCGGCGCCGAGCGCGGCGCGCGCGCGTTCGATCCACGCGTTCGAGGCGGCCGAGGCCGCGGTGGCGGCGGCGCTCTGCTGCTCGATCGCGCGCGCGAGCTCGTCGGCCTCGAGCGAGTAGCGCCCGGCCGCGGTCGTGCCCGCAAACTGCTTCGCGAGCTCGCGAAGCGCGTCGCGGCGCTCGGCCGGCTGGAAGTCGCGCGAGAGCTTCAGGTAGGCGTTTTCCGCCTCGGTTTCGCGCAGTTTGAGCGCGGTGTCGTCGTCGCTCGGCCGGTCCGGCGGAGTCGGGAATTGCGAGGGGACCTCGCCGCTCGGAGTCGAGTCGCCGCTCGGCGTCGAGTCGCCCCTGCCCGTGTCGACGTCGCCCGCGCCGCCCGCCCGCGGCGGCGCGTCGTCGACGTGCGTCCGGTCGGTGCGCTCCGGCGCCGGGTCGCGGTTCATCCACCACGCGACGCCGAGCGCCGCCGCGACCGCCAGCCCGACGCCGATCCAGACTCCGGCGCGACTCGACGACGACGCCGCGGCGGGGGTCCCGTGGAGTGCGCCGTGGAGCGCGACGCTCTTCGCGCGCTCGATCTCCTGCAGCAGCACGTTCGCCGACGGGTAGCGCTCGTCGGGCTTCTTGCGCAGCAGGCGGTCGACGATCCCGATCAGTTCCGGCGGCAAGCCTTCGACGAGCTCTGGCAGCGGCTTCGGCTGGTCGAGGAAGTGCCCGCGCAGGATGTCGCGCGTCGTCGCGCCTTCGAAGGGCGTGCGACCCGAGAGCAAGCGGTAGGCGGTCGCGCCGAGCGAGTACATGTCCGAGCGCACGTCGGTCTTCTCGCCGCGCGCCTGCTCGGGCGAGATGAAGTGCGGCGTGCCGAAGATCTTCTTGTTGTCGGACTCGGTGGCTTCGGCCTCCAAGTGCATCGCCAGACCCAGGTCCGCGAGCTTGGTCGTGCCGACCGAGTTCTGCATCAGGTTCGCGGGCTTGATGTCGCGGTGAACGATGCCGCGCAGCTCCGCGTAGACCAGCGCTTTGGCGGCGTCCGACATCACCTCGAGCGCCTCCTTGACGCCCAGCTTGCCCTCGCGCGCGAGGCGCATCTCGAGGTTGCCGCGGTCCATGTACTCCATGGCGAGGAAGTGCCGGCCCGACTCTTCCCACACGTCGTGAACGGTCACGACGTTCGGGTGGTTGAGCGCCGCCGCAGCGCGCGCTTCGGATTGGAAGCGGCGCACGAAGTCGCCGTCGGCGGCGAGCTTCGACGCGAGCACCTTGAGCGCGACCGGCCGGCCGAGACTCTCCTGCACGGCCAGGTACACCTCGCCCATGCCTCCGCGGCCCAGCACGCGCTCGACGCGGTAGCCCTTCACCTGCGGCAAGCCTGCGTCCGCGCCCTCGCGCGCCTTGGAGTTCGCGCCTTCGTTCTTCGGCTGGGCGCTCGAAGTCGCAACCGGCGCGGGCTTCGGCGGCGGCGGTGCGTCCGCGTCGAGCACGCGCAGGCGCCGCGAGCCCAGCAGGATCAGGTCGCCCGCCTCGAGCTTGTGCGTTGCCACGCGCGCGCCGTTGACCATGACCCCGTACTCGGAGCCGAGGTCCTTCAGCGCCCAGCCGCCGCCCTTCACGCGTCCGATCGCGCAGTGCACCGGCGAGACGCCCTGGCCTTCGACCCAGAAATCCACGCGCCCGCGGTCGGAACCGATCGACAGCACGCCGGCGCGCGGCAGCTCGATGGGCGCGCGCGCGTCGTTCGCGAGCTCGATCACGAGCCGCTTCTCTCGCTCGGCCGCGCTCACGCCGCGTTCCCTTCCGCCGCGCCGCGCGGGAGATCCTCGAACAGCGCCGAGCCGACGCGCACCAGGTTCGCGCCCTCGGCGACCGCGGCCTCGAGGTCGTCGCTCATGCCCATCGAAAGCTCGATGCGCCGGCCCTCGAAGCGTTCGACGGGCAGAGTTTCGGCGAGCTGGCGCAGGCTCGCGAAGGTGCGGCGCGCGGCGCTCTGGCTCGCGAGGTCGCCGGCGCGCGCGCGCTCGTCGGGAGCGGCCATGGTCATCAGCCCGCGCAGCTTGAGCTGGCCCGCGTCGAACGGCGTGTCGAGCAGCGCGCGCACTTCGTCGGGCGAGAAGCCCGCGCGCGTCTCGATCGCGGTCAATTCGAGTTCCAAGTAGACGTCGAGCGCTCGTTCGAGTTCGCCGGCGAGGCGCGCGAGCGCGCTCAGCAGCCGGTCGGTGTCCACCGAGTGCACCGCGTCGGCGCAACTCGCGGCGCGGCGCGCCTTGTTGCGTTGCAGGTGCCCGATCATGTGCCAGCGCGCGGCGAGCCCCTCCGCTGCGAGCGCCTCGCGCTTCGCGCAGAGGTGGTCGACGCGGTTTTCGCCGAGGTCGAGGGCGCCGGGCGGCGTGGAAGCCGGGCTCGTCGGACCCGAGCCCGGAACCGAATCCGAGCCCAGTCGCGCCAGTTCCACCGTCGTCGCAAGGTCCACGGACTTCGTCACGGCCACGAGGCGCACCGAGTCCTTCGGACGGCCCGCGGCGAGGGCCGCGGCGGCGATGCGGGCGCGAACTCGGTCGAGGTTGCGCCCAAGGATCTGCGTTCGGTTCGGCAAGGACGGGCGGGCGCGGCTCGTGGCGGTCGCAGACACGGGGGGAAGAGGTTACCCCCTTGGGCGCGGCAAGTCACCGCTCGCGGCCGCTGCCTTCGAGGCTCGCCGAGCCCCAACGGTCGCGCTCGGACATCGAAGAGCCGGCCTTCGTCGCGAAATCCCGCGCGTTTTTCGAGCCGAGTCACGTCGCCGCGAACGTCGGGCTCGTGTTCGAGCTCGCGCCGCGCTCCACGCAAGCTCCGCCCTGGACTCACGCGCGCGGCCGCGCCTCGAGCGCTGTTGCGGCGAGGAACAGCTCGAGTTGACGCTCGCGCCCGTTGCTTCGCTCCGCGCGCTCCGACTCGTCGCGCTGCGGACGCCACGGCGAACCTGATTGCAGCTCCAAGCGAAGGCGCGCGCCGGTGCGCTCCGTCACGCGCCGCGGGTGGGCGGGGCGGAGACCCGCGACCCACACCAGCTCGCCGTGGGCGTAAACGAGCGGTACGAGGCGCCGCTCGCGCGAGGGGACTCCGGCGTCGGCGAGGAACCTCCGCAACGGGCGCGACCCCGCGGCGCCGAAGGGGTGGAAGCGTTCGCCGGGCGCGGGCCAGCGCACGCGCAAGCTGGTGGGGAGTCCCGCCGCGTCGAGCTCGACCGTCGAGGGCGTGCGCGGGATCGGGCGCTGCGCCGAGTGCGGCCTCGAGTGCGGACCCGAGTGCTCGGGCGCGCCGGGATCGAGGCTCGGAACGAGGCTCGCGACGATCCGTCGGCCGTCGGGCAGCGTCACCGAGCCGGGCACGGGCAGCACGAATCCGCCGGCGGGAGCGGCGAGCGCCGCGATCCACGGCGAGGGCCGAGCGGCGCGCCCGGCGTCGGCGAAGTTGAAGCGCAGTTGGTGCTCCGCGTCGCGCGGCTCGCCGAGCAGCGCTTCGAGCGGTGGGTGCAACTCGAGGCTCGAGCGGTTGAGGCGCAGAATCCAGCCGCCGCGCAAGCCGTGGCGAGCGCACGCGCTGCTGTCGAGTTCGCTGACGAGCTGGTCGAGGAGCGCGCGCGAGGGCGCCTGCGCCGTGGCTTCGAGCAGCAGCCGCCACAGCGCGCGGCGGCGGAGCGCGCGCGGCAGGGAGTGAAGTCGCGCGCGAGGTAGGGCGCCGCCGAGGGTCGAGTCCTCGCGGCGGCGAGTCGCGGCGACCGCGGGCAGCGGCGACCACACGAGCTGCGCCGTGCGCTCGCTGAGTTCGTGCTCGAGGCGCTCGACCGCCTGCGCGAAGTGGCGCAGATGCTCGACGCCTTCGGCGCCCGCGATCGCCTCGACGCGCGGGAGGAATTCGTTGCGCACGCGGTTGCGCGTGAAGCGCGGGTCGGCGTTCGACCCGTCTTCGCGCCAACCCAGGTTGGCGGCGGCGAGCAGGCGTCGGATTTCGTCGCGGCGCAGGCCGAGCAACGGCCGCGCGAGGCGCAGCTTCCAACCCAGGGGCCCGACGCGCTCGCCGTTCGCTTCGGGACCCACGAGCCCGGGCAGGTCCGAACCGCGCACCCAGCGCATGAGCACGCCTTCGAGCGCATCGTCGGCGTGGTGCGCGGTGAGCAGCACGCGAACGCGCGCCGCGCGAGCTTCCTCGTACAGCACCGCGTACCGCGCGCTCCGCGCCGCGTCCTCGAGCGAGCCGCGCGCGTCGCGCAAGTCGGCGTGGCGCAGGCGGAACGAAACGTCGAGCGAACGGCACAGTTCGCGGCAGAACTCCGCGTCGGCGTCGGCCTCCGCGCCGCGCAATCCGTGGTGCACGTGCACGGCCGTGACGGGCGTCTCTCCGCAGGCTCGCAGCCAGTGCAGCAGCAGCACGCTGTCGGCGCCGCCGGAGAGCGCGAGCACGACCGGTTCGCGAACGGCGATCCCCAGGGCGCGAGCCAGCGCCGGCCAGCGCTGACGCCAAGCTGAAGGACCCGCGAGCGGACTCGAAAGTCGCTCGGCGAGCGGGCTCGGAAGGGCGGGATTCGGCTGCATGAAAAGACCGCGATCCAGCCTAGGGCCGGAACCGCGGAGCGAGGGAGGGAATCGGCGCGCGCGGCCGGGCTCTGCCCCGCTTTCTGGGGGCGATCGCAGCGCCGTTCCCCAGTTGGCTATCCGGCAAGGACTTACGGCGCCCTCCGCGGGTGGGGCTCAACCCCTCCTGGCGCACCGGCCGGTCGGCGGGGCCCCGAGAACAGCCCGAGAACGGCTCGAGAACGGCTCGAGGCCGGCGCGGGAGCCGCGCGGGTCCGGCCTTGCGGCGACCTTGTCGGAGGTCGGGCGAGCCCGTCGA
>CALFYL010000020.1 GCA_937952135.1 uncultured Planctomycetia bacterium
AGCATGGCGCGCGCGGTCGCGCAGGCGCTCGGCCGCAAGCTCGTGCACATCCACGTCGGCGGCGCGGCCGACGGCGAGGAACTCGAAGGCCGGCCGCACACGCAGGAGGGCGGCGCGCCGGGCCGAGTGCTCGCGGGGCTCGCGCGCTGCGGCGTGCGCAACCCCGTCGTGCTGCTCGACGAGATCGACAAAGCGCACTGGGGCGCGTGGAATCGCCTGACACGCGCGCTGATGGCGCTGGTCGAGCCCGAGCGCAGCCGCGAGTTCGTCGACGCGTACCTCGGTGTGCCCTTCGATCTATCGCAGTGCCTGTTCCTCGTGACGGCGAACGAGATCGACGCGCTGCCGCACGCGCTCGTCGACCGGCTCGAGGTCGTGAACTTCGGCAGCTACACGGAGTCGGAGAAGCTCGCGATCGCACGCGAACACCTCATTGGGCACGCGCGCGAAGGCGCCGGACTCGCGCCGCAGGATTTCCAGATCACGCAGGGCGCGCTCATCAGCGTGCTTCGCAACTACGCCGTCGAGCCGGGCGTGCGCCAGCTCCAGCGAACGCTCGATGCGCTCGCGCGAAAGGCGGCCGTCGGAGTGCTGCGCGAACGCCGCGCGCTGCGCGTCGACAAGGCTCAGCTCGCGAACCTGCTCGGGCCGCCGCTGAGCGATCCCTTCGTGCACCACGACGAGCCGCGCGTCGGCGTCGTGCTCGGCCTCGCCTGGACGAACATCGGCGGCGCGCTGCTGCCCGTCGAAACGCTCGTCACGCCCGGCGCCGGCCGAACGACGCTCACCGGCTCGCTCGGCGACGTGATGCGCGAATCGGTGCAGACCGCGCTGTCGTGGGTGCGCATGCATCTGCCGGCCTTTTCGCTCTCGCCCGACGCGCTCGAGACGCTCGACATCCACGTGCACTTCCCGTCCGGCGCCACGCCCAAGGACGGGCCCTCGGCCGGCATCGCGATCGCCGTTTCGCTCGTGAGCGTGCTGACGGGCGTGCCGGTGCGCCACGATCTCGCGCTGACCGGCGAGATGTCGCTGCACGGCGTCGTGCTCCCTGTCGGAGGTCTGCGCGAGAAGCTGCTCGCGGCGCTGCGTTCGGGCCTGCGCACGGTGATCGTGCCGGCGCGCAACAGCGAGGAAGTGCTGCAACTGCCGCGCGAGGTGCGCCAGCGACTCGAGATCCGCCTTGTCGAGCACGTGAGCGAGGTCTTCGCGTGGGCGCTGGCCGAGCGCCGGGCGAGCCACGCGCCGCACGAGCCCGTCGCGCGCGCGAGCAGCGCGGCAAGCGAGGATCCGGGCCAGCCTTCGAACCCGGCCGCTAGCCATGCTCCGGGCCAAGCCCCGACTTCGAACCCCGGCCCGGCGCCTTCGCCCGCTCCGCCGTCCACCGTGCTGCCCACGCCGAGACGCCGCAAGCGCGCCTAGGCCGCCGACGAGCCGCTGTGAGCGACCGATGACGAAGTTGTGGACCCGATCGCGCCAGGAACGGCCAGCGCCCTTGCGTCGCGCCGCCTCGCGTTCGATGCTGAAGCTCCGTCGAAGCCAACCATGAACCCTCGCGCCCTCAAGATCGCCGCCGTCAGCCTGCTCGCCGGGCTGTTCGTGCTGGCGCCGGACGCCGATGCGCAGCGCGGACGCGGCCGGCGAGGCGGCGGTCGCGGCGGCGCTCGACGCGCCCTGGGCCGCGCGAAGCCGAAGCCGGCCGCGCCGAAACCGGCGCCGAAGGCCAAGCCCGCGGCGCCGATTCCGGTCCCGAAGGGCGGGCAGTTGAAGGCCGCCGAGGATCAGTTCCGCGCCATGCTCGCGCGCATCGACCGCGCGATCGAGGAGTCGGAGCGCCGCCGCGACGGCGCCGCGCTCGACACCTCGCCCGTGGGGCGCGAGATGCCGAGCGACGTCGAGCGCGGAACCCTCGAATGGCGCGCGCTGCAGAAGCCCGTCTTCATGACGGTCGACTACGACCACAACGGATGGCTCTCGTTCCGCGAGTCGCGCGATGCCTTGGGTTTCGATCGGTCCGAGTACGCGCTGTACGACCGCGACCACGACGCGCGCGTGACCTTGCGCGAGTTCGTGACGCGCTACGACGAGGTCGTCGCGCAAACCGGCGCGTTCCGCATCCCGATCCCCGACCCGAGCGCGAACTGGGACAAGGGTCCGAGCCCGGCGACGATGCGCAACGAGTTCGACGCCGACGCCGACGGAGCGCTCGACAGCGAGGAGCTCTCCCGCCTGCTCGCGCGCTGGAAGCGCAGTGAGTGGAGCGCCGGAAGCCTGCTCGAAAAACTCGACGTCGACGGCGACGGGAAGCTGGGACACGGCGAGCTAGCGACGCTCTCGCACCTCTCGGAGTCCTCGTTCCTGCTCTCCGGCGACGGCCGCGCGAAGCCCAAGTCCGAGACGAGCCTCGTCGAGCTGTTCGGCCAGTCCACGTCGCGCACCAACCCGTCCGGCGGCGGCAGCCTGCCGCCGCTCGTCGCCGGTCCCCTGCCGCACTTCGCGCGGCTCGACTTCGACCACGACGGGTTCATCACGCAGGGCGAGTTGGTCAAGCTCCAGGACGGCTCGGGCATTCTGACGCGCGCCGGGGCGGTGCTCGCCGCCCTCGACCAGGACGGCGACGGCCGGCTCTCCGACCGCGAGTTCGCGGCGGGCTTCACGCGGCCGCCGACGAAGCCGACCGCGAAGACCCGCTGACGAGCGGCCTTCGCTCGGGTCGTTTCTCTTCGCGTTGCGCGAAGTCGTTCGCTCGCGCCGCGCGGACGCGCAGAGGTGCGGACCGGCGGCGGCGGCGACCTGGGGACCGCCCAGCGTGGCCTCACGGGCCCTGTCGGCGCCCGCCCGAGCGGCGCTCCGGACCGCCTTCCCGCAGCGCCAGCGCGGACTCGGTGCGCGGATATTTGAAAAATCTGAAATCGCTCGGCATTCTGATGGGCCAAGATTCGCGCGTCCGCGCCGCCGCGATCGCCTCGCCGGCTGGCGCCGTTTACCCGCCTCGCATCCCCGAATCTGCCGCCCCGGTCGCCGCCCATGCCCGAGCCCAAGCCCGCTGCCCCGTCGCCGCGCCCGGCCGCGAAGATCGAGGGACTGGACGACGCGCTCGCCCAGCAGCTCCCGCAGTTCGAGCTGTTCTTCAAGACCATCGGCTTCAAGCGCGTGCACGGCCGCATCTGGGGCCTGCTCGTGTTGATGAACCGGCGCCTGACGGCGAAGGAGATCAGCGAGTCGCTGCACCTCTCGCAGGGCGCGACGAGCACCGCGCTGCACGAGCTCACCGAGTGGGGCGCGATCACCTCCGAGTTCGACGCCGAGC
>CALFYL010000021.1 GCA_937952135.1 uncultured Planctomycetia bacterium
GGTGCGCGCCGACAGCGCTTGCGGGCTCCTGCTGCCGATCCGCCGCCGCGGCGAGCTGTTCGGGCTTCTCGCGGTCGAGTCCACGCGCCGCCGCGATTTCCCCGAGGCGCTCGCGGCGCGCTGGCTCGAGCGCGCGGGCGAGTTCGCGCTCGCGTTCCGCATCGCGCAATTCCGCGAGTGGCACCGCGCTCACTGCCGCCACGACGTGTACTTCGGCCACGGACCGGGAGCGTGGCTCGAACCCTTCGCGCTGGCGGCGCGTTCGCACGCACCGGTCGCGCTGTACGGCCGAACCGGAGCGGGGAAGGGCGTCGTCGCGCGCTGGCTGCACTTCGCCGGAATGCGCGCGGCGGACGAGCTCGTGGAGCTCAGCGGCGCGGCGCCGCTCGGCGATGCGGGCGAACGCGAGTCGGCGGCGACCGTGGTGCTCGACAACCTCGAGCAGCTCGCGCGCCACGACCAAACGCGCTTGATCGAAGGGCTCGAGCGCTCGGCGGCGGCGCCCGGCAGCTCGCCGCGCTGGATCGTGTGCAGTCTGGCGCCGCCCGGCGATCCGAGCCTCGAAGGGATCCTTCAGCCGGGCCTGCGCGCGCGCTTGGAGCGCCTGCAACTGCGCGTGCCCGACCTCGCGCAGCGTCGCACGGAACTCGCGGCGCTGCTGCACGTGCTCGCGCAACGCTTCGCGCACGAGGAAGCGCTGCGCGCGCCGACGTTCGAAGACGATGCGATCGCGCTGCTGTGGCGCCAGCCGTGGCCGCTGAACGTGCGCGAGCTCGAGAACTTCGTGTTCAAGGTCGTGCTCACGGCTCCGGGCGCGAGCCTGCGCGCCGACGACGTCGAGCGCATCGCGCGGCGCTTTGGAGTGCAGCTCGTGCGGCGCGCGAACTCGCGCGATCCCGAGCCGGGCATCGTGCGCGCCGCACTGCTGAGCACGATGAACTTGCGCGGCACGGTGAACAAGACGCGCGCGTCGCTGTACTTGGGCTGGGATCCCGACACGCTGGTCGCGCGCATGAACGACCTCGGAATCGACGAGCACCGGTTGACGCGCCCGGAGTCGGGGAGAACGGATGCGGAAGGACGTCCGAGTCGAGCAGCCGAAGCGGGTGCGAGTCGACATGCGGACCAGGGTCCGACCCACGTCGCCGAGTCCACCCGCGCCGACGCGGCGCGCGAGGCGGCGATCGAAGCTGACGCCGAGGGGTGGAGCGAGAGCGGGGGCGAGGGCGACCGCTCCGGATAGGACGTGGGTTGGAACAGGAGCTCCGCGCGCGTCTCGAAGGAGCGCGGTTCGTCCACCCGAGCGAAAAGTCAGGAAGCCCGCCAGCGATGCTGACGGGCTTCCTGTTGTCTCTTCCCACGTGGGAAGGGGCGACCCTGCGCCACGGCCCCCCCGGGCGCAGCGCAAGGTTCGCGAGGCTCTCGCCCCGCAGATCCTTATTACGGAAATTCTCGGCCCGTCCTAGAGCCCGTTTCTTAAATACGTTGCAACAAAGAAACGCATTCCAGTGGCTGGGACGCGGCGTCGGGCTTCCATCCACGCAAGTTGGCGGGGGCCCGAAGGTCGCCTGAGCGCGGACTCCAGCTCGCGCGTTGGTCCCGGAGCCCGGTGGAACGCTCTCGGCGGCCGCCTTTGGCGCATCAAATCCACGTTCCACTCGCGGAAGCGCCCACGCCGCGCAGCGCGTGTTCCACGCCTGCCCACGGCCGCATCCGCGCTTCTCCGACCGCCTCACGGCCCGCCCGCGTGCGCCTCGTGGACTCTCGCGCGTGTTTCCGAGCGCCGGTCGTGCTCTCCTCCCTCCCCGATGTGGCATGAACGGCTGTGGCGCCCCTCGCCGACGCTCTGGCTCGTGGTCTCGGCGGCCCTCTTCGCGCTCGGAGTTCGCGAGGACACCCTCGGTGGCCCGTGGTGGTTGGTCGCCAGCGGGATCGGTTGGTGCTTCGCCCTGCGCGCGGTCGAGCACCGCGGCGTGTCGAAGGCGACCGTGGTGCTCGGCTTCGTGCTGCTCCGCTCGATCGCCTGGGTCGGCGCGCCGGCGACGAGCGGCGACGTTCACCGCTATGCGTGGGAGGCGGAGGTGTGGCTCGCGGGTGCGAATCCGTGGACGAGCGCACCGGATGCGGCGGAGCTGAGCGCGCTCGCGCTCGAACACGCCGAGCTGCATGCGCGCGTCGAGCACCGCTCGATCCCCGCCGCGTATCCGCCGCTCGCCCAGGCGCTGTTCGTCGCCTCCACCTTGGCCGCGCGCGGACTGGCGGAGCTCGAGCTCGTTCCGCTCGACCCCGCGCGGACGCTGATGCTGCGTTTGCTCGCGCTGGCGGGAGATGCCGCGGTTTTCTGGGCGTTGTCGCGCTGGATCGAGCGCCACTCGCGCGACCGCGGTCCGCTCGTCGCGTGGGCCTGGTGTCCGCTGGTCGCCCTCGAGTTCGCCGGCGCCGGGCACTTCGATTCGACCGCCATCGCCGTCGCGGTGCTCGCGCTCACGGCGCCCGCGAACGTCGGCGCGCGCGGGCGAGCGTGTCTGCTCGCGGCCGGCGCGGCGATCAAGTTCCTCCCGGCGGTGCTCGCGCCCTTCATGGCGCGCGAGCTCGCCTCCGCGCGCGATCGCAGGCGCGCGCTGGCGTGGTTCGCCGCCGCCTCCGCGCTGCTCGCGGCGCCGCTGGTTGGGTCGTGGGACGCTCCGAATGCGAGCGGACTGGCGGTCTACGCGAAGAGCTGGGAGTCCACGAGCGTGTTGTTCCGCTTCCTCGAGCGTCCGCTGTGGCCGGTTCTGCCGGTTGGCGAAGTTCGCTTCGACGCCAAGCTCGTCGCGCGCGCCATCGTGGTCGTGCTGTGGCTCTCCCTGGCGCTTGCGCTGCTTCGACGCCGCGCGGACGCGCGCGAAGCCGCGTTCGCGCTCACGGGCGCCTTCGTGCTCCTCTCGCCGACCTTCCACCCCTGGTACGCCGCCTGGATCGCGCCCTGGATCGCGCTCCGCGCCCGCGACGAATTCTCGAACGCCTTTGCGTGCCTGCTCGCCGCCGCTCCGCTGCAGTACGTCGTGCTCGCGCGCTGGCGCGAAAGCGGCGTGTGGAGCGAGCCGTTCTGGCTCTGGCCATTGATGTTCGGTCCGTTCCTGTTTCTGCTCTGCCGAGCCGCGCTCCGCGCCCGGCGTCCATGAAAGTCTCCGACTTCGACTTCGAGCTCGACCCCGAGCGCATCGCTCAGTCCGCGCTCGAGCCGCGCGACGCCGCGCGCCTGTTCGCCCACGACCTCGCCACGGGCGCGAGCGAGCACCTCGCCGTGCGCGACCTCGCGAGCCTGCTCACCTGCGGCGACCTGGTGGTCGTGAACGACACGCGCGTGCGGAGCGCGCGGCTCTTCGCGCGGCGCGCGAGCGGCGGCGTGGTCGAGCTGCTGCTGCTCGAACGGGCCGCGCCCGACGCGTGGCGCGCGCTCGTGCGTCCGGCGGCGCGCGTCCGGCCCGGCGAAGTGCTGGAGATCGAGGGCGGCGGACTGCTCGCGCGCGCGCTCGAGCGCGACGGCGACGGAGTCGCGTGGCGCATCGATCTCACCGATCCGCGCGGCTCGCGCGCGGACGTCGACGCGTTGATCGAGCGCTTCGGTCAGCCGCCGCTGCCGCCCTACATCCGCAGGCCGCGTGAAGCCACGGAGGAGACCGAGCACGACCGCGAGCGCTACCAGACGATCTTCGCGCGCGAAGTGGGCGCGGTGGCGGCGCCGACGGCGGGCTTGCACTTCACGCAGCGCCTCGTCGACGAACTCGCGGCGCTCGGCGTCGAGTTCGCGCGCGTGACGCTGCACGTCGGCGAGGGCACCTTCAAACCGGTGAGCGTCGACGACACGCGCGAGCACGTCATGCACGCCGAGCGTTTCACGCTGCCGCAGGAGACCGTCGAGGCGCTCGAGCTGTGCCGCGCGCGCGGCGGCCGCGTGCTCGCGGTCGGCACGACGAGCGTGCGCGTGCTCGAGAGCTGCGCGGACGAACGCGGCACCGTGCGCGCGCAGAGCGGCGAGACGCGCCTGTTCCTCACGCCCGGCGCGCCCTTTCGAGTGGTGGACGCGCTGCTCACCAACTTCCACCTGCCGCGGAGCACGCTGCTGATGCTGGTGTCGGCGTTCGCGGGACGAGAGCGCGTGCTGCGGCTGTACGCGGAAGCGATCGAGCGCGGCTACCGCTTCTACAGTTACGGTGACGCGATGCTGCTGCACGGCCGCGAGCGCGACGTGTAGCGAACGCTGTTCGGCCTCGAGCGCAGCACGCCCTATTCGGCCTCGAGCGCGGCACGCAGGCGCCTCGCCGCCGCCGCGGGATCGTTCGCGGCTAGGATCGCCGACGAGACCGCGGCGCGTCCGCCGCCGCCGAATTCGTTCGCGAGCTCGTCCGCGCGCTCGAGCGTCACGCCCCCGATGGCGAACACGGGCGCCGCGCTGCCCTGCTGCGCGACGAACAGCGCCTGCGCACCGAGTCCGCGCTCGTAGCCCTTGGTCGGCGTGGCCCAGATCGGGCCGAAGCCGAAGTAGTCGAGCGGCTCGTCGTGCGCCGACACCACTTGGGCGAGCGAGTGCGTCGAGAGCCCGAGCAGCGCATCGGGGCCGAGCAGCGTGCGTGCGACGGACGGCGGCGTGTCGTCCTGGCCGATGTGCGCGCCCGCGACACCGCGCCCGAGCAACGCGCGCGCAACGTCGACCCGGTCGTTCACGATCACGAGCGGCGCAGCGTCGCCGCGGTTCGCGAGCACGTCGAGCACGCGCAAGGTCGAGTCGTAGAGCTCTCGCGCGCGCGAGCGTTCGAGCGGCGCGCCTGCGCGCAGCGGATCGCGCTGCCGATCGGGCGCCTTGGGGCGAACCTGCACGAGGTCGATCCACGGCGCGGCTGCGTCGAGCGCGGCGAACACGTCGCGGCCCGGCGCCGCTTGCGGCGTGAGGATCAAGTAGATCCGCGCGCGGCCGAGGCGCTCGCGCCAGCGCTCCGCGGCGCTTCGAAGTTCGCAGTCCAACCCGGACAGCTTAGCGGCCGCGTCGCGCGAGCGAGGTTCTACGCGCCGTTCACGCGGCGCGCGTGCGCCTCGCGCGAGCCGTCGACTACAGTGGGCTTCCATGTCGACCCTCTTCCTGTTCACAGCGCTCGCGCAAGCCGTCTCGCCCGAGGCGCTGGCGCCGCGGCCGCTGTTCGCGGACGACGCGACCGCCCTCGGCGACGTGCGCACGACCTGCGGGACGCGCGCCAAGGACTACATCCTCGAAGTGAACGGCGGCGGCCTGGCGCTGAACGACTTCGACCGCGACGGCGACCTCGACCTGCTCGTGGTCGACGGCTCGACGCTCGAGCGCGCGAAGAGCGGTCAGCCGGGTTTCCCGCCGCGTCTGTTCTTGAACGACGGCCGCGGCGCGTTCGCGCTCGCGGGCGACGACTGGTCGATGGCCGCGGGGCGCTGGGGCATGGGCTGCGCGGTGGGCGACGTCGACAACGACGGCTGGCTCGACGTGTACGTCACGAACTGGGGCATGAACCAACTGTTCGTGAGCCGCGACGGCAAGGGCTTCGTCGACGTGACCGATCGCTGGAAGCTCGGCGGCGCGCGCTGGGGCACGAGCGCGGCGTTTCTCGACTACGACCGCGACGGGCGGCTCGACCTGTACGTCGCCAACTACCTCGCCTTCGACCCCAAGACGATTTCGCCCCCCGGCGGCGGATGTTCGTGGAAGGGCTTTCCGGTGATGTGCGGGCCCGAGGGGCTCACGCCGCTCCACGACCAGCTCTTCAGAAACGTCGGGCCGATCAACGTCGAGCGCGGCGGCTTCAACGACGCCACGGCCGCGGCCAAGATCCGGCCCGAGGAGGCGGGGTTCGGGCTCGGCGTGACGACGCTCGACTACGACCTCGACGGCGATGTCGACCTCTACGTCGCGAACGATTCGACGCCGAACTTCCTGTGGGAGAACCAGGGCGACGGAACCTTTCGCGAGGTCGGGCTCGAGCGCGGCGTCGCCTACGACATGAACGGCAAGGAACAGGCCGGCATGGGGGTCGCGGTGGGCGACCTGAACGGCGACGGGCGCGAGGACTTGTTCGTCACGAACTTCTCGGGCGAGTCGAACACGCTGTACTTGTCGAAGGGCGCCGTCGCGTTCGTCGATCGGTCGAGCCCGGCGGGGCTCGGGGGACCGAGCATCACGCGCCTGGGTTGGGGCGCGGCGCTGGAGGACTTCGACCTCGACGGCGATCTCGACGTCTTCGTGCTCAACGGCCACGTGTATCCGCAGGCCGACAACCCCGGCACCGACACCGAGTACGCGCAGACGCCGCAGTTCTACCGCCAGCAGAGCGGCGGGAAGTTCCGCGCCGAGCGCCTGTACGACGGGCCGGCGCTGGTGCTGCGGGCGTCCACGGTGGGCGACATCGACGGCGACGGCGACCTCGACATCGTCGCGATCGA
>CALFYL010000022.1 GCA_937952135.1 uncultured Planctomycetia bacterium
GCCAGTACTGGACGCGCGACCCGCTCTCGCCGCAGCCCGTCGGCCTGACCGACGCGCTGTCGTTCGACGTAAGGCCCTGACGCAGTTCGCGCTCGGCGCAGGTCTGTTCGAATGCGCTCTCGCTCCGTGCGATAACGCCCGCGGCTTTGCCCACTTTAGAGACCCTCGCAGCGACTCCCGCACTTCGATCCGAACCCGACTTGACGGACTTCGAGACCCGTGGGAGCGTTTTGACTGGCGCGCGAGTGGCGCTCGCTTCGAGTGCTGCGCTGCGCGCTGACTTCGGCGACGCGTTGGCAGACGCCGGCCGCAATCTCCTTCCCGTTCTGCCGTGGGAGTTCGCATGTCTCGATTCCGTCTCGTCGCGCGCGAAATAGCGCTCATCGACAGCGCCGCTCGCCGTGTGCTCGTGGTTGCCGGAGTGTGGTGCGGCGCGCTGCTGTTGCCCCCCCCCAGTAGCCGCACAAACACAGATTCCGCCCGTGCTCAATCCGGGCAACCCTCCGACCTTGACGCCTGAGACCGCTCGTGCGTGGGTGCATCCGAGCGACGGAGTGGACCCGACCAGCCCGGGTCAAGGGCTGGGCTACATCAACGAGCCGTCGCTGAAGTTTCGAACGCTCAATGCCGCGATCGACGCTGTGCACGAGTACCTCACGGTGAACTACGACGCGACCGAGAATCCCGAGCAACACGGCGTCGTGTACGCGCTGCCGGGCGTGTATTCGAGCGCGAGCAATGGCGAAGTGCTGCCGATCGTGATGCGCGACCGTGTCCACGTGCAGGGCGTTGGAGCGCGACGCTGCGTGGTCCGCGGCGGATCGCGTACGGGGCTGCCGTCAACGAATCGCGACGTGCTGTGGCCCACGCAGGCCAATTGGAACTCCATCGCTCCGGGCCAGCAGATCCGGCCAGTCGAAGTCTTGGTGGAGTACGACGCGTCCACTCCGGACCAGGCCGGTCCCGGCCACCCGAGCGACGAGGCGCCCTGGGGACCCGGCAGTTCGTTCTTCTACGGCGACAGTCCGGAGGTGTTCGACGGCTTCACACTGCAAGGCGGCGATGTTCAGGTGCTCATGCGCGATCCGCCGTCGGGCGTCGACTACTTCCCCGCTGCACGCGTGAGCAACTGCGTGTTCGACTTGCGCGACGGCATCATGCTCCCCGAGTCTGCCGTCACACTCACGGGGCCGTACATCGGTTTGATGATGGTGCGTCACGCTACGTACCAGCCCTTCGGGTCGAGCGTACTGGTGGGCTACATGGACGGCCGCACGCTGATCGCGCACAACACGTTCATCTTCGCGCGCTGGACAGCAGCGGCGAGCAACGACGGATTCTCCAGCTTCAGCCGCGCCCAGACGGTGGGCGTAATGGATGTGAGCAATCCCAGCTGCGGTCTGACAGCTGCCGACGCGGACGACCGCTTCCGCGGAATGGGGAGTCCGTGCCTGGTCGGGAATCTGTTCCGCACGCGGCCGCAGTCGGGAGCAGCGCGACCCTACGCGATGCTCGGCATCGCAGACGATGACACGCGGGTGTTCGACAGCCTCGCACCGGGCGGCGCGTGGCGACAGACCAACGCGTTCGATCCCGCGCGTGTCGGCAGCACGAATGGCTTCTTTCACTCGATCCCCGTGACGAGTTCGCAGCTCCACGCCGGAAGCAGTTTCCTCTGGCCACACCGCAACTGCCAGACGACAAGCATTGGCTCAGCCTGCGGAACGCTGACAGGCGGCTGTGGCGCCGCGCCGCTGCCGCAGTCGCCGGCCGTACACATCTGGGATGGACAGAACGGCGTGGATCCGGGCTTCGTCGGTGAGTATTTGGCCGCGACTGTCGGCGCGCTTGCCGACTACGTGGACTAGCGTGTGCTTCCAGGCTCGCCGCTGCGGAACAGCTCGTTCGCGCACCCTGCCCAGGGACCGCGCGGCTTCCTCACGCAGCCGCACTCCGGCGACAATCAGTGGTACTACGCCACCAGCATCCCGGAGGAGCTGCACTTCTTCTATTGGGACGGCGAACACTGGGGCAACCCGCGCGTCCTGGACGGCGTTCCGGACATCGGCTTCGACGAGGCGAGCCTTGTGATCCAGGCCGGCAATTGGTCCAACGACTCGAACAGCCACAATCAACCTGGGTTCATGCACACCGGGCTGGGGCTGGGCAACGTCACGCGCTACTTCATCCTGCCCGAGAACGCCGCGGGCGTGCAGGTGAGCGCTGCGAGCCGCACGCTGCGCTTGCACGCTGAAGAGGTTGATCCGCCGGCGCCGAGCGCCGGTGACGGTTGGATCCAACCGCCGGGCTCGCAAGCACCGCCGACGAATCTCGCCACGCTGCCGGCGGGGTATCGCACGAAGTACATCGCCTACGCCAGCACGCCTTGGGCGGAGTTCAACTTGGATCCGAATGTCACTCCACTTCAACCACCTTGGTTCCTACTGGGCGGTGTGACGGGTCAGTCGGCATTCAGACCGCTGCGCGTATCCGCAAGTGACAACGAGTGCGCCGGAGCCTCATGTGAGCACTCGTACTTCAACCTGCAGGCGCTGGTGCTCGAGACCGGCACGATGCAGGCACTCCTGCGCTCCAACATGATCGGGGAGTACCGATGACACCGCTCCCAATCGTCCGGAACTGCGTGCTTTTGCTCGCAGTCGTTGCGACAGCAGTCGATCGCGCTTCAGCCCAGTCGCCTAGGCTCTACGGAGTTCGACTGCAGGCTGGCTGTTGCCAGAAGCTCGAACAAATCGACATGACTTCTGGTCTACCGGCCAGTGGATGGTCTTACGCGCCCTTCTCGACGTCCCACTATGCTCTGACCATCCACGACGACAGGTTCATCTCGATCAACGCGACATGGCCGCTAGATCGGGTGGTCAGCATTCATCCGGCGAATGGCGTTCGCTCCGAAGTCCCGCTCTCGGGCACGAGTCTGTCATCCGCGTTCATCACTGTGCTCTCAGATCCTCCGACTGGAACGGCGTACTTCGCGTCGCACATCGAGCTGTTCACGCTCGACCCAGCGACGGGTCAAGCGTCGCTCGTCGGCAACTTCACCGGCTCACCGTACTCGTGGGACATCGTCACCTGCATGGCGCAGGACGTAACCGGCGTGACCTATGCGCTGGGGTACCACAACAATGCGCAGCGCTACGCCGTCTACACGGTCGACCTGTCCACAGCTCAACTGAATTGGGTGGGCGACATCGTGATGCCCGGAGGTGGCGGTTACTTTCGGGACTTCGCGATCCCACCGACTGGCGACTGGTGGGCTTCGTTCTGGGACGTGGGAATCGTGCCGGCCCACCGAGGACTGTGGCGCATCACGCCCGGTTCGTTCCAGGCCACGCAGGTGCTGACGCTCGACCCGCCGTACGAGGGCCTCACGTTCCTCGCGCCCACGCAGCAGTCGAGCTACTGCACCGCCAAGCCGAACTCGCTCGGGTGCACGCCGTCGATCTCCGGCGAGGGCTTTCCGAGCCCCACGGCGTCGAGCGGATACACGATCCGCGCGTCGAACGTGCGCAGCGCAACGAACGGAGTGCTGCAGTTCGGTGTCGGTGGGCGCGCGGCGGCCCCCTTCGCGGGCGGGCTGTTGTGCACAGCGGGCCCGGTTCGTCGCACGGCCGTGCAGTCTTCTGGCGGGCCCGTCGGCTCGTCGCCTGACTGCAGCGGTCAGTGGGACGTCGACCTCAACACCTGGATGAGCCTGAACATCGCGCTGCCCGCGGGCGTCACGGTGCAGGCCCAGTGGCTCGGTCGCGACGCCGGCTTCGCCCCACCGGGCAACTGGACACTGAGCGACGCGCTGGAGTTCACGATCCGGCCCTGACTCCACGGACGGCCGTCGACTGTCGCCGAAGCAGGAGGTGCTCGATGCGCGGGCCGGCCGTTTCAGGCGGCTGGCCCTGTTCGTCTCGTGGAATGCGTCCGCGCGCGACGAGGCATTGCGGACGTGGCTACACGCCAAGCGAACTCTCCAGTGCGTCCATGCGAGGCGCGCAAGTGCGCGGGCGCGGTTCACGCTGACCGCGTCGCAGGCGGCGGCTCGTTCGAGTGCGTCGTGCTCGCGCGCAGCGCGGGCCCCTTGTCACGGGCTTTTTTTCGTTCGCGCCCGGCGAAGAGAAATTGCATCGCGTTCGGCGCCTTGCGAGAACGGCGAGCTCTGG
>CALFYL010000023.1 GCA_937952135.1 uncultured Planctomycetia bacterium
CCTTCGACGTCTTCCGCGATGATCACGAGCGGACGGCCGGACTGCGCGACCTGCGCCGCATCGAAGAACGGCGTACGGTACCGGCTGCTTTCGCGTCGACGGGCGAGTGCCGTGGGCGTTGGGGAGACGGCCCGCTTTCGTGCGTCCTTGTGCCGCGGCCCCATTTACAGCAAGCGGGAGCCGGGCGTGGCGATCAGGGCACCGCGGCGCTCGACGACGGAGGCACACCCGAGAGCGCCAGAACGGTCCGGTAGTCGTCGTGCAGTTCTTTCTGCTCCGGGCTGCGCTGCTCGTAGACGAATTCTGCCAGCTGCCTTGCACGCGGCGATTCGAGCCACCCTCTGAGTTCTTCGAGCTTCAGCATGGGCAGCCGGTTCTCAGCCTTCGCCTGCGCGACAGTAATCAGGGCGGACAAGTCGCTGTAGGGGATCGGTTCAGTCATGTGCGTACCGGATTCCGGGCAGACTAACCCATCGACACCCAGATCGCTAGGTCTTGACGGACAGGCCCCGGTGGCCCTGGTAGACTGGGAAGTGGGCCACGCCCCCGTCGCCGCGTCCGTCGGCGGTGAACTCCTCGCCCGACTGGCAGACCAGATGGATGACGCAGGCGTTCTCGTCCGGTGCGAGTTCGATCTCGCGCTCGCCATTCTCGATGTCGCGCCACAGCGCAATTACTCGCGGCCGTCCGGCGAGGTCCTTGGGCGGTGATGAAAGCGCGGTCATGCCGAGGCTTGTCAGCGTCAACACCGACGTGCCCGGATCATCCGCCAGGATTGAAGCGTAGCGGGACGGCCAGCGCGTGCTCAGTTGGGGCCCGTCGAGCAGCAGAGCGACCACAAGATTCGGTCCGACGGAGCGAATCAGGCTCGCGACATCGTCTTGGCGAGCTAGGTCCTCGCAGATCTGAACGCACAGGGTCATCCAGTTGCCGACTGTCAGGAACGTGATGCTGCGCGGATGCAGTGAGGTAAGTTCCCAGCAGTCCTTCGAGGCCGGAATACGGCCCGCAAGCCCGTATCCTCGAATCTGACGCCCGTCGAGACACCAGCGGTGGTTCTTGGCGCGCACCAGTCGACTCGCCGCCCCTTGCAACGCGGAAGTTGCGGGCGTGCTAGGTTCCTTGTCCGCTAGCACCTCGGTTCCTGCGCTCGCGATTGGAGGTGGGGCAGTCCCGGCGCTCGCGACACCGCGCTGTGAGACAAGTCCGGTCGGCTGCACCACACAGACGTTGGTTGGAGAAGCGCCGAACGTGCCCATTCTCTGACCTCGCTCGAGCCAAACGCCGGCGATCAGTAGGACCCCTTCCGCGATGGCGATTTCCTCTGCGATTTCGTATTGCTCGAGACTCAGCGCGAGTTCGGGAAACACGATTCCGTGGAGGCGATCGACGTGCTGCCGCGCGGCGGCTACAGCGGCGACGAGCTTGCGCCGGAATTTGTCGGGGCACTCGCGAGACGCCGCCATGTGAAAGAAGCGGAACCGGTTGGGGAGATCTAGCGCGCCGTCGCTGCCTTCCGATATGCGGAAGCGCTCCCGCGGCAGATCTTCCGGCCAGGGGAGAAGCAGGAGGTTCAGCAAGTCGAGTTGCAGGTCTCCCGCAGCCCCGGTCGGCACGATCCACTCCGCCTGGACGTTGACCGCTGACTGTAACGCGAGGTGATGACTAAGCGAGCGCACCGTGATGCCGCGCTGAGATGCGTGCTGCTTCGGCAAGACCCGCACTTTCTCGGGGGAAACGTCGAGGCACAGGCTGCGCGACTTGTGGCGGATCAGAACGCGCTCCTTCGTGAACTGAAGGACGGCTTCGTCGCTGCGGATTCCCATGCCCTTGCTCGCCTGGTCGGCGACCGTCATCAGAGAGAAGAGGGAGCTGCACAGTTCCGGTTTGTTCCCCAACTCGGCGAGCGGCGTCCCGGCGTGAGTGTGGAGAAGGTCCCACCAAGTGTTGAGATCACTAGGGGGCGTAGTCGAGCGAACGGCGGCGTCATGATCGCTAGGCCCGCACGACAAGGCGCTCTCCAGGCGATCTCGCCAACCGTGCGCGATTGTCGCCGCGGTCTCTGGCCAGTTGGATCCCAGCAGCGGTTCGCTGGAGTCGAGCGATAGGTCGACAAGCCGGAAGAACGCTCCACTGCGCTCGATGGTTGAGGAGGCAAGCGCGAATACGTCGGGTGGCCAACTCGGACACGCGCCTCCAGACCATGCGTTCGGCGCGAGGAACTCCAGCCACTCTCCGATACTGCCTTCGATTTTCCCGTGCTGCATCGAACGAGATCCTACGATGCAGCACGCGTTGTTGGTCGCCTTCTTTTTCGTCGGACACGTCGCTCGCAAGCCCGTCAGCTGTGAGCTGGTGGATCATGACCGATGCCACGTACTGGACGACGACGGCGCCGTCCTGGCCCGCGTTCGCGGCGATATGGCGCATGGGCGCTTCGAGCGCGCGGCGGATGATCATCGAGCCGACGAGTTCGTCGCCTTCGACGCCGAGCTTCTCGGGGTGTGTCGATGCAGTTGACGAGCGCGACGCCGCCGCCGGGCACGATGCCCCTTCGACCGCCGCACGCGTGGCGTGCAGCGCGTCCTCGACGCGGGCCTTCTTCTCCCTCATCTCGGCTTCGGTCGCCGCGCCGACGTTGATCTGCGCCACGCCGCCCGAGAGCTTCGCGAGACGCTCCTGGAGCTTCTGCTTGTCGTAGTCGCTCTTCGTGCCTTCGATCTCGGCGCGGATGTGGGCGATGCGGCCCTGGATCGCGTCCGTGGCGCTCGAACCCTCGACGATGGTCGTGTTCTCCTTGGCGACCACCACCTTGCGGGTGATGCCGAGGTCCTTGAGCGTCACGCTCTCGAGCGTCTTGCCCGTCGTTTCCATGATCGGGTTCGCGCCGGTGAGGACTGCGATGTTCTCGAGCATCGACTTGCGACGATTGCCGAAGCCGGGGGGCCTTCACGGCGATGCACGCATCGTTCGCTCGGCCAACACCATCCGATCGGCGCGCTGAGCAAGGCTCAGTGTCCGCACGTTTCCTGGCAGTTCGACTGGTTGCCCATGGACGAGCCAGCCGGCGCTGATCATTGACTGCGGCATTGGGTGGGTGCAGCATCTCGACGTGGCGACCGTCACGTCGATCGAGTGGACCGAGACGACCTGGAACCCTGTGCGGGGATGCGCACGGATCTCACCGGGTTGCGAACACTGCTACGCCGAGCGAATGGCCCATCGTTTCTCGGGGCCTGGAATGCCCTACGAGGGGCTGACGCGAACGTCCAAGCGCGGTCCGAAGTGGACCGGCCGTGTGAGGCTCGTAGAGGATGCGCTGCGAGAGCCGCTCGGGTGGCGTCAGCCGCGCGTGGTCTTCGTGAACTCGATGTCGGATCTCTTTCACGACGAAGTGCCCGACCAGTTCGTCGCGTCGGTGTTCGACACGATGACTCGCGCGTCCATGCACACCTTTCAGGTGCTCACCAAGCGCGCCGATCGCCTGCTTGCGCTCTCGTCCTCGTTGCCCTGGCCGTCGAATGTGTGGATGGGCGTCAGCGTCGAGTCGGCCGCGCACACGTGGCGGATAGATCGACTGCGCGCGACAGACGCTGCGATCAAGTTCCTGTCGCTCGAACCGCTGCTTGGTGCTTTGCCTGATCTCGACCTTTCCGGCATCCACTGGGCAATTGTCGGGGGCGAGAGTGGGCCCGGCGCTCGCCCGATGGCGCAGGCGTGGGTGCGCGACATTCGGCGGCAGTGCCGCGCGGCGCATGTGCCGTTCTTCTTCAAGCAGTGGGGAGGCGTACAGAAGGGCAATGCTGGGCGTGTGCTCGACGGCCGGACCTACGACGAGATGCCGCCGAGTCGGCCCGCTCGCGAGATTCTCGGCGAGGCCGCGGCAGCGGATTGATCGTGTCGTCGAGCGGGAACCCGTACGAGGGGCGGGAGCAGGCCGAGGTGAAGCACGCGGTGCTTCGCCGGTACCTCCAGCGGCTTGCGTTCAAGGTGGGCAACTTCCAGCCCGACACGACGCTCAACTACATCGACGGCTTCTCTGGGCCGTGGGACGCGGTTCAGGACGACCAGGGCGATTCGTCACCTGCCATTGCGATGGCGGAACTCGCGAAGGCTCAGAAGGGTCTCGCTGAGCTTCCGTCGCCGAAGTCAATGACTGTGCGCGCAATGTTCGTCGAACGTGATCCCGCGGCCTTCCAGCGGCTCACCAACTTGTGCAAATCGGCGCAGGTCGATGCCGTCCCTCACCACGGTGAGTTTGAAACGTACGTCGCGGATGCCGTGCGTTTCGCCGCCCACGGATCGCATCCATTTGCGTTCGTCTTCATCGATCCGACGGGGTGGACAGGCTTCGGACTCCAGCGCATCCAGCCGCTTCTCCAGGTGAGGCCCAGCGAGGTGCTGATCAACTTCATGTGGGGTCACATCGGCCGCTTCATTGACGACGAGGGTTCGAGCGCTGAAACGTCGTTCGACGATCTCCTCGGCGAAGACGCGTCGAAGTACCGCGCACGTTGGAAGGGATTGGAGGGACTCGACCGCGAGGATGCGGTGGTCCGCACGTACTGCGAAAGAGTTCGGGCGGTGGGTGGATTCGACCACTGCGTGAACACCGTGATCGTGAACCCGGTGGTAGACCGCACTCACTACCACCTCGTCTTTGCCACGCGCAACCTCGTCGGCCTGACAACGTTTCGCGAGATAGAGCGCAAGGCGATGGATCTCCAGCAGGGAGTGCGCGCCGACGCCAAGCGGCGAAAACGCCAAGCCAGTGGGCAGATGGACCTTTTCGGAGCAGCCGAGATGGACTCCGGTTACTTCCACTCGCTGCGGTTGCGCTACCAAGGAAAGGCGCGCGCGGCCGTTTTAGAAGCGCTGCCCAAGGTCGGCTGGGAGGTTGCGTATGAGGCGCTCGTTGCTGTTGCTCTCGGCTGGCCCATGACCTCGGAGGCGGATCTGAAGAAGTGGCTTGACGAGTTCGAGGCTGCAGGGCTCATCAAGATCGAGGGTCTTGCTCCGCGCGAGCGAGTCCCGAAAGTCAATGAGAACCACCGTGTGCTTCGGGTTCGGTGACAAGACAACCGCAGGCCGCCGAGTGACGTGCACCCGGCGGCCCGCGAGGAAACTCGAGTCGA
>CALFYL010000024.1 GCA_937952135.1 uncultured Planctomycetia bacterium
TCTCGTCGGGGAGCAGCGCGGTCTCGCCGCCTTCGACGTTGGTGAGCAGCTTGTTGCGCAGGCGCACGTTCGCGAACGTCCCGCGCACCATCACATCGTCGTGGCCGCGGCGCGCGCCGTACTGGTTGAAGTCGGCGGGAGCGACGCCCTGCTCCGAGAGCCACTTGCCGGCCGGGCTCGAGGCCTTGATGTTGCCAGCGGGCGAAATGTGGTCCGTGGTGATGCTGTCGCCGAGGTACGCGAGCACACGCGCGCCCGAGATGTCCTTGAACGGCGCCGGCGTCTTCGTGATCCCGTCGAAGTAGGGCGCGCGCTTGATGTAGGTCGACTTCGGGTCCCACGCATAGGTGGCGCCCGCGGGCACCTCGAGCGAGCGCCAGGCGTCCGAGCCTTCGTACACCGCGCCGTAGCGCTGCTTGAACATCTCCGAGCGCACGGACTCGGCGACGGCTTTGGCGACTTCGGCTTGCGTGGGCCAGATGTCGCGCAGGAACACCGCCTTGCCGTCCGAGCCGACGCCGATCGGTTCGAGCTTCGGGTCGAAGTCGATGCGGCCCGCGAGGGCGTACGCGACGACCAGCGGCGGCGAGGCGAGGTAGTTGGCGCGGATCTGCGCATGCACGCGGCCCTCGAAGTTGCGGTTCCCTGAGAGCACCGCCGCGACGCACAAACCGGCGGTGTCGATGGCCGTCGACACAGCGTCGGGCAGGGGGCCGGAGTTGCCGATGCACGACGTGCAGCCGTAACCGACCGTGTGGAAGCCGAGCTTCTCGAGGTACGGAGTGAGTCCGGAGTGCGCGAGGTAGTCCGTCACGACCTTCGAGCCCGGCGCGAGGCTCGTCTTGACGAACGGTTGCGTCGTCAGCCCCTTCTCCACCGCCTTCTTCGCCACGAGCCCGGCCGCGATCAGCACGCTCGGGTTCGACGTGTTCGTGCAGCTCGTGATCGCCGCGAGCACCACCGAGCCGTGGCGCAGCTTGAACTTCCGACCGTCGATCTCGCCCGCGACCCAGTCGACGCCGCTCTCGGGCTCGACGAGCGCGACCGAGCCGTGCCCGCCTTCGCCCACCATGCGCGCGACGGTGGTCGCCCTGGGGGCCGCAGTCTTCACGCCCGCGAGCATGCTGTCGAGCGACGCAAGGAAGTTCGGCTTCACCTGCGAGAGCGAGAGTCGATCCTGCGGCCGCTTCGGGCCGGCGAGCGAGGGCTCGACCGTCGCGAGATCGAGCTCGACCACATCGGTGTACTCGGGCTGCGGTGTGTTCGCGTCGTGGAACACGCCTTGGGCCTTCGCGTAGGCCTCGACGAGCTTCACCTGGTGTTCGCTGCGCCCGGTGAAACGCAGGAAATCGACGGTGATCTGGTCGATCGGGAAGATCCCGCAGGTCGCGCCGTACTCGGGCGCCATGTTCGCGATCGTCGCGCGGTCGGCGAGCGGGAGCGTCGCGACGCCCGGCCCGAAGAACTCGACGAACTTGCCCACGACGTTGCGCTTGCGGAGCATCTCGGTGACGCGCAGCACGAGGTCCGTCGCCGTCGAGCCTTCGGGCAGCTTGCCGATGAGCTTGAAGCCGATGACCTGCGGCACGAGCATCGAAACCGGCTGGCCGAGCATCGCCGCTTCCGCTTCGATGCCGCCCACGCCCCAGCCGAGCACGCCGAGGCCGTTGATCATCGTCGTGTGCGAGTCGGTGCCGACCAGCGTGTCGAAGCACGCCCACTCGCCCTGCGCCATCACGACGCGCGCGAGGTACTCGACGTTGACCTGGTGCACGATGCCGGTCGCCGGCGGCACGACCTTGAAGTTGTCGAAGGCCTGCGCGCCCCAGCGCAGGAACAGGTAGCGCTCCTGGTTGCGCTCGAACTCGAGCCGGCTGTTCTTCTCGAGCGCGTCCGGACCGCCGAAGAAGTCCACCTGCACCGAGTGGTCGATCACGAGCTCGAGCGGCACGCCCGGGTTCACCTTCCGCGGATCGCCGCCCAGCGCGACCATCGCGTCGCGCATCGCAGCGAGGTCCACGACCACCGGAACGCCGGTGAAGTCCTGCAACAGCACGCGCGCGGGATTGAACGAGATCTCGCGATCGGGCTCCGCCTTCGGGTTCCACTTGAGGATCGCGTCGATCGTCTCCGTGGTCACCTCGACCCCGTCCTCCTTGCGCAGCACGTTCTCGAGCAGGATGCGCAGCGAGAACGGCAAGCGCGCGAGCTTGTGGCCCCTCTTCTCGAGCGCCGGCAGGCTCGCGATCTTGTAGCTCTTGCCGTCGACGGTGAGGGTGGACTGGGTCTGCAGCGAATCTTTCACGGGGCGGCTCCTGGCTGGACTTGAAGGGCAAACAGGATAACGCCGACGCGCGCGCGGTTCCCGCCTGCACTCCCCGCGGTTCCGGCGCCGCGGAACGCGGGCGACGGGGACGGCTCGGCGCAAGCGCTACCCTCTCGCCCGTGACGAGTTCGCTGCCCGACATTCCGCTCATCCCGCCGGAGGTCTACGCCTCACGCGACCGCGGCGATCTGGTGCTCTTCTGCGGGGCGGGGGTGTCGGTGGGAGCCGGTGGCCTCACATTCGATTGCCTCGTGGATGCTGTTGCCGAACAGTTCGAGGTGCAGGACCTGCTGGAGCGACCCGCCAAAGAAGACGCAAGGGAACTCGATCGCTACCTGCAGTACGTCGAACGGCGAGTGGACCTGCCACCCGAGAAGGCTAGGTCCACGAAGTTGCGTGAGTTCGTGAAGCAGAAACTCGAGCCCAAGCCCGAGGCCGAGATCGAACGTGTGCCGGTTCATGAGGCCATACTGAAAATCGCGACAGATCGCGAGGGACGCACCCGCGTAGTGACAACGAACTACGATCGTCACTTCCGCTCTGCTTCCACGAACCTACGCATGATGAAGGTCCGACACGATGCGGCGCCGCGGATTGTCAAGCCAGATCGCGATCTCTGGAGCAGCGTGGTGTACCTGCACGGCGAATTCAAACAGAGTGATCTGCGTGATCTCGTACTGACCAGCGGCGACTTCGGCCGGGCGTACATCACCGAGCGTTGGGCGTCGCGATTCGTCACTGAGCTCTTCGAGAAGTTCGACGTTCTCTTCCTGGGTTACAGGGCGCAGGACCCCGTCGTTCGCTACCTGCTAGATGCGTTCGCGGCGCGTCCTAGCGAGGGCCGGAGAAACATCTGGGCCATCACGTCGCCAGACAGGGAGGATCGGGCCGGTTTCGAAGCTCGTTGGCAGGCGGTGAATGTCCGACTGCTGGCGTACAGCGGCGCGAACAAGCACTCTGGGTTCGAGCAAGCGCTGATCGACTGGTCCAAGGTCGTCGAGAGCCCATCGTCACGGACCGAACGAGTGCGGGAGATTCTCGCTCGAGGGCCGGGCGCGCTCGCCGACTCCGAAGCACCGCAGACCAAGGCAGACGAATCGCAACTTCAGTGGCTGCTAGGCGGAGGCTCCATCGACGTGGCCTCGGCTCTGTTGAACGCAGGCGATGGCAACGCGCCCGCCCGCCTTCGGTGTTCCGCCGACTGGCTGCCGGTGTTCAGCCGCTTGGAACTACTGGCGCTCGAGGACGTCGACTTCAGCAAGCCTGCGTCGGCGCGACCCATGCCGGGGCCGGAGCTGGTGGAAGCACCGAGACGATCGGCGCACACTCGGACTTCGGTGCCTCGCCAGCTGAGCTATCGAGCAAATGGGTTTGCGACGTGGATGGCAGCGCTTGCGATCGACGGCACTCAGGGGCCTCACGGCGAGACGAACTCCGCGTCGTTCCTCCACTGGGCGCTGGAACCTCGTCGTTCGGCGGCCTTTCGTCCTGAACTCGCTCAGCTCCTGCGCGAAGAACTGGCGCGCAACGGCAACGGGCTCGCCGTCGGCCTACGCGACGCGTGGGAGCTCGTGCTCGCCCCGTCCCTGCACCGTGCCTTCGAGCGCGGATCTGACCCAGGTGAAGTCGACGCCACACTGCTCGCGCTAAGCGATGCCAAGTACTCGGCGCTGCTGCCCCTGCGGCTACTCGATGTGCTTCAGCCGTTCGCGGAGTTCAGTCGGCCGGACACGTACGCAGTCGCAAGTGCGATCTTCGCGCAAAGACGTCGCGCGCAGCAGCCGACTACGAGTACCGGCGCCGCGGAAGGTGCTCGATCGGAACCGGGCGCCCATGTGTCGTACGACCTCGTCCTGCGTGGGGATGCGGGTTGCATCGACCAGCTCGAACGGGCTCTAGACCGCAGTCCCCACAAGACTGCCGTGCTGTTCGAGATCGCCTTGGGAGTTCAGGCGCACCTGGAGCGCGCGCACCGTATTCTCAGCGCGTTCGGACCACGCTTCGCTGCCTTCAAGCACGCGGAGTTCGCGGCGGTCAGTGATCTTGGAGGAGGCATTCGCGCGATGTCCTGGACCGTACTCGCCGACCTCGTCTGGCATGCCGGCGCGGAGCTGAACAAGACCAATGATCGACGTGCGCTCCTGCTTTACGAAGCGTGGCTCGCGGGGCCCCACCTCACGCACCGCAGACTCGCGCTGCACGCCGCGGCCAACTGGAAGCACCTCGACAAGCGAGATCGACTCGCAGCGCTCACGGGTGGCGCGCCCGAGTGGCTCACACGCAACGCACTCGCAAACGAGGTGCTCGCGGTGCTCCGCCGCCTGCAACGCGAGGGCGTCGCGCTTTCCGAGCACCAGGAGGCTCGCCGGATCGAGCTTGAGGATCAGGTCGCGCGCCAAGCCGCGGCCGCAGACGCCGACGAGGGTGTCGGGTTCATCGCTCCGCCGGATCCGATTGACACCACACGGCTCGGCATCGAGGAGCTTGCGGAGCTGATGCTCCACGCGACGGACTTCAGTACGCGCGAAGGCCGAACGGCGGACGAGCTCGAAGTCTTGATCCAAAGCGGCGAGTCCGGGCGGCTGCTCGACGTCGTGAATTGCGCTCTGTCGAAGTACGTGGCCAAGCCGAACGCCGAGTTGGCGGGCAGCGTCGTGGTCGATGCCTTCCCGGATCGAGCCGCGCGCTACCTCCTCGCAGTCGCCGAACACGAACGCAAAGCGGGCGACGACGCCCGAATCTCGTGCGAAGCGTTGCTCGCGACATGGGACCGACTGGCCCCGGTGGCCATGAGCGTCGAGCGCGGCGGGATCGCCGACAGCTCGCGCGAGGAGCTCACGAAAGCCCTGAACCATCCCGCGGGCCAGCTCGCACAGGCGCTGTTTCCGATCCTGTTGCCCGAGAGCGTCCAACACCGCTCGTCACTGGACCCGCGCCTGATGGAGCGAGTCGGGCGGCACGTCACGGGCCCGGGCGCCGCCGGACGCGCGTTCCTCGCCATCGCAGCGTCACGCCTCTTCGTGCTGCACTCCGCCGAGCCAGAGTGGACAGCGCTCACGCTCGTCCCGCACTTCGATTGGAAGAAGGATGTCGCCCGCGCACGGGCCGCTTGGCAAGGCTTCCTGTGGAGCCCCAGGCTCAACCGAGAGCTCTACGTGCGATTGCACGACGCGTTCCTCGACGCGTTTCGGCACACGGAACACCTGGATCGGCTCGGCGAGAGCCTGTGCGGTCTGCTCGTGTCGCTCGCGCTCGACGGCGGCGACGCACTCGAGGCGTCGGGCACGCGCCGCGTCATCCGCGACATGCCGGCCCCCCTTCGGGCCACAACGATCTGGCTGCTCGGAAAGCGACTCGAGGCGGCCGAGGATGCGGCCGCCGAACTTGCGCGAACCCGCGTCCTGCCTTGGCTGGACGCGTGGCCGCGTGACGCGGTGATCTGGAGCGACGAGAAGCTCGCCGATCGGCTGACGTCGCTTGCGCTGCGCTGCGGCGACGCCATCGACGCTGCAGCGAGGTTCATGCGCGATCGACCGCACGTGAAGCTCGGACGATGGCAGCTGTCACTCTCCGTCCTGTTCAGCAAGCATGCGCACTTGCTCGAGAAACACGCACTCGCCGTCGCGCGCCTCTTCGACCACGTGCTCCCGAGCAAGGAGGAGCATCTGCGATTGAGCGGCACCGTGTGGCGCCAGGCAAACCTTCAAGACCTCGTCGACAAGCTCCGCGACGCAAAGCCGCCCATCACTGACACGCCCGAGTTCAAGCGCCTCGAAGCCCGGCTTTAACGGCGCCCAGCCGCGCGCCGTCAGCTCGAGAGCATCCACTCGTAGGCCGGCTGCGCGAGGATCGACTTGGGCAGCTCGGGCGGCAGGGCGTCCTGGGTCAGCGTGAGCAAGCGACACTTGGCGCGCGGATGCTCGCGGGCGGCCTCGGTGAGCGCACGCAACTCGCGCTCGGCCACGTCGGGAGCGCGGGCGTCAGCGCAAACCTGGATCAACTCCTGCGAGTCAGCCGTGCGCGCCAGGAAATCGACCTCGTGCCCCTCGCGGGTGCGGACGTAGGTCACGCTCGCGTGGCGGCGCTCGAGTTCGAGCAGCACCGCGGTCTCGAGTGCATGCCCGAGGTTCGCGCGGCCGCTGCGGTCGTAGATCGGGATCAAGCCGGTGTCCACCGGATACGCCTTGCGCGGATGGACCATCCGCCGCCGTTCGGACTCGGACTCGAGCCAAACCGTGCGCACGAGGAAGCAGTCTTCGAGGTGCAGCAGAAGCTGGTGGACGGTGTCCTTCGCGATGGCGATTCCCTGTGAGCGCAGCGCGGCGTAGAAGCGCTCGACGCTGAACATTCCGGCCGGATTGCCGAGCAGGTGGCGCACGAGCCAGCGCAGCCCGGCCACGTTGGACACGGCGTGGCGTTCGACCACATCGCGCATCATCGCGACATCGACGTAGTCCGTCAGCAGCCGCTGGCGCGTCGAGGCGTCGAGCCCCTGGGCTTCTGGGAACCCCCCGCTCTCTAGGAACTGCAGGAAGTCGCGTTCGAGCGCGGAACGCTCGGCGGCGGACATGAAGTCCGGGTGCGAAGGCGCGGCGCGTTGGTGATGGCGCAGATACTCTTCGAAGCTGAAGGGATGGATCACGACCTCCCAGGCTCTGCCGCGCATCGCCGTCGCGATTTCGCGCGAGAGCAACGCGGCGGACGACCCGCTCAGGAACACCTCGACTTTCTCGGAGTCGAGCAGGCGACGCACGAAGCGCTCCCAGCCGGGCACGACCTGGATCTCGTCGAGACACCAAAGCACCGACTGCTGGCCGCGCAGTTTCGGATATCGCCTGTAGTGCTCCTCCACGAGCGTCCCCAAATCGGCCGCCGTGATCCCGTCCAACTGTTCGTCCTCGAAGTTGATGTAGGGAATCCGCGACGCCCCAACACCGCGCCCGAGCCAGTCCGCACGAACTTGGTGGAGAAAGGTCGTCTTGCCGGCTCGCCGCATGCCGATCACGGCGGTCGCCTTCCCGGGCAGACTCGTGGCGCCATGGACGTTCCTACGCGTCGCGGCGATCGGAGGGGACGCGATGGAGTCGGCGAGCTTCGCGGTCAGTCGTGCTGCAATACGTTGATGGGTGCTGTCTGACATGGCCGCAGGCATTTCTCCTTCCTAGAAGGAGAAGTTAGCCGACGTTTCTCCTTCTGGCAAGGAGAAGTTCGGCGGCCGGCGCGCTGCCCGTGGCCGCCGCGCGGCCGTTCGACGCCACGCCGAACCAGCGACCGAAGCCGAGCGATCGAACGAGAGGACATTCCTAGGAGCGACTAGCCGTCAACGACCTGGATCGCTGGGCGTCGTGGAGTTCGGATGCGACAGCCCTCGCGAGCCTCGCGTGCAGCGTGATCGTGGCTGCGCAGGAGTCCACCGGAGACGCCGCGCAAGCCCAACCCTTAAACGTGCACGGACCCAGGGAACAGGTCAGCCAGCCGACGAACGAGCTTCGGAGACAGGTGCTCGTCCAGCAGCTATCGCATCGGCGTGCTAGGCGGCCGGAAGGGTCACGGTGCGCGATTCGCGATCGGCCGCGTACGCCAGACAGGCCAGCACGTCCGCTACCACCAGCGACGGATACTCATCGACAACCTCGGACACCGACATGCCGGAAGCCAGGAACCCGAGCACGTCGCCCACTGAGATCCGCGTCCCGCGCACGCACGGTTTTCCAAAGCGAACTTCGGGATCGATGACGAGTCTCTCGCGATAGTCCATGCAGTCAAAGTAGGCGCGCGTGGCGGAACGGTCAAGCCGCGCGGAACTTGGAGTGCGCATGCCACCGCCGGAGCCGGATTTTTGTCGCCGCGCCAAGCGCTCGCCACACTGGTCGGCATGAAGGATCCCGATCTGCGGCACGAATTGCTCCAGCGGCTCTTCGAGGAAGGGCAGACGCTGCCGGCGGAGGATCGAGCGGCGTTCGTCGAGCGGCGCTGCGGCGAGGATGCGTGGCTCAGGAAGCGCTTGACGGTGATGCTCGCCGCGGTCGTCGACGAGGGCGTCGTGGCGAGTTCGAGCGCGGGCGAGCCCACACCGTCCGGTGCGACAGCGTCGATTCACTCGCTGCTCGGCGAGGGCCCGGGTGCGCGCATCGGCAGTTACACGCTCGTGCGGCAGATCGGCGAGGGCGGCTTCGGATCGGTGTTCCTCGCCGAGCAGCACCACCCCGTCGCGCGCAAGGTCGCGCTGAAGATCCTCAAGCTCGGGATGGATACGCGCCAGGTCGTCGCGCGCTTCGAGCAGGAGCGCCAGGCGCTCGCGATGATGGACCATCCGAACATCGCGCGCGTGATCGACGCCGGCGCCACCGACACGGGGCGGCCGTACTTCGTGATGGAGCTTGTCGACGGCCATCCCATCGTCGAGTTCTGCGATACGAACACCTTGTCGATCGCCGAACGCCTCGAGCTGTTCGCGCAGGTCTGCGGCGCGGTCCAGCACGCGCACGGCAAAGGCATCATCCACCGCGACCTCAAGCCCTCGAACATCCTGGTCTCGACGCAGGACGGGCTCCCGCAACCCAAGGTGATCGACTTCGGCATCGCCAAGGCGACGTCGCGAAAGCTGACCGACAAGACGGTCCACACCGAAGAGCAGCAGGTCGTCGGCACGTTGCAGTACATGAGCCCGGAGCAGGCCGAGGGCTCGCTCGACATCGATACGCGCACCGATGTCTACGCGCTCGGCGTGCTGCTCTACGAACTGCTCACCGGCAGCACGCCGTTCGACGAGAAGACGCTCAAGAGCGCGCCCTATGGCGAGCTGCAGCGCCTGGTCCGCGAGGTCGAGCCGCCGCGGCCCTCGACGCGCCTGGGCGAATCGCGCGACACGTTGCGGAGCATCGCCGCGCACCGGCGCTCGGATCCCGGGCAGTTGAGCACGATGCTCCGCGGCGAGCTCGACTGGATCGCGATGAAGGCGCTCGAGAAGGATCGCGAACGGCGCTACGCCACGGCGAATGGACTGGCGATGGACGTGCGCCGCTACCTCGCGGGCGAGGCCGTGGTCGCGGCGCCGCCGAGCGCCCTCTACCGCTTGCGCAAGTTCGTCCGACGCAACCGCGCCACGGCCTCGGCCGCAGTCGCTGTCACGGCCGCGCTGCTCCTCGGCGTCGTCGCCTTTGCGTGGCAAGCGCGCGTCGCCGCCGCCGAACGCGACAGCGCCAACCTCGCGCGCGCCAAGGAAGCCGAGCAGCGGACGGTCGCCGAGCGCGAACGCCAGCTCGCCGACGAGCAACGCGACCGCGCCCAAGCGGCCGAGCGCGAAGCCACGAAGCGCGCCGAAGAGCTCGCGCTCGTCTCCGAGTTCCAGTCGAGCATGCTCGCGCAACTCGACCCGACGCGGGCGGGCCAGGACTTGACGGACGACGTCGTGACGCGCTTCGCCGCCGCGCTTTCGAAGGCCGAGGCCTCCGGCGACGAGCTCGCCGCGCAGCTCGAGTCGTTTCGCTCGCAGTGGAGCCGCATCAATGCGACGGACGCGGCGCTCGCGTTGATCGACCGCGCGATCGTGCGGCCCGCCCTCGAAGCCATCGAGCAGAAATTCGAGGGCCAGCCGCTCGTGGACGCGACTCTGCGCGCGACGCTCGGCGAGCGCTGCCTCAGCTGGGGCATGAACGATGCGGCGAAGGAGCAGTTCGATCGCGCTCTCGAGCTGCGCCGCAACGAGCTTGGAGACGAGGCCCCCGCCACGCTCGACTCGCTGGACAACGTCGGGGTCGCCCTGCAGCGTCTGGGCAAAGCCAGCGAGGCGCTGCCCTACCACGAGGAAGCGCTCGAGAAGCGCCGGCGCGTTTTGGGTGAGGAGCACCCTTCGACACTGACCTCGATCAGCAACCTGGGCGTGGCGCTCCACTACCTCGGCCGATCGGAGGAGGCCCTGCCGTATTACCGCGAGACGCTCGAGAAACGGCAGAAAACTCTCGGTCCGGACGCGCCCGAGACGCTGGAAGCCGTCAGCAACATCGCGTCGTTCTTGTGGGAGCTCGACAAGCACGACGAAGCCATGGCGTACTACCGCGAAGCGCTCGAAAAGCGCCGGCGCGTGCTCGGCGAGGACCATCCGGACACGCTGCTCGCCCTCAGCAACATCGGCGCGGCGTTTCGCGATCAGGGAAAGTGGACCGAAGCCGTCGCGCACCTCCGCGAAGTGCTCGAGAAGCGCCGCCGCGTCCTCGGCGACGTGCATCCGCAGACACTGAACTCGATCCGCAACCTGGGCAGCACGCTGGCGAGCTCGGGCGAAGCGGCCGAAGGCGAGGCGCTGATGCGCGAAGGCCTCGCGACCCAGCAGCGCGTGATGGGCCGCGACCATCCTTCGACGCTGATCTCGCTCAACAACCTGGCTGTTTTCCTGATCGAGCAGAACAAGACGGAGGAAGCGGCGCCGCTGTGCCGGGAGTCCCTCGAGCGCCACCGGCGCATCCTCGGTCCCAACCATCCGAGCACGCTCGTCGCGAGCAGCGTCCTCGGCTACTTGCTCCTGCGCGAACGCAAGCCCGAGGAAGCCGAGCCCTACGTGCGCGAGTCGATCGCGATCAGCGTTCGCGTGAACGGCGAAGCGCACCAAGCGACCCTGACCTACATCCACAACCTCGGCATGCTCCTGAACGACCAGCAGAAGTACGCGGAGGCGGCGCCCCAGTTCCGCACCGTCGTCGAGCGCGGCCGAGCCGCACTCGGACAGGCGAACCCGATCACGATGAGCGCGACGACGAGGCTCGCGGGCCTGATGCTGCGCGAGAAGAACTTCGCGGAAGCCGCCGAGCTCTACGAAGCGACGGAATCCGAGGTCCGCAACTCCGCCAATCCCGTGTCTCTCGCTTCGCTCCTCACGCGTCTCGGCCGGTGCCGCTCCGCTCTCGGGCGCTTCGACGAGGCGGAGGCCAACTTCCTCGAGGCTCACCCGCTGTGGCTCGACGCGCGCGGCAAATCCCACGCGGACACTCGCGATTGCCTGCAAGCCCTCGTGGACCACTACACAGCGCGCCACGCCGCGCAACCGGACGGCGGCTACGACACCAAGCTTTCCCAGTGGAGATCCGAGTTGGACGCGGCGCAGTGAAGCGCGCGAGGGCGGCCTGCCGAGGTCGACAAGTCCACAGCCCCAACAAACGTCATGGCGTCGATCTCATCCGTGGACTCGCCCTCGAGTTCGACATCTCGCTCGGCGACGTTCTGGCTACAGCTCAGCGAGGCATTCTTGCAGTTCCGCCTCGAGTGTGCCGACGTCGTAGACCAATTCGTCGGCCGGATAATAGGCGACGGCGCCAAAAACGCGCACCAAAGCAAGGTTTGCCCCGAGCACGCATGCGCACTCGGCGAAATCTCCTCCCCACCGAAAGCAGAGGGCGTGAGAGCGCTTCCCCACGGAGTGGATCAATACCGGATGTTCATCGACAACGTCCGATACCTTCACGACATGCATTTCGAAACCCGACGGCGTCCCCTGAACCGAGCAAGGTGAAAACCCCTCAGAGCGACTCAAGTCGAGCTGCGGATCGAGCTCGAGCTTCACGCCGACTTGAACGATCGCGGCCTGCCACGCCTGCCGGTTGGGTAGCGAATCCAGAAACGTATAAAGTTCGAGGGACATGGTCTCACGGATGTTGCGGTACGCCAGCCCTCATGCACTCGCGTTGCCCGCGTCGCGTACAAGGGATTGCCGAGCGAAGTGCTTCTCGATGGCGTCAGCCCCAGATTTCGCCGACACCACGCCAGAGTACTCGACGACGTCGCCGATGACCTCAAGCGTTTCATCATGGAACGGCACGATCCAGTGCTTTCGCTCGAGAATGCGCACCGCGCTCCCAGGAAAGGCCCTTTCGTTTCGTTTCGCGAGTTCCTCAACACACGGCGACTCAACGACTTCGTTGAACTTGTAGGGCTCCAGCCCTGCCGAGTACAGTGGATGTTCCCCCAGAGCCTCATCGTTCGGATACCCGAAACCATGTTGGAGGACACTGCTGAACCGCACGATCGCGTAGGTGTCGGGTCGGTGCGATAGGGCGTACGCGATGTATAGATACTAATCTCGAACGACAATCGAAGGCCTCGGCGCCCCCCCCGTCCATCTGCGACGCGTCGTTCCACCGTGCGATCTTCGGATGTCTCGTCATGGGGTCCTGGAGGAATCGAGCGTGCTGGCTGACCGACGTCAACGGAGATGTTCCCGCGGATGACAGCACTCGAGCTTACTACGGCCGTCCGGGAACCGCATGCCGACACTGTGCGAGGCTGCGGCAACTCAAGTTGAGCGCGGTCGTCGGAGGTCGCGCCGAGCGGCGGAAATCGTCGCTCGCCGCAGGGACAAGGCGAACCCGACGCACCTATCGAAGCTCGATCCTCACGGTCGAGGTCCTTCCCGCAACCACTGTGACGCCAGACAGCACTCCGACCTTCCCTTTCACCCTCGCTCTCAGTGAGTAGACGCCGGGGGCGATTGACTCGCCCCGGAAGCTCCCCGTGACATCCGTTCTCAGGTCCCAGTACCGGGCGTATCGGCTCGTGCCGTTTTCGTCTAGGACCTCGATGAAGGCGCTGTCGATCGGCAACCCATCCTGCCCCACGGCTTGTCCCGCAATCGCCCCCTCTAGCTCCAGCTGCACCCTCAGGTTTGCGTTGGTCAAATCTCCAACGGCAATGCCGGTCAGCACAGCGCCACCGTAGGGCGTCCTGGGAGGAGGCCGGTCACCCCAGTGTCCATCCGGTGCTCGCAGCGTATATACCCCAGGCTCCAAGAGATCAAACTCAAAACTTCCGTCAGGGGTTGTCTTCACAGATCTGCAATTCCGAGAGACGGTTCTGGCATCGGCCTCCTCCCCGAGCGTACCGCGGGTCAGCGTAACCGGCACGTAGCCAAGTGGATCCCCCTGCGGCGAGACTACGAGACCCGTGACTCCGCCCATCGGTAGGTCCAGAACGATCCCCGCCTCTCCCGACGGTCCGACGACCCTATCGAATTGCGCGAACGACGAGTCTGACGTGACTGTGAGGGTGTATTCGCCCGGACCTTCCACGAGCAAGCGAAACATCCCACTTGGTTCGGTCTCACAGTCGCGGGACCGATCATCAGTACCGACCTTACGGCGGACTCCTACGGTCAGTCCACCCACAGGATCACCCCCACGTCGAACGATGCCCGCGACAAGCACGGAGGCCGCATCAGCGGCGAAGTTCGCTTCAGTGGTCTCTCCCTCGCGAACCGAGATGCGCTTTCGGATGCTTCGCCCTCCCCCGACTCTTGATCGGTCTGGATAACCCGGCGTGCGAAGTTCGATGATGTAGTCTTGCGGCATTACGTGCTCAATTTCGTAATGCCCCGCGGCGTCGCTCTTCGTCGATTGCCAGCCCTCGAGCCCCTTGAAACTGAGCAGATCAAGTTGTCGATTCGCAACCTCGCCTAAAGACGGGTCGATCGTCCCGCGCACTCGACCTCCTTGAGAGAGTCGAAGCTCAGCGACTCCGTGCGAGCCTGGAGCGAAGCGAAACTCGACCCACTCGCCATCCGAATACTGAGGATGCTTGGCCCTGAGTCGAATCGAGCCTGGCTGAATAGACGCAATCTTGAACCGGCCTAACGCATCGCACATCGCGACCGGTGCTTCATCGAGCGCATTCACGCGTCCGCGTTCCGAGTCCTTGCCCGCGAAGTCCGCGTAGATGTTTGCATCGGGGACGACGATTCCACGCAGTGTCGTAACCGTACCGTCTACCGAAGCAGCTCTCGGAAGAACCAGAATCAATTCACCGTCTGCCGAGGGGGTCGTCATGAAAAGAGGAACCGAACGCACGCCCGAACTACTGCGAGCGATGAGCTCCCACTCGCCGTCGCCGAGCCGGTAGAACGCAAACCTACCCGCGGCCGCAGTCACGAGCTGATCTGCCGACGGTCGGCCCGGCGCTAGTCCATAGCTCGCCGGCGCGGCGGCTCCTACCCTGTGCGCTTGGACGCTGCACTCTGCTACAGGGTTTTCTAGGTCGTCCACGACCTTCCCAGAGATGGAAGGTGTTCGACTCTTCGCCGGCTTGACGTCGTTCGATTGGATGGCAGGCGGTTCGTCGGCTTCCTCGCGGCTCACTCCTTCTTGCGGCAGCGCTCGCGGCTCTCCAGCGTCTGGCACGGCCGGTGCTGCGGCCGCATTCTCGACGGGTTCGCCTCTGGGCGCAGCGGAGTTGCGATCAAGGGAGCGGTCGGCATCATCTGGATTCAACGCCACCCAAACCAGAGCCGCGATTGCCGCAACAACTGCAGCGATGAACCATGTGCGACCGCGCTTCATGCTTGAACCTCAGGTAGCTCCAGGGAGAGTGCGAGAGCAGGCTACTACGGAACTGTAAGGCTGGAAGGCGGCGCAGGCGAAGGATCTCCTCTACGGACTGGCGGCGGGGCTTGCCCACGTCGGCGACCACGCTCGTGCCCATCTTGGCCACGTCCTCCGGCGTACGCTCGGCCGGCTTGCCCCGGCGCCGGCACGCGAAAACCAGTGTGGTGTACTCGCACGTCGGGTTGTTAGACCCGTCGGCCCGACGGTCATGGGTGGACGCGAGCGCAAGCGCAGCAGTAGTCCCAGTGGCGCAAGCTGACTGCCCTTGGGATGAGAGCGCGGCGGGAAGGAGCGACAATCGGTTTGCTGGCTCAGTGATCGGGGAGCGCGACGTCCGACATCGCGCCCTGTTCGGAGGCTTCGCACTCGACAATCGTGAATCCGCGCGTTCCGTGAGACAGAAAGCGGCCGCCCGGCAATCCGCGCAAGAGCCCGGTGTAGCTGCCGATCACTGAAGGAGGTTCGCCAGGCCGCCACGCGAGAATCCCGCCGCGGACTTCGTACGGAGAGTAGAACAGGCATCGGCCGCCCGCTGTGGAGATCGCCGCGGCGCCGTGCAGGACTTGCGGAGTCGGCTCGACCGTCTGTTCGAGAGTTCGGACGTCCAGCCGCACGAGCGGAAAATCGGTGTACGGCAGGAACACGACGCCGGTGGCGCCTTCCCGGCAGGCCGCATAGCAGTCGCAGATCTCCACGGCGTCTCGTCCCAGCGCCGTTTGGTACCCCGTGCGGAACTCTCCTGAGTTGCTGAAGATGGCGACGCCCTCATCGCCCGGACGAATGCCGCTGAAAACCCCTTCGTCGAAGTACGTGACGACGATGTGCTCGGAACTTGCCAGCACATCCTGGATCCCGTCGCCAGCGAAGAACTCACGGACGGTCAGGGGCGCCAGCGTGAGGACCCATCCATTGGGCCGCCCGTTCTCGGCGCGCGTGTCCACGAGCACATACCGGCCGGATTCAAGACACCGAACAAGCGGAAACCGCGCGTTCGCGGGAGCGACAGCACAAGCATCCGCAGTACGGACGAAAAGCTGCCCGGAGTTCCGGAAAACCCCCGCCCACTCGCCCGATGGCAGGACGTCGACGTCCACGAGTTCGCCCCAGCCTGGATCGAAGTTGGTCACCCGCTCGTGAATCATCTCTGGTCCGCTCGCGGCATCGGATCGTCGGCAGGGAACCTATTCATCCCGTCGCTCCATCTCGCTCCAAAAATCGATCTCCCGCGGCGAGTCGGGGGCCGAGAACGGGTTCGGGACGCCGAACTCAGCAAACAAGTAGGACGGAAGGTCGAAGGCGTAGTAGATGATGTCGGTCTGGTAGACGGAAAAGACCGGGTTGCCCGCGCGAGAAGGCGACGCCGGGAGATAGCGGTGGCCGAAGATGGGGATGAGCATCGGCGCCGCACGCACGGCTTCACGCGCTCGCGCTTGGGCCTTCTCCAGCGACTCGGACCGCGGTCCCCATGCGGGTAACCAGAAGGCACTGAACTCGACGTCGAAGCAGAAGCCGTGAGCAGGCCAGTCCAGAGACTCGCGGATTTGGGCCGATCCCGGGAGCCGCCAATTCGGGAAACGCTCGCCAACCGGAAGCGTGTACTCGAGGAGGGCGCGGAGGTCGGGTGGGAAGCGAAACCCGTGCTCGGCCTCGGCGTCCTCGATCTCCGATGCGCTCAAACCGGGCGCACACTCGACGCCTCGGCTGCGCAACCTCCGCGCGACGGACTCGAGGTATTCCGGGTTCATTTCAAGACGTGGCGCGGTTCAGCCCGACTCGAAGCGGCATGGTGCGTGGAGGTCCTCATGCCGGTCAGATGTGAACGTCGCATGGCTGAAGGTGAAAGGACTCGTAGCGGTCGCTGTCGTCGAGGATTCTCAGCACGTGGCCGCTGTCGAACGTGAGCGCGATGCTCGAGCTCGAGCCGAACCTCACCATTCCAACTCCCGCGGAGACGCGCAGGCATCCGGCCCCTGTGGAGGGCCGCCCACAGCCCAGCGGACGTTCGAGACGGCCGGATGCGCCGAGCGAAGCTCGTGAAGGACCGAAGCCAAGCTCTGGAGTTCCGCATCGACGGCGGCGGGCTTTCGACCGAAGAGCCGTGCGAGCGCACCGGGCTTGTCGAGCGGCGCAGCGGCGAGAAGCCAGACCGGCGGATTCGCTTCGCCGTACCCGGAGAAGTGGACCTCGGAGCGACGGTCGCCGATCGAGGCGTGGACCACCCACCCACAATCCCTCCAGTTGTCGAACTCTGCCGCCGTGAATCCGCGGTCGCGCAGGCCGCGCTCCAGCGCTCGCGCGAATCCGGCGCCGGCCGGACGATCGAACTCGGCGTCCGGCGGGAAGGAGGCGACAAAGGTCGAGCGAGGAACCGCTGTCATCGCATGCGGAGCGCACGTGAACGGGACCGACCCGCGATCTCACGAAGGAGGCGGCTGGCTGGCCGCCCGCATCACCGCCTCAGCGACTTCGCGCTCTTCTCGAGCGCCGCACGCTGCGCGTCGAACATCTCCGACGGGCCCCAGGCTTCGAAGGTGTAGAGGCGCTTCGGAGTGCGGGCGAGCAGCAGGAGGTAGCCGTAGCGCTGGCCGGCGACGTCTCGCGTGCCGACGAGCAACGTGCGGTCGTCACCGAGGTCGACCTCGGAAGAGACGGCGAGGGAGCGCGACTCGACGAGCGCCTGGCGCGCGAGCTTGGACCAGAAGGTGATCGCGCCCGAGTCGAAGTTGGAGTGCCGCTGCACCTTGATGCGCACGCCGTCGGCGTTCATCGCCTCGACGAGGTCGTCGGAGGAGTAGTAGCGCAGGAACTCCGCGGGCGGCTCGAAGGAAGGTCCGCGCGTGAGGAAGTTGGGCTTGCGCGGCAGGCCTTCGACGGCGCCGGCGATGAGGCCGTCGCCGAGGCGGCCGATCCATTCGAAGGGCACGGCGAGGCCGTCGGTCGGCTTGCGGCCGGGCGAGCGCGAGTTGAGCTCGACGCGGATCGTGCTCATGGCGACCTGCGAACGCAGGAAGCGCAACTGGCCTTCGATGCGCTCGATCTCGAGCGTGACGCGCGCGAGCTCGGCTTCGATCTTGAGCGTGTCCTCCATCTTCTCGCTCTTCTCGAGGTGCG
>CALFYL010000025.1 GCA_937952135.1 uncultured Planctomycetia bacterium
CGGGCAGCACACGCACGATCTGCGCGCGCAGCACGTCGATCGGAGCGCCCTGCGCATTGCTCACGCCCGAGAAGGCGAGGCTCTTCAGCGTGATCTGGGCGCCGAGGGGCTTGCTCCGGAAGTCGACCCACAGCTCCACGCGCTCGCCGGGCGCGAGCGTGACGTACGGAAGTGTGAGCGGCGCCGCGAGCAGCCCGCCGTCGTTCGCGATCGCCACCATCGGAGTGCCGTCGCTCCAGGCGAGCTTGTACACGCGTGCGGTCGAGGCGTTGACCAGGCGCAGGCGGTACACGCGCGTCGCCGCGTTCAACACGAAGTTCGCGCGGCCGTTCACCAGGATCGTGCTTCCGACGAAGCCGTTCTGCATGTTCGTCGGCGCGAACTGCAGTTGGTTGTTCGAGTCGAAATTGGCGTCCTGCAGCACGATCGGCACGTCGAAGTCGCCGCTCGGCAAGTCGAGCGCGCGCTCTTCGTCGTCGTGCACGATCAACGGTCCGGCCAGTCCCATGTAGGCCTGGTAGCCCGTGCGCATGTCGGTGTGCGAGTGGTACCAGTACGTGCCGGCGCGGTTGCGCACCGTGAAGTCGTAGAGGTACGAGCCGCCGCTCGGGAATTGATCGCGCGGGTGCCCGTCCATCGCGGCCGGAACGTCGAGTCCGTGCCAGTGCACGACGTGCGCTTCGGGCAGCTCGTTGCGAACGCTGACGAGCGCGCGCTGTCCGCGGTTCAAGCGCACGATCGGCCCGAGGTGCGAGCCCGTGAACGGCAGCAACGCGCCTGGCGGCCCGCCGACCTGCCGCCCCGCGTATTGCCAAACCGTCGTTCTCGCGCCCGGCAGGACCTGCGCTGCGCCGACGCGCGCGCGCAGTTGCAACTGAACCGGCGCGAGTTGCTCGCCGTAAGGCGGCAGCGGGCCGACGGTCACGGCCGATTGACCGCTCGCGCGTTGCGCGAGCGCGCCGCCGAGAGTCGCGCCGAGGCCAGCGCTCGCGGCGAGACCGAACGACTGGACGAGGAACTCGCGACGATCCTGGGGGGCTGCGGGATGCATGTCAGGGCACTCCTTCCGTGGGAGGATCGAGAGGTAGCACGCCCGAGTTCTTCCGCGCGACACGTCGCACTGCGTACTTCGCGTGGCTCTTAGAGAGCACGCCGAGCTTCGCCGACCTGGCGGAGCGCTCACCCGCCAAAAACGCGCGAGGCCCGGGTTTTCGCCCGAGCCCCGCCGTTCGCCGCTTCGTTGCGTCCGCGGGTCAGAGCACGCGTTCGTAGACGATCTCCATCGCCTTCGTGCGCTCGCCGCCGTCCAGCTTGTAGGACGTCATCGTGTGACGGCTCGGGCTCTCGATCACGATCACTTCCTCGCTCGAGACGCGCTTCCCGGTGACCGGGTCGGTGTTCGTGCTCTTCATCTCGAAGGTCTTGCCGTCGGCCGAGCGCGGGCCGGACGAGATCATCACGGCCGTGGTCATGGTGTCGATCCACGTGCCGTAGTACTCGCCCGCCGCGACGTCGAAGCCCCACATGCCGACGCCCTTGAACGGCGCGCCGCCGGCGGTGCCTTCGAAGCGCTGCTCGAGGTGGCGGCCGTCGAGCACCCAGGTGTTCGTCATCGTGCCCGTGGACACGTCCGGCGGTGCGTCGGGCGACCAGTACATCGTTACGGTGGCCTTCCACGTGCCGACGAAGGCGTCGAGCGCGCGGTGTTCTTCGCCGGTCGTTCCGGCGCGTTGCCACGCGGCCATCATCTCTTCCATCGAGGCCTCGGCGCTGCCGTCGGAGTGCGAGGTCGAGGAACAGCCGAAGGAGAGCGCGGACACGAGAGCGAGCGAGAGGGTGAACTTGTTCATGGTGAGAGGGAGAGAGTTCGCCAGTGCTCGAGCTGTTAGGCGGGAGCTGTTGGGGGTAGTGCGATCGGGCCGACGGCGAACAGCATAGAGGGCGTCGGTCGCGTACTCTCGGCCCCGCATCAACATGACGAAGACGATCCACGCATGAGCGGCGCGCGAAGAGTGACGGTCCTGGGCCCCGAAGCCGCGGTGCGCCAGCCGTGGAGGAATGGGCGCGGCGAAACCGAGGAACTCGCAATCTGGCCGGAAGGTGCCTCCTTCGCCCGCGGCGAGTTCGACGCGCGCATTTCGACGGCGCGCGTGTCGGAGTCCGGACCGTTCTCGACCTTCGCGGGCTTCGAGCGCGTGCTCGTCGCCCTCGACGGCGAAGGCCTGCTTCTCACGCACGGCGCCGATGCACCGCGCGCGCGACTGCGGCGGCTCGAGCCCTATCGCTTCGCCGGCGAGTGGACCACCAGCGGCGAGCTCGTCGGCGGACCGCTCCGCGATTTCAACGTGTTCACGCGCCGCGGAGTGCTGCGCGCCGAGGTGCAGATGGCGCAGCTCGGCCGACGGCGCTTGCGCGAGGCGCTCGAGGCGACGCACGCGTTCGTGCATGTGCTCGTCGGCTCGCTCACGGCGCGCGTCACCGGCGAGGAGGAGCCTTTCGAGCTGGGCGCGCGCTTTTCGTTGCGCATCGACCGCGCGCGCTCCGCCGACGAAGTCGAACTCGCGGGCGGAACGGACGATGCCGCCGCGCTCGTCGTGCGCTTGATCGGCGCGGAAAACACGGCCGCGGCGCCCGATCGGCGCTGAAGGGAGCCGCTGCTTCGAGCCGGGCGAGCCAAGCCCTACACTCGCGGGTTCACCATGCTCGAAGCCCTCCAGCTCACCAAGCGCTTCCAGGAGCGCCTCGCCGTCGACGGACTGCAGTTGCGCGTTGCGCCGGGCGAGATCTACGCCCTGCTCGGCCCCAACGGCGCCGGCAAGACGACCACGATCAACATGTTCCTGGGCTTCCTCGCGCCCGACGGCGGCGAAGCGAAGGTGTGCGGGGTGAGCGTGGCCGCCGATCCGGTCGGCGCGCGGCGCAAGCTCGCGTACATCCCCGAGCAGGTCGCGCTCTATCCGCGCTTCACCGGCGTCGAGAACCTCGACTACTTCAGCGCGCTCGGCGGCAAGTCGCACACGCGCGCGGAGCTGTACGAACTGCTCGAGGGCGCGGGCTTGCCGCGCGCGGCGGCGGAGCGGCGCGTCGGCACGTACTCGAAGGGCATGCGACAAAAAGTCGGCATCGCGCTCGCGCTCGCGACGGGCGCGAAGGCGCTGTTGCTCGACGAGCCGACCTCGGGCCTCGACCCCGCCGCGAGCCACGAGTTCTCGCGGCTGCTGCGGCGGCTGGCGAAGGACGGCGTCGCGATCCTCATGGCGACGCACGATCTGTTTCGAGCGCGCGAGGACGCGTCGCACGTCGGCATCCTGCTCGGCGGCAAGCTCGTGGCGGAGTTCACGAAGGACCAGCTCGAGGGCGAGGACCTCGAAGCGCTGTACCTCGAGAAGTTGCGCGCATGATCGCTTCGATCGCTCGCAAGGAGTTCGTCGACGCCTGGCGCGACGGACGGTTTCGGCTCGGTGCGGTGCTGATGGCGCTCTTGTTCGCGACGGCGAGCCTGCTCGCCTGGGGCCAGACCGAGCGCACGCGCGCGGAACGCGCGGCCGCGGCGGCGCTCGAACGCGAGAACTGGCTCGAGCAAGGCGAGAAGAACTCGCACTCCGCGGGTCACTACGGCGTGAACGTGTTCAAGCCCGTGGCGCCGCTCTCGCTCTTCGACCGCGGCATCGAACCCTTCGTGGGCACGACGCTGTTCCTCGAAGCGCACCGCCAAAACCAGGCGGCCTTCGTTCCGGCGCAGGACGCGACCGCGATGCGCCGCTTCGGCGAACTGACCGCGGCGGCCGGGCTGCAACTGCTCGCCCCGCTCTTGATCGTGCTGCTCGCCTTCGGCGCGGTCGCGGGCGAGCGCGAGCGCGGCACGTTGCGCCAAGTGCTCAGCCTCGGAGTCACCGGCCGCTCGCTGGCGCTCGGCAAGACGCTCGGCCTCGGCCTTGCGCTCGCAACTCTGCTCGCGCCGCTCGGAATCCTCGGCGTTTTCGTGCTGGCGAACTCCGAGGTCGAAGCGTCGTACGGCCTGTGGGCGCGCGCCGGCGGCCTCGCGCTCGCGTACGGGCTCTACCTCGCCGCGGTGCTCCTCGGCAGCGTCACGGTCTCCGCGCTGGCGCCGAACGGTCGCAGCGCGCTCGCGATCCTGCTCTCGCTGTGGGCCGCCGCGTGCGTGATCGCGCCGCGGCTCGCGAACGACGTCGTGCACGAGAAGCTGCCGACGCCGCTGCTCGCGGAGTTCGAGAAGGAGCTGAGCACCGACTTGCAGCAGGGCCTCGACGGTCACGATCCGCGCACGAAGCAGATGGAGGACTTCACGCAGGCCACGCTGACCAAGCACGGCGTCGCGCGCGTCGAAGACCTGCCGTTCAATTTCTACGGGCTCGCGATGCTCGAGAGCGAGCGCTTGGCGAGCGAGGTCTTCGACCACCATTTCGGCAAGCTCTGGGACCGCATCGAGGAGCAGGACCGCGCCGTCGCGCTCGGCGGCGTCGCCGCGCCCTTGCTCGCGTTGCGCTCGGCGTCGATGGCGCTCGCGGGCACGGATTTCACTCACCACCGGCACTTCGCGGTCGCGGCCGAAGCGCACCGGCGCGAGTTCGTTCGCGTGCTCAACGAGGACTTGATGAACAACGCGCGGCCCGGCGACCACGGCTACGTCGCGGGGCGCGCGCTGTGGGAGCAGCTCCCCGAGTTCAAGCTCGCGCCGCTGTCCGCCGAGCGCGCGCTCGAGCGTGCCAAGCTCGGCCTCGCGATCCTCGCCGCATGGGTCGTCGCGACGCTCGTCGCCCTCGTCGCGGCCTCGGGCCGCTTGCGCGTGGACGTCGCATGAAAACGCTTGCCTACGAGATCCAGTTGCTCCTGCGCGACCGCGCCGCGTGGGTGTTGACCGCGCTGTTCGCCTTCGTGCTCGTGTACGCGCTCAACCAGGGTGTCGAGCTCGCCGAGCGCCAGCGCGAGTCCGCGAAGACCGTGCTCGACGCGTCGAGGACCTTCGACGGCCAGGTGCGCGAGGCCCTCGCGCGCCAGGCGATCGACCCGCGCCAGCTCGCGCGCCAGCCGCTCTCAGCCGTGCTTCCGCCCGCCCCGCTGCCGCTGCTCGCGGTGGGGCAAGCCGACCTCACTCCGGCCTTCGAGGCCGTCAGCCTCTGGCGCCTCCAAACGCCGACCGACGCTCGCGTCGAGATCGAGAACCCGTCGCGCCTGCTCGCGGGCCGCTTCGATCTCGCCTTCGTGCTCGTGTGGCTGTTTCCGCTGTTCTTGCTCGCGCTCGCCTATGACTTGCTCGCCGGCGACCGCGAGAGCGGCGTGTTGCGCATGGTGCTCTCGCGCGGGGTTTCGCCGCGCAAATGGCTCGCGATCCGCGCCCTCGCGCGCGGCGCGCCGATCCTGGCGCTCGCACTCGCGGCGACGTGGATGAGCGCGAGCTGGGGCGGGGTCGCGGCGGATACGTCGAACGCGCGACTCTTGTACGCCTGCGGCGTGGTCGCGGCCTACGGCGTGTTCTGGCTCGCCATCGCTGCGCTCGTGAATGGTCTCGCGCGCAGCGCCGCGGCGGCGGCGACCGCGGTGGGGGCGGTGTGGGTCACGGTCGTGCTCGTGGTCCCGACCCTGCTCAACGTCGTCGTCGAGAGCTTGCACCCGATGCCGTCGCGCGCGGAGCTCGTCGCCTCGGCGCGCGAGGCTTCGGGCGACGCCGAGCGCCGCGGAAACGAAGTGCTGAACTCGTTCTACCGCGACCATCCCGAACTCGCGCCGCCGGGCATGCAGGTCGACTTCGCACAGCGCATCCTGGCCGTGCAGGACGAGATTCGCGGGTCGATGGACCCCGTGCGCCTCGAGTTCGACTCACAGCTCGCGGCGCAGCAGGAGCTCGTCGAGCTGTGGCGTTTCGCCTCGCCCGCGATCGCAGCGCACGAGGCGCTCACCGACCTCGCGGGCACCGGTTACTGGCGCCACCGCGCCTTCCGCGACCAGGTCGAGGGCTTCAAGCAGAGCGTCTACGACTTCTACAGCCCGCGCATCCACAAGAACCGGCCGCTGACGAAGAGCGACGTCGCCGAGCTTCCGCGCTTCGAGTTCGCCGAGGAGCCCGTCGAGCGCTGGACCTCGCGCGTCACGCTCTCGATCGCCGGCATGCTCGCCCTCGCCCTGCTCGCGGCGCTGCTCGCCGGCTCGCGTCTCTCCGCGCGCAAGCTCGCGGCGAGCTCGAGCTAGCGAGGCCAGACTGCTCGGCGCCGCGCGGCGCGTGCGAACGAAATGCGAGTTTGCGCGACCCGGCGTAGCCACCGTCGCGCGATCGCGCGCGGCGTGCTCGCGGGCGCGTCGCCGCAATCAACGTCCGTGGATGGGCGCGCTCACACCTTCGCGACACCGCGTTTTGCAGGGCGCTGCCTGTTGGAGCCGAGCGTCGTCCCTGGCCTGATGGGTCCACCGAAGGAGGACCCCATGCTGACGACTTTGCCGCTCTTCCTCGCACTTCAAGCCGCCGCCGAAAGTCCCGTGCAGCCTTCGGTCGTGCAACGGACGCACGTCGTCCAGGCCTATGCGTGCTTTGCGCCGGACGGCGAGTCGATCGTGTTCCAGAGCAACGCGACGGGAAACTGGGATCTGTATTCGATGCGCCTCGACGGATCGGGGCTGCGCGCGATCGTCGCGAGCGCCGGCGCCGACATCACGCCCGTGTTCTCGCCCGACGGTTCGAAGCTGGTGTTCGTCTCCGAGCGCGACGGCCAACGCGAGGTCTACATCTGCGATCGCGACGGCGGCGCTCAGCGGCGAGTGACGAACGATCCGGGCCACGACCTGCACCCGGTGTGGAGTCCGAACGGCGAGCGTTTGCTGTTCAGCTCGAACCGCGGCAACGCGAGTCCGGACGACTACGACCTCTACAGCATGCGGATCGATGGAAGCGATCTCGTGCGCATCACGAGCGGCCCCGACGTCGACACCTACGCGTCGTGGTCGCCCGAAGGCCGGCGGCTCGCCGTCACTCGCTGCTGGCCGGCCGCGCGCGAGAGCGCCGAGATCTGCGCCATCGGCGTGCCCGCGGCGGGCTGAGCTCGCGAGGCGCGACTGTCCTCCGCTGACCGGCAGCGGCGGAGCCGTTCGCGTACCCTGGGGCCGATGCGAAGCGTTCTCGGAGTCTGCCTGGCGGCGAGTTTGGCGGCGAGTTCGGCGCTTGCGCAGCGCGACGCGGGCGCTGCGGCGCCGAAGCAACCAGTCCGACCGGCGCTCGAACAGTCGAGCATCGACGCAGCGCTCGAGCGCGGAGCGGCGTTCCTGCGCGCGTCGTACACCGAGCGGCTCGCGAAGGGGCGGGTCGGCGCCCAGGAGCGCAACGGCCAGATGGCGCTGTCGCTCTACACGCTGCTCAAGTCGGGCGTCTCTCGCGACGATGCGACGGTGCAGCAGCTCTTGCACGCGCTCTCGAAGGAGAAGCCGGAGCACACTTACGACGCCGCATGCTTTGCGCTCGCGCTCTACACGCACGACGGAATCGACAACCGGCCGTGGCTCGAGGAGCTGACGGCGCAGCTCGTCGCGTGGCAGGAGAAGGAAGGCGACTGGAGCTATCCCGGCGGCATCGTCGACCTCTCGAACACGCAGTACGCGGCGCTCGGACTGTGGGCGGCGTCGCGCGCGGGCGTGCGCGTCGAGAGCGACGTGTGGCGGCGCATGGCGCAGTCGGTGCTGCGCTACCAGACCGCGGACGGCGGCTTCGGCTACACCGCCGGCGCGAAGCCGGGCGCCGGAGCGGGAGCGACGGGGTCGATGACCGCGGCGGGCATCGGCACGCTCGCGATCGCCGAGGGACGCTTGCGGCTCGCCCGCGAGCTCGATGCGACGCTCGAAGCGCGCATCGCGGCGGCCCGGGCACGCGGCGTCGATTGGATGGCGAAGAACTTCAGCGTCGACACCAACCCGGGCTCGGGCGGCTGGCACTTCTACTACCTCTACGGTCTCGAACGCATGGGCGCCGTGATGGGCGCGCCGCTGCTCGGGCCGCACGACTGGTACGACGAGGGAGCGCGCTGGCTGCTCGAGCGCCAAGGCGACAAGGGCGCCTGGAACAACGGCACGGACCTTTCGGAGACGTGTTTCGCGCTGCTTTTCCTGCGCCGCGCGACTTCGAGCGAGCCGCGGCAGCGCGCGCCGCGTTCGGGGGAGCGCGCGACGACGGACGGCGCGAGTGTTCCGATCACGATCGCGGCCGAGCCGTCGACGGAAGCGCGTGGCGCACTGCGTCTGAGCATCGTCGACTGGGATCCGGCGCTGCTGAAGGCTCTCGAGCGGCCCGGCGAACGCGGCCGCGGCCCGCGCGTGGCGCGCGTCGAGTGGCTCGTCGACGGCGAAGCGGTCGCTGTGGAGCTCGGACTGCCGAGCCAGCCGGCGGACCGCTCGCTGTTCGCGGTGACGCCGCTGCTGCGCGCGGCGGGCAAGCGCTCCGTGCAAGCCCACGTCTACGCGCTCGCCGAGGACGGCGCCGAGAAGCGTCTCGAGTCTCAAGTGCTCGAGGTGGAGGTCGTGCGCGCGCTGCCCGACTGGATGTCGAAGCCCGGCGTCGATCCGCTCGCGAACCGCGGGCCCGCGTCGAAGCCCAAGGCGCGCGCGTCGTCGCACGCGAAGGGCGGCGCGGCGCCGTTCGGCGAAACGTACGAAGCCGAG
>CALFYL010000026.1 GCA_937952135.1 uncultured Planctomycetia bacterium
TTCGGCATCGATCAGATGTATCCCCGCAGCGGCGGTCGGCGGCTGACCAAGTCGAAGATCGGAGCGGAGATCTCCGTCGGCGACAAGGTGGTCTGGTCGCAGGAGATCCAGGTGACCTCCGACGATCCGCCCGCGAGCAAGGTCTGGCGCCCCATCGAACCCGAGAACGGGATCCGGCTCGCGCCGGGCGATGTGCTCACGCTGCGAACGTGGCTGATCGAACCCAGCAACTTCACGCCGAAGAAGAAGGGCCGCATCCCGGTCGGCTTCAGCGGGCTCACGCTCGAGCGATCCCAGGTCGTGCCCCACGGGCGACCTTCGCCCGAGGAGCCGAACGTCGTGCTGATCGTGATGGACACGCTGCGCGCCGATCGGCTCTCGTGCTATGGCTGGCCCACGGCGACCACGCCCACCCTCGACGCCTTGGCCGCGCGCGGCGTGCTCTACGAGCGCGCGTACTCCGTCTCCAGTTGGACGTGGCCCTCGACCGCGTCGATCCTGACCGGCCTGTACCCCGAGTCCCACGGAGTCATCAACGACGACGCGTGCTACCTCGCGCCGTCGCTCGAGACGCTGCCGGAACTCTTGAACTCGCGCGGCTACGTCTCCGCGGCGTTTTCCGGCAATCCGCTCATCACCGAGGAGAAGAACTTCGGGCAAGGGCTCGAGACCTTCGATTCGAAGATCGCGTTCCGGAAGACCTCGGACCTGCTTCCGGCGATGGAGAAATGGCTGGAGAACAACGGGCTGTACCGGTTCTTCCTGTACCTGCACCTCGTGGATCCGCACGCGCCGCACGAACCGAACCAACGCTCGCTGTCGATGCTCGAGGGCGACGCGCCGACGGACTATCCGGGCCCCAACGGGATCGCGGAGTACCACCACAAGCTGCACCAGGCGCGCGGGCGCAATCCAACTCGCGTCGTCGAGGTGGACGAGGTGATCCCGGCCGAACATCAGGAGTGGATGAAGCAGCTCTACACCGCGAGCGTCGCCACGTCGGACGACTACGTTGCGGACGTTCTCGACATGCTCGAGCGCCACGGCGTGCTCGAGAACACCGTGGTCATCTTCACCAGCGATCACGGTGAGGAGCTGCTGGAGCACGGCTTCGCCACGCACGGTCAGGGCTTGTGGGAATCGCTCATGCACATTCCGCTGATCATCGCCGGCCCGGGCGTTCGCCAGGGAGTGCGCGTCGAACAGCGGGTCTCCAACCGCCACATCGCCCCCACCGTCGCCAAGCTCGGAGGCGCGAGGTTCCGCGACTTGGAAGGCGCGGTCGACCTGCTCGACCTCGACGCGCTGCCCGACGAGCCGCTCTTCTTCTCGACGCTCCACGGCTGGTGGAACGGCCGGAATCTCATTCCGATCTACGCCATGCGCGTGGGCGACTGGGTGCTGCACTACGCGCCGACGGCCAAACCGCAGGGTCGCTGGAAAGACCCGACGGCGCCGGTGGGCGACACGCGCCTGTTCAACCTTCGAAACGACCCCGCGGAGAAGAACGACCTGTCGGCCAGCGAGCCGGAGCGCGTGGAGCGGATGCGGCAAGCGTTGCTGGCGCACCTCAAGCGCGCCGAGGCGCAACGACCGAGTTTCCGCATGGCCGCTGGATCCTCCACGCTGAACATGCTGAAGGAAATCGGGTACATCGGAGAGGACGAGGAGCCGGAATCCGGCGTCGCCCCGACCGAGAACGACCCCGACGAAGAGCTCGACGGACAGGACTAACGTCCCCGCGGCTTGGCGCGCCCATCCGCATCGCGGATACTACGGCCGCATGGCAAGGCTCCAACTCAGGATCAACGCGGACCTGGTCGACGCGGACGCGCCCGACCATTGGACGCTGCTGGAAGTGCTCCGCTACCGGCTTGGATTGACCGGCTCCAAGCAGGGCTGCGACAAGGGCGACTGCGGCGCCTGCACGGTGCTCGTCGACGGAAAGCCTTGGCTCGCGTGCCTCACGCTCGCCGCCAGCGTCCAGGGCCGCGCCATCACGACCATCGAGGGCCTGCTTCCCGCGCACCGCCGCGCGGGCGGCGAGGGCGCCGATCCGGTGCAGGAAGCCTTCGACCGCTGCGGCGCGCTGCAGTGCGGCTTCTGCCAGCCCGGAATGATGCTCTCTGCGCGCGCGCTCCTGAATCGCTGCCCGCAACCGACGCGCGAGCAGATCCGCGACGCGCTGAGTGGAAATCTGTGCCGCTGCACGGGCTACACGCAGATCTTCGAGGCCGTCGAGTCGTGCGTGGCGGAGGCGGTCGGCGCGAAGCCGGACCTCCGCTCGTGGGAAGCGCAACTCGCCGAGCGCCGTGGGAAACCGGTGACGCCGTGAGCGCGCGCGACCTGCACGGTCCGGGTGCGCCCTGGGGCCCCGAGGCGCCGGGCGCCAAGGCCAACGCGGATTTCGGAGTCGTCGGCAAGGCGCACCGAAAGATCGACGGCCTCGCGAAAGCCACGGGCGCCGCGGTGTACACCGACGACCTCCAGCTCCCGGGCATGCTGCACGCGAAGACGCTGCGCAGCCCGCACGCCCACGCGCGCGTGAAGCGCGTCGACTTCACCAAGGCGCTGGCTCTGCCGGGCGTGCACGCGGCGATCGGCGGCGATTCGATGCCGATCAAGTACGGCGTGATCCCTTGGACCCCGGACGAGAACGCGCTCGCCGTCGACAAGGTGCGCTTCATCGGCGATCCGGTCGCGGCGGTCGCCGCGCTCGACGAAGACACGGCGAACGCGGCGCTGAAGCTGATCGAGGTCGAGTACGAGGTGCTGCACGCGTACTTCGATCCGCGCGAGGCGCTGGCGCGCACGGCGCCGGCGATCCACGAGAGCAAGAAGGGCGGCAACGTCTCGAAGAGCGTGCAACTCGACTTCGGAGACGTCGACAGCGCGCTCTCGCAGGCCGCGGTCGTCGTCGAGGACGACTACACCTTCCACGGCACGACGCACGCGCCGATCGAGCCGCACTGCGCGGTCGCGACGTACTCCGCCGACGGCTTGCTCACGCTGTGGTCCGCGACGCAGATCACCCACTACGTGCACCGCGCGCTGTCGCGGGTGCTCGAGCTCCCGCCGCACAAGATCCGCGTGATCCAGCCCTGCCTGGGCGGCGCTTTCGGCGGCAAGAGCGATCCGTTCAGCCTGGAGTTCTGCGTCTCCAAGCTCGCGATGCTCACCGGCCGGCCGGTGAAGATGCTGTGGACGCGCGAGGAGGTCTTCTACGCGCACCGCGGCCGCCATCCGATGCAGATGCACTACCGCAGCGGCGCGACCGCCGACGGCAAGCTGCTCGGCGTCGACGCGAAGATCCTGATCGACGGCGGCTCGTACAGCTCGTTCGGGCTCGTGACGACGTACTACTCGGGGCAGCTCCTGACCGGGCCGTACCACTTCCCGAGCTACCGCTTCGACTCGACGCGCGTGTTCACGAACAAGCCGCCGTGCGGGCCCAAGCGCGGCCACGGTTCGGTGCAGCCGCGCTTCGCCTTCGAGATCCAGCTCGACCAGCTCGCGGAGAAGCTCGGCCTCGATCCGCTCGAGATCCGGCGCCGCAACTTCCAAGGCGACTTCACGCGCACCGTCAACGGCCAGCGCATCACCTCGAACGGCTTCCTGCAGTGCCTCGACGAGGTCGAGCGCGCGAGCGACTGGCGCGCGCGCAAGGGCAAGCTGCCCTTCGGGCGCGGCCTCGGCGTCGCGGGCTCGATGTACATCTCGGGCACGAACTACCCCGTCTATCCGAACGAGATGCCGCAGGCCGGCGTGCAGCTCAAAGTCGACCGCTCCGGGCTCGTCACGGTCTTCACCGGCGGCAACGACATCGGCCAGGGATCGAATTCGCTCTGCGCCTACATCGTGGCCGAGGAGCTCGGGCTCAAGCTCGACCAGGTGCGCGTCGTCGCGGCGGACACGGACCTGTGCCCGGTCGACCTCGGCGCCTACTCGAGCCGCGTCACGTTCATGGTCGGCAACGCGACCATCGACGCGTGCCGCAAGCTGCGCGAGCAACTCGTGGCGGCGGTCGCGGCGAAATGGGAGTGCGCCGCGGGGCGCGTGCGCTTCATCGACGGGCTCGTCGTCGACCTCGAGGACGTGTCGCGCTCGATGAGCACGATGGAGGCCTTCCAGCTCGCCGAGACGAAGTTCGACACGCTCGGCGCGACGGGCTCGTACAACACCCCCACGCTCGGCGGCGACTACCGCGGCGGCACGATCGGCGCCTCGCCCGCCTATTCGTTCACCGCGCACGTGGTGGAGTGCGAGGTCGATGTCGAGACCGGCCGCATCACGGTCGAGCGCGTGTGGATTGCGCACGACTGCGGCCGCGCGATCAACCCGATGATCGTCGCGGGCCAGATGGAAGGCTCGGCCTACATGGGCCTCGCCGAAGCCGTGCTCGAGGACCACGACATCAACCGCTTCGGCCTGCACAAGGGGCCGTCGCTGCTCGACTACCGCATCCCCACCTCGCTCGACACGCCCGAATTCCACGCGTTGATCGTCGAGTCCCTCGACCCCGAAGGCCCCTACGGCGCGAAGGAAGCCGGCGAAGGTCCGCTGCATCCGTCCCTGCCCGCGCTCTCGAACGCGGTCTACGACGCCGTCGGAATCCGCTTGAAGCACTTGCCCTTCACGCCCGCGAAGGTGCTGGCGGCGCTGCGCGAACAGCGCGCCGCGGCCAAACAGGAATCGACCGGCGCGCTCGCGCGCGGAGCCCGCTGATGCTGCGCCTGCCGAAGTTCGAACTGCGCACGCCGACGACGCTCGAGCAAGCGATCGAGTGGCTGGAGGAGGCCGGCCCGTCGGCGCTGATCGTCGCCGGCGGCACCGACCTCGTGCCGAACATGAAGCACGAGCTCTTCACGCCCGAGCTGGTCGTGTCGCTCGCCGGCATCGCGGAGCTGCGCGGCATCCGGCGCGACCACGACGGCGCGCTGTCGATCGGCGCCATGACGTCGCTCGAGGAGGTGGCTGCGAACGAGCTCGTGCGCGCGCAAGCTCCCGCGCTCGCGCAAGCCTGTTCGCTCGTCGCCGGACCGCAACTGCGCTCGATGGGCACGCTCGGCGGCAACGTGATGCTCGATACGCGCTGCCAGTGGTACAACCAAACCTACTTCTGGCGGCAGGCGCTCGGCTTCTGCATGAAGAAGGACGGCTCGCTGTGCCACGTCGTCGCGGGCGGGAAGAACTGCGTCGCGGCGGCTTCGAACGACTCGGCGCCGGCGCTGATGACGCTCGGCGCGAACCTCGAGTTCGAGAGCGCCAAGGGGGCTCGCGAGACTCCGATCGACGAGCTGTGGCTCGCCGACGGGATCCGCAACAAGAAGCTCGAGCACGGCGAGATCCTCACGCGCATCCGCGTCCCGCCGGTCGGCACGGGCCATCGCGGCGCCTACGGCAAGCTGCGCGACCGCGGCAGCATCGACTTCCCGCTGCTCGGCGTCGCCGTGCGGCTCGACCTCGACTCCGCGCAGCGCGTCGAGCACGCCGACATCGTGATCACGGCGCTCGCCGCGCAGCCCAAGCGCATCTCGAAAGTCGTCGAGACCCTTCGCGGCCTCGAAGTCGAGAGCCCCGAGTTCGCAAGCGCGTGCGAGACCGTCGCGGCCCTCGCCCACAAGCAGTGCCGCCCGCTCCCGAACATCCCCGGAGACCACGACTACCGCCGCGAAATGGTCCCGGTCTACGTGCGCCGCACGCTGGCCGCCGCCGCCGCGCGCTCGGGCCCCGTTCACCACGTCTAGGGCGCCACGTCCAAGGCATCCCGTTCGAGCGCGGCGCCCGACCTCGACGCAACGAGCGCGGCGCCCCTCCCGCCTCCCCCAACGACGGCATGCAATCCGCCCAGTCGCTGATCGCGCTGCTGTTCGCGGTGAGCGTGATCGCGGCGCTGTCGAAGCGCATCGCGATCCCCTACCCGATCCTGCTCGTCATCGGCGGGCTCGTGATGGGCTTCCTTCCGATCGCGCCGCCCGAGAGGCTCGATCCGGATCTGATCCTGCTGCTGTTCCTGCCGCCGCTTCTGTACTCGGATGCGTTCCACACTTCGTGGATCGACTTCCGGCGCTGGCTGCGGCCGATCGTGCTGCTCTCGACCGGGCTCGTGGCCGCGACGACGATCGCCGTCGGGGCCGTGGCGAAGCACTTCGCGCCGGAGCTGCCGTGGAGCGTGGCGCTGCTACTCGGCGCCGTGGTGTCGCCGACCGACACCGTCGCCGCGCAGGCGATCCTCGAGCGCATCCGCATGCCGCGGCGCTTCACGGCCATCCTCGGCGGCGAGAGCCTCGTCAACGACGCCACGGGCCTCGTCGGCTTCCAGATCGCGACGCTGGTGACGCTGAGCGGCGTGTTCGACGCGCGCGACGTCGGGCTCACGTTCCTGTGGGTCGCGGCGGCCGGCGTCGGCATAGGACTGGGCGTGGGCTGGCTCGCGGCGCGCCTCAATCGCCTCGTGCGCGACCCGCAGGTGCTGTTCAGTCTCTCGGTCCTCGCGCCCTACGTGGCGTATGTCCTGTGCTCGCACCTCGGGGCCTCCGGCGTGCTCGCGGTGGTCACGGCGGGCTTCTACGTCGCGTGGCGCATCCACGAGATCCCCGCCGACGCGCGCTTTCAGCTCTTTACGGTGTGGGAGCTCGCGGTCTTCCTGATCAACGGCTTCTGCTTCGTGTTGATCGGCCTCGAGCTGCCGCGCTTGCGCGAGGGCCTCGAGCGCTACGACCCGAGCCTGCTCGCCGCGTTCGGCGTCTCGGTGAGCCTCGCGGTGATCGGCGTGCGGCTCGTGTGGGTCTATCCCGGCGCCTACCTTCCGCGCTGGCTCTCGCGCCGCGTCCGCGAGCGCGAGAGCCGGCCGCGGCTGCGCGAGGTTCTCGTCGTCGGCTGGTGCGGCATGCGCGGCGTGGTCTCCCTCGCGGCCGCGCTTTCGATCCCCCTCGTGCTGCCCAGCGGCGCGCCCTTTCCCGGCCGCGACCTCGTCGTGTTCGGCGTGCTGTGCGTGATCGTCGCGACGCTCGTGCTCCAGGGTCTCACACTCGAGCCGCTGATCCGGCGCCTCGGAATCCGGACGGATGCGCTGAGCGAGGACGAGGAACGCGCCGCGCGCATCGGGCTCGTCCAGGCCGCGCTCGCGCACCTCGCCGGGCTGCGCGGCGCCGCCACGTGCTCGGCGGAGGAGATCGCGCGCGCGGAGGCGGCCCAACGCGCGCGGCTCGCGGCGCTCGAGAGCCAGACGGAGTTGCGCGAAGAGCTCGAAGTCGATCGCGAGCGGGCCCACCAGCGGCACGCCCAGCTCGGCCTGATCGATGCGCAGCGCAGGGCCTTGCTCGAGCTGCGTTCGCGCGAGGCGATCAACGATCTGACGCAGCTCAAACTGCTGACCGAGCTCGACCTCGAGGAGATGCGCCTCCTGCGCTGACTTTTTTTGGGCTGAGGTTCGGCGCCGGCGGGCGGCTGCAACGACGCCCGAGCGTTCCGTACGATATTCGGCCGAATGTCCACACCTGCCGCGCAACGCAAGCCCATCCGCCCCAAGGAACGCTTCCTGGTCTTCGGCCGTCCGACGATCGAGGAGCCGGAGATCGCCGAGGTCATCGACAGCCTCCGCAAGAACTGGCTCGGCACGGGTCCGAAGGTGGCGCGGCTCGAGCGCGACTTCGCCGCGTACAAAGGGACTCCGAACGCCGTCGCGGTGCACTCGTGCACGGCCGCGCTCCACCTTTCGATCCTCGCCGCGGGGCTGCACCCGGGCGACGAGGTGATCACGACGCCGCTGACGTTCTGCGCGACGGTCAACGCGATCCTGCACGCGGGCGCGCAGCCCGTGCTCGCGGACGTCGACCGGCGCACGATGAACCTCGACCCCGAGTCGATCGAACGCGCGATCACGCCGCGCACGCGCGCCATCCTGCCCGTGCACTTCGCGGGCCGCCCGTGCGACATGGACGCGCTCATGGACATCGCCCGGCGCCGCAACCTGGTCGTGATCGAGGATTGCGCTCACGCCATCGAGACGGAGTACAAGGGCCGCAAGGCGGGCACGTTCGGCGACTACGGCTGCTTTTCGTTCTACGCGACGAAGAACATGACCACCGGCGAGGGCGGCATGGTGCTCACGCAGAACGAGGCGCAGGCGGCGCGCATCAAGATGCTCGCGCTGCACGGCATGTCGAAGGACGCCTGGAAGCGCTTCTCCGACGACGGCTACAAGCACTACTCGGTGGTCGAGCTGGGCTTCAAATACAACATGATGGACCTGCAGGCGGCGATCGGCATCCACCAGTTGCCGCGCATCGAGCGCTGGCTCGAACGCCGCGCGGAGATCTGGCGCCGGTACGACCGCGCCTTCGCGGGCCTGCCGGTGGAGCTGCCCGCGGCGCCCGAGGCGAACACGCGCCACGCTCTGCACCTGTACACGCTGCTCATCGACGAAGCGCGCGCGCCGGTGTCGCGCGACGGCTTCCTCGACGGGATGACCGCCAACGGAATCGGAGTCGGCGTGCACTACCTGTCGGTGCCCGAGCATCCCTACTACCAGCAGCGCTTCGGCTGGAAGCCCGGCGACTGGCCGACGGCGATGCAGATCGGCCGCCGCACGGTCAGCCTGCCGCTCTCGGCGGGCCTGAGCGACGAGGACGTCGAGGACGTCATCTCGGCCGTGAA
>CALFYL010000027.1 GCA_937952135.1 uncultured Planctomycetia bacterium
CCGCACTGCGCCCTGCGAGCCGCAGCGGGATCTCGTCGGTGCTCTAGCGTCGCGGCTGCTTCGCCCGCCTCGCGCAGCCACCTGCGCGGGGAACCACTGCACTCCTGCGCGGCGCCCGCGGTTCGGAATCGAAGCTGGGAATCCGCTCCGGGGCTTCGACCGACGCCTTGACAGACTCCCGAGTGTGGTGGACTTTCGAGTCGTGCTGCGCAGCTCCCCGCGCGGCGCACTCGCTGCTTCTCAGGCTCGCGGATCGCGTTCGACGGTCCCCTGCGGACGGCGAGTTCCGACTTCCCCGAACAACACGGGGAGCGTGGAAGGATAGGCCCTTCGTGAGATCGCATCGCATCGCATCGCATCGCATCGCATCGCATCGCTCTCGCGCGTAGCGCGGCGTCTTGGTTCGCAGTAGTTGTCAGCATGTCGACGACAGCCGCTGCAGCCGCCCAGCAGTGGGGCGAGTTGACTGTGAGTAGTCCAGGCGTCTCGACCATGTTCCCGCAGGACTGCGCGACGACGCTCGACAATCGTCGCGGAGCGGTTCGCTACGCCCACCCAACGAACACGAACGCCATCGTTGCCATCTACGATCTCGTTGGCGCCCTCAACTCCGGCGCGCCGGCCAGCTCGATCGTCACGCACGGCGGCAACCCGTGGAAATCCGGAGTGCAGATGGACGTGGACGGGACTGCGACGGGAATTGTCTACCGCCCCTCCGATCGCATCGAGTTGACCAACGAATGGGGCGTGTCGATCGGCTCCGGCTTCTCAGCGTTCGCGGGTGCGACCCCGGACGAGACTTACATCGAGGCGTTCGACGTCGGCGCGACGACGCCGACGTATTTCGTGCAGTTCGAGCAGAGTCCGACGTCCTCCAACTACGACACGACCCGTGCGGGGTTCGCGCACGATCTCGCCATCACGCGCGACGCGAAGTGGGCCGTGGTGAACAGCGAGAACTGGATCCACCTGATTGCGTTGAGTACGGGCGGCGTCGCCACTCAGTTCCCGGGGCTGAACATCGGCGGCCTACCTGCCGGCCGGTGCAACCCCGACGGCGCGGTGGATTCCGTGGCCGTGACCAACGACCGGGCAGTGGTGACGACCGCGCGCTTGAACACGACGTTCAACACCTTCACGACCTGGGTCTACATCGTCGACCTCACGCCGACGACGGGCCCCGCAATTGTGCTCGAGCACGAGATCCTGCCTCCCGCAGATTGGGAACCGCAAGACGAGGACGATGACGAGCGTCCGCACGACGTGCTCATCACGCCGACGCGCGACGGCGGCGGTGACATCGCGGTCGTGACCACCAACCACGCGACGGCCTTCTACGACATCAAGACGCCGACGTTCCTTGGCCGCGACTTCACCAAGAACATCAACCGCAAGTACCAGGTGCAGGTCGACTCGGTCGAGGCTACGGGGAACGCCGTAGTGACCATCGCCGATGTCGTTCGCGATGCTCCGACATCGACAACGCCGATCTGGGACATCCGCGTTTACCAACTGGCTTCGCTGCCTGGACCGCTTGCCACGTATCAAGACACGAACCCGCAGGCTGGTGGTAGCCGCGCTCACGATCTGGCGATTGATTGGGACTTCAACGTGGCCCTGATCAGGACCAGCGTGGAGAACGTGATCGTGTCGAATCTTCCGACGGCCGTAGTGCCTCCGACGGCGCCCGTGAAGCTGGAGTTGCCGTCGGGGTCGGGCTCGGGGACGCCGCCGGATGCGTATGCGTTCAAGGACTACGAGTTCGCCACCAATCGCAGGGTCTTCAGCTCCGACTCCGTGGTGATCGGCAGTGAACAGAACGGCTCGTTGTATGGAGTGACGATCGGGGCTCGGCAGATTGGCACGGCCTACATAGGCGTCGCCGACATCATCGACTTGCTCGCAGCAACACCGAGCGTGAGCGCCGTCGACATCCTGCCTCAAGCCGGTGACGAGTTCGTAGGTTGTGTTCCGCTGGATCTGGCGATTTCATTCGATCAAACAAGAGTTGTCGTGCGCAGCACGGACACGTTCGACCAGACTTCGCCCACGGGCGACGGACCCGACCTGGTGGTCATCCCACTGGCCGGGGGAGCCGTTCAGCGCCACGGCGGCAGCGGCACGGTGCACGGGACCGACTCCTTGGCAGCGCCTTCGCTCTTCGGCTACATCCGGGTCAACCGGAGGGTCATGAGCATCTCGGAGGACCCGTTCCAGGGCGTGTTCGACTACACGCACTTCGTTCGATAGTTCCAAGGCCGCCCGGCGGGCGCGGCTGCGCGCGCTGGGCTGCACGTTCATGACTCGAGTCCGGTTCGATGCGGAGATAGATCCATGGTCGCACGGGAGTTGGCAGCAGTGCTGGTGTGCACGGTGAGCAGCTCGGTCTGCGTCGCTCAGGCGCAGTGTCCATCGACGTACCTAGGTGATTGGTATCCGTCGACGTTCGACCCCGGGGACTGGGGTGTGGGGACTTCCATTGCTCTGTCGGCGGACGGCAGCCGAGTTGCGGTCGCGTGTCCGGGCTACGTTCAGTCGGGCCAAGCGACCGGGGCAGCAAGCGTCCTAGGGCTCGTCGGCAACAGCGTCGTGCGCGAAGAGTTCATCGCGCCACCGTACTCCAGCACCACCTCGCATTTTGGCGCCTACGCGCTCGCCATGAGCGGGAGCGGTGACACTCTCGTAGTCGGCGCACCGGGTAGCGGCCCGACGACGCTCGGAAAGGCGTTCGTGTTCCGACGCGTCGGCGGCGCGTGGTTGCTCGATGGACAGTTCGTCGGCGTCGCAACCGATAGCTTCGGTTTCAAAGTTGCCCTGAGCGGCGACGGTGCGCGAATGGTGGTCAGTGCGCCGAACTTGGTCACCGGATCGATCGGCCAGACGGGCGTGGTCCACACTTACTCTCGGCAGGCGAGCGGATGGGTGCTCGAGTCGACCGTGACCGGCGCCGATGTACTGAACTGGAGCAATGGCCAATACGGCGTCGCGGCCTTCGGCAGTGTGCTCGCGTTGTCTCGTGATGGGCAAGTCCTGGCCGCACGTTCCTTCGCTTCTCCGAACGAGCCTATCCCAAGCGGTGCGATCTTCATGATGCGCCACACGGGTTCAGGCTGGGCGATCGAGAAGCGGCTGCAGGAGCCGGTCGCGTACTCCGCTTGCTGCTTCGGGCATTCGCTCGCGCTCGACGCCCGCGGGGAGACGCTCGTCGCCGGCAATTACGCAGACTTCCGCGCTGGAGTGACGCAGGCCGGCGCCGCATCGATCTTCCGCTACGGCGCCAACGGCTGGCAGTTCGAGGCTGCGCTCACTTCGAACGATCCGCACCCCAACGGATTCTTCGGTTGGTCGTCGGCGCTCAACGACTCCGGCGACCGACTGCTCGTCGGAGCGGTGAACCACTTCCACAACGGTGTCATGAGCGGCGCCGTCGAGGAGTTCGTTCACACCCCGAACGGCTGGACTTTCGTCGAGCGCTACCGCGCGCGCGTCCCCGAACTCGGGGCCGGCTTCGGGCGCTCGGTCGCCATGAACGCGACCGGCTCGCGCTGGGCCACGGGCGAGCCCACGGTCGACTTGTACGGCGTCAACCACGGCCGACTGCACCTCTACGAAGCGAATTGCATGGAGCCCGAGGTCTTCTGCCGCGCGCAGCGCAACACGCTGGGCTGCACGCCCAGCATCTCGGTGCAAGGCGCGCCGAGCACCTCGTCGCCAAGCGGCTTCGTCGTGTCCGCCGCGCGTTTGCGCAATCAGCAGAACGGCATGCTGCTCTACGGCACGAGCGGGCGCGCGGAGATCCCGTGGCTCGGCGGCCTGTTGTGCGTGAAGCCGCCGCTGCGCCGTACACCGCTCTCGAACTCGGGTGGAGCGCCGCCGCCCGCCAACAACTGCTCGGGCTCGCTCGCGCTCGACTTCAACACCTGGACACAGTCGACCTCGGACCCGGCGCTGTTTGCCGGCCAACACGTGCGCGCGCAGTTCTACAGCCGCGACCCCGGCGCGCCCGCCAACCTCAACCTCTCCGACGCCGTCGAGTTCTACCTCGAGCCCTAGCCTCAGCACCGAGCTCGCGGCGCGACGACTCGGCGCGCGGGGCCGCTACTTCGCGCGCTCGATCAGGAGCGAGCACGGCTCGAAGCGCTGGCGCGCG
>CALFYL010000028.1 GCA_937952135.1 uncultured Planctomycetia bacterium
GCGCGCGGCGGGCCAGGGCGCTACGCGCGCGGCGGGTCGCCACATCGTGGTCACCGGCGCCGGAACCGGCATCGGGCGCGCGATCGCCCTGCGCTTCGCGGCGAAGGGCGTGCGCCTCTCGCTGCTCGCGCGCGACGTCGAGCGGCTCGAGGAGACTTCCAAGCTCGCGCGAGCGAAGGGCGCGAGCGCGGCGTGCTTCGGCGTCGACATCCGCAAGCGCAAGCTCGTCGACGCGGCCTTCGAAGCCTGCGCGCGCGCGCACGGACCGATCGACGTGCTGGTCGCGAACGCTGGGATCGGCGGAGCGAACGTCCCGGGCCCGAGGGATCGCTTCGACGACCTCGTCGCGACGAACTTGACCGGCACGTATTCGTGTCTGCGCGCCGCGCAGCGCCACCTCGCGCCCGGCCCCGGCACGCGCCACTTGATCGCGATCTCCTCGATCCTCGCGCGCATCGGCGTCGCCGATTACACCGGCTACTGCGCGTCGAAGAGCGCACTGCTGGGGCTCGTGCGCGCACTGGCGGTGGAGCTCGCGGGCCAGGACGTGCAAGTCAACGCCGTCTGCCCGGGCTGGGTCGACACCGAGATGGCGCGCGAGGGCCTCGCCGGCATCGCGCGCGCCGCGAAGGTCGACGTGCAGGCGGCCTACGACATGGCGATGAGCGCCGTGCCGCTGCGCCGCATGAGCGCGCCCGAGGACGTCGCGGGGATGGTCGCGTGGCTCGCATCGAAGGATGCGCGCGGAGTCACGGGGCAAGCGCTCGACATGAACGGCGGCGCGTTCATGATCTAGCCGCGAGCGCCGCTCGACGCCGTCACAACTCCACGTCGACCGTCGTCGTCGCGTCGACCTGGATCCACTCGTCGCTGCCGGCGAAGCGCACGCGGCCCGCCGGCATCGGCGTGAGCGCGAATCCGCCGTCGCTCGACAGCGCGAGCACGCCCTGGGCCGTCCAGCCGCCGTCGCCGCGCCACGTCCACTCGAGTGTCCGCGCGTCGGCGGCGGCGGAGCGCTTGCGACCCTGGATGCGACCCATCGGCGGATCGAAGCTCCAGTCGTTCGCGCCCGAGCGCAGCCACACTTCGCCCTCGAGGCGCGAGCGCGCGCCGTCCGCTTCGGGGGCTTCGAGCACGATGCGCCGCGCGCCGGGGAGCAGCGCGGGCAGTTCGAAGCGGCCTTCGTCGTCGCAGGTCGCGCGGCGGTTGTCGACGCTCGCAGTCCAGCCGCGCGCCGCTTCGCCGCCGAGGCTGAGCACGCCGCGCAGGAGGGCGAGGTCCGCGTCGGGCGCCGGCAGTTCGACGCGGGTGCTCGCTCCGTCGACGACGTCGCACAGCACCGCGACGTGGCGCTCGGGCGCCTCGTCGGATGTCGTGCTCGCCGCGGGCCGCGCCGCGCGCTCGACGATCCACGGTCCCGGCGTCAGGTGCTCGAAACGGAAGGCGCCCGTCGCGTCGGTCGAGGTGCGCCGCTCGAGGTGGCCGCCGCGCTGCGCGACGATCTCGATCCCTTCGGCCGGCTCGCCGTGCGCGGGATGCGCGAGCCCGTCGAGCGCGCCGCCGACCGTGAGCGTCAGATTCGCGTTCTCGAGGCCCTTGCGCACGTCGATCTCGAGCGGCCCGAGTTCGGTGAGCGCGGCGTCGCTCCTCGTCGCGCGCAACCAGTACGAACCGCTCTGCTCGCACGGCAGCGTGAACGCGCCGTTCGCGTCGGCCTCGGTGCTCACCAGCGCCTCGCCGTAGTGCGGGCCCGCCGTCGCGCGCCCGTCGTTCGCGGGGTGGAGGCTGACGTGCGCGCGCGCTGCGGGTTCGCCGTCGAACGTGACCTGGCCGCGCACTCCGGGCGGGCGCGCGAGGGTGAGGACGAGCTCCTTGCCGAGGGCGTTCGGCTCGAAGGGCCCGGCGTCGAGCTCGATCGCTCCCCGGGCGCGCACGCTGAGCACGAACGGAAAGCTCGGCGGGCGCAGCGTCGTGCGGCCCCGCTCGCGCTCGCGTTCGTCCTCGTCGATCAGGACGATCTCGTCCACCGGCACGCCCGGCGCCAGCTCGTCGGAGGTCGCTTCGCTCAGCCGCAGCGAATAGCGCAGCGCGGGCTCGCCGCGTTCGTCGACGACGCGCAGCACGACCTCGCGAGCCGGAGTCATCGTCAGCGGAGCGTCGAGCACGCCGGGCTTCACTTCGCGCAGCATCGTGGGACGGAAGCGTCCGCTCGGATCGACGGCCACGATGTGGTGCGGCGTGCGCTGGGCGATGTCGAGCACCCAGTGGCCGTTCTCGTTCGCGTCGCCGCGGCCCGCGCCGCCGCTCTTGCGGTCGTGGAAGCGGTAGTGGATCTGCGCGCCGGACACCGGGCTGCCCTGCGGATCGATCACGCGCACGCCGAGCAGGCTCTCGCGAACGACGCGCGGCGCGACGAGTTCGAGCCCGTCGACGCGCTCGCCGGGGCGCGCCTCGAAGGCGGGCGTCGAGACCCACAACGTCTGTCCGTGCTCGCCGGCCCAGACGCACAACGCTCCCGCCGGCGCGTCGTCGATCGTGAACGCACCCGCGTCGTCGGTGACCGTCGAGCTGAGCGCGAAGCCGCGCGGCGTGTAGCACGATCCCGTGCAGGCGAACTCCGCCGCGGTGCAGCGCACCTCGACGCCCGGGAGCGCCTTTCCGTCGCCGTCGCGCACGACGCCGCTCAGAATCGCCGCGGGTGTGAGCACCCAGTCCACGAGTTCCGTCGCCGCCGCCGCGTCGAGGTCGACATCCAGCGCACGCGCGCCGAGGCCCTTCGCGCTCGCGCGCACGCTCGTGCGTTGGCGAGCGGACGTGAGCCCCTGCAGCTCGAGCGCGAAGCGCCCGTCCTTGCCCGTGAGCGCCGTCGCGGGCGGGAAGCTGCTGGCGATCTCGACACCCTCGAGCGGCCGGCCCCGCGCGTCGACGCACCGGCCGCGCACGCTCGCTCGCGCGGTGGGGGATTTCGGCGCGACGACGCCGCTCTCGATCGGCGGCGTCGAAGGCGCCGCGTCGAGCACGGGCACGAACTCGATCTCGCGCGGCCCGCTGGGGGCGTCGGGAGCGCTCGCGAGCGGCTGCGGTGAGCTGCGGAACCACCACAGTGCGGCGCAGACCACTCCGAGCAGGGCGAAGGTGAGGAGTCTCTTCAAACTAGTCGTTCCGACGCGAGCGGCCCCGAACAGGCACGGTCGAGGCGGGGGAGTCGATGCGGGTGTTCCGATGTGGGGGCGAGTCCGAGTGTACGGAACGCGCGCGCAGCGGAACACGTCCACGCGCGAGCGGAGAAGCGCGAGCGCTCGACGTGCTCCGCTCGGCGGCGTTTCGCTGCGAACCCTGCGCTCGCCGCGAGTTCATCGCGCGCCGTGAAAGGCGAGCGCGCCGCACCGACCGTCGGGGTCGATGCGGCGCGTCTTCGAAGGGGGGCTGTGTTCCGGGGGCGTGTTCAGGGGGGGCGCTCTTCCGCCGCCCGCACCTTCAACCTACGCCGCCCGCGCGAAACCGGCGTGACGTTCTCACAATGCCGAGAACGCGCCGTCGCCCAACCGGAAACGCCTTCCGAGTGAACGGCGGCCCGGCGTCAGCTCCCGATGGTGAGCAGGAACTCCGCGTTCGAGCGCGTCTTGCGCATCTTCTGGATGAGCATCTCCATCGCTTCGACGGGGTCGAGCTCGTTGAGCACCTTGCGGAGCATCCACACGCGGCGGATCTCCTCGGGGGTGAAGAGCAGCTCTTCCTTGCGCGTGCCGGAGCGGTTGATGTCGATGGCGGGGAAGATGCGGCGGTCGGAGAGCCGGCGGTCGAGCACGAGCTCCATGTTGCCGGTGCCCTTGAACTCCTCGAAGACGATCTCGTCGAGCTTCGAGCCGGTCTCGATCAGCGCCGTGCCGAGGATGGTCAGCGAGCCGCCGTCCTCGATGTTGCGCGCCGAGCCGAAGAACTTCTTCGGGAACTGCAGCGCGCTCGCCTCGATGCCGCCCGAGAGCAGCTTGCCGCCCGAGGGCGCCTCGATGTTGCAGGCGCGCGCGAGGCGCGTGATCGAGTCGAGCAGGATCACGACGTCCTCGCCGGCCTCGACCAGCGAGCGCGCCTTCTTCATCACCATCTCGGCGACCTGGATGTGGCGCCACGCGGGCTCGTCGAAGGTCGAGCTGATCACCTCGCGGTCGCCCTCGGGGATCATGCGCTCGAAGTCGGTGACTTCCTCGGGGCGCTCGTCGATGAGCAGGATGATCAAGTGCGCGTCGGGCGCGTTCTTGACGATCGACTTGGCGAGCATCTGCAGCAGGATCGTCTTGCCCGTGCGCGGCGGCGCGACGATCAAGCCGCGCTGGCCGCGGCCGATCGGCGTGATCAAGTCGACGATGCGCATCTCGAGCGGGTTGTCCTCCGTGCCCTCGAGCAGGATGCGCTTCTCGGGATAGAGCGGAACCAGCTCTTTGAACGGCGAGCGCGTCGCCGCTTCCTCGGGCGGGTGGTAGTCGACTTCCTCGAGCTGCGTGAGCGCGAAGTACTTCTCGCCCTCGAGCGTCGGGCGCAGCCGGCCCTTGACGGTCATGCCCGACAGCAGCGCGTACTGCTTGACGAGCGACGCGGGCACGTAGACGTCCTCGTTCGCGGGCAGGTACGCCGCGTCGGCCTGGCGCACGAAGGCGTGGTTGTCGCGCGAGAGCTCGAGGCAGCCCTCGACCTCGACCGGCACGCCCGCGCGCAGCCGCGCCGCCGCGATCTCGAAGATCACCTCGTCGCGCCGACGCCCCGCGATGCCGTCGAGCTTCTCCTCCTCGGCGACCTCGTGCAGGTCCGCGAGGCTCAGCGCCTGCAGCTCCGAGTAGCTCGTGACCTCCTTGGCCTTGCCGCGCTTCGGCTTGGGGATCGTCGCCAGAAGTTCCTCGAGCGCCTCGGGCTCGAGGTCTTTCGGCAGCTTGTCGTAGTCGACCCAGACGTGCTCGGCCGGCCGCGGCGCCTGCGTGAACTTCGGACCGGGGTGGTTGCCCTTGTGCGGACGATGGCGGTGACGCTTCTTGAAGGACATGTACGGGGAGCGATGGGGGCCGAGGAGGGCCAGGAAGTTGGACCGCTGAAGGGTGCGGAGACGCGCCGAGGAAACGCGCCGGAGACGTTGGGAGGAGTGCTTTGCGCGACGGCGCCGCGAGCGAGCCTTGAGTCGAGCCTGTGGAGACGACCTTGTGGGGCGAGTTCCTCGAGCCGGCGTCGAGGCGCGCGACCGCGGACTTCCGAACGCGCCGGAAGCCGTTGGCGCGCGCGGTTTCGACGCGGACGGCGTGTTCGCGGATCAGCTCCGCGCGGCCCGGCGTTCGATCTCGCGCAGCGCGCGTTGCACTTGCGCCTCGGTCTGCGACCAGTCGCCGTCGTTGTCGATCACGACGTCGGCGCGCGCTCGCTTGAGGTCGAGCGGGGCCTGGGCAGCTTCGCGGCGGGCCAGCTCGTCGCTTGCCCAGCCGCGCGTGCGCAGCGCTCGCTCCGCGCGCACTCTAGCGTCCGCGTGCACGAACACCAACGCGTCGCAGCGCTCCACGAGGTGGTGCTGGGCGTCGTTCTCGAGCAGCAGGGGCACGTCGAGCGCGACCCGCTCGACCGCCCTCGCTCGCGCCGCCTCGAGTTCCTCGGAAATCCGCCGCCGCACGAGCGGGTGCACGAGCGCCTCCAATTCGCGCCGCAGCTCGGCGTTCGCGAACACGGCGCGCGCCACTGCCGCGCGGTCGACGGCGGCGGCGCCCGCGGCGGTCGGGCCGATCTTCGCGGAGACCCACGCTCGCACTTCGGGCGTCTCCAGGGCGGCGTGGGCGAGCCGATCCGCGTCGATCACCGCGCCGCGCGGCCCGGCGAGCGCGCGCGCGACCGCGGACTTTCCCGAGGCGATGCCCCCCAGCACGCCGACCACGATCGGGCGCGTCTTCTCGCCGTGGCGCTCCTTCGAGGACGCATCCGCGTCCGCGCGGGGGGAGGAGGGCGTCGGCGCGGAGTCCGGAGCGGAGGCGGGGCGCTCCATGGTGGGCTCGATCGGCGGGGCGAAAGGCGAGTCGGGACGCGGGGCGGAAACCGCCGCTGCGTCGGGGGTAGTTAGCGCGGCCCGAGCGTGTTGCGACGGATGCGGAGCGGCGAGCCGCTGTCGGCCGAGGCGGCGCGAGTCGGGGACGGCTTCCACGGTACGGCGAGCGGTCGGCGGGTCAATCCGAGCTCGACTTCTCCCTTGCCGCGCCTGGAGGCTGTCGGTTATCACCATGCCCCCCGAGCCCCGGTTGGCCGCCCGCGATGGCGGCGTCTCGCGGCCCGTGCCCCCCAGTCCGTCCCCACTGTCTGTTCCACTGTCCCACTTCTTCCCTCACGGCGTCCGTGGTTCGAGGTCCGACGGACCTCCGCTCACCGGCGCCCGTGTCAGCCCGAAAACCGCGGGACTGAGCTGTGCGGCATTCCTGCCGCCGCCAGCCCCCACCGGAAGGACCCGAGATTCCATGAAGCGTTCTCAGCGCGGAGCCGCGCGCGTCAGCGTCACCTGGCTGGTTGTTTTCCTGGTCCTGTTCTTCGTGGCCGCGGTCTTCGGCTACATGGGATACGAGGCCGAGACCAAGGCCGTCGCGCGGGCGGATGCGGCCGAAAAGCTCGTCGCCGAAGCCAACACCCGCGACCAGCAGAGCTTGGACCAGCTCCTCGAGATCTCGAAGGTGGTCGGTTGGTCCGATCCGAATTCCGCCGTCGCGCGCACCGAAGTGCCGGCGATGAAGGCCGGACTCGAAGAGTTCCGCCAAGCGTTCCCCGACATGGGGCCCGACGTCGTCACCCTCGCCGGCGCGCTCCCGAAGGCCCGCGACGCGTACCTCGCGCGCGGCCGTGAGATCGCGACCCTGAAGGACTCGATCGCGGCGCTCGAGAGCGAGAAGACCACGCTCGAGGCCAGCCTGCGCTCGGCGATCAACGAGAAGGACACCGCCCTCGCGAACCTCCAGCGCCAACTGACCGACGACGCGAACAACGCGGCGCAGCGTCAGACGGAGCTCGAGACGCGCGTCGCGTCGCTGAACGATCAGCGCAACCAGCTCGACGCGCAATTGCGCGAAGCGCGCAACCAGGCGGAGGCCCAGCGCCGCCAGTTCGATTCGGACCGCGCTTCGTTCGAGACGCGCACGAACGCCGCGATGGCGGCGCTGAAGTTCCTGAACACGCCGGAAGCCCCGGACGCGCGCGTCGTGTCGGTCTCGAACGACCTCGCGCTCGGCTACATCGACATCGGCGCGAACCAGCGCTTGTCGCGCGGCATGCGCTTCAAGGTCGTCTCGGGTTCGGTCGCCTCGACGAAGCTCAAGGCCTACGCCGAAGTCGTGGACGTCAAGCCGACGCGCGCGGAAGTGCGCTTCTACGACATCGTCGACCGCTTCGACCCGGTCGTCTCGGGCGACGTGGTGTTCAACCCGCTGTTCGACCCGACCGGCGAGCGCGACGCGGTGC
>CALFYL010000029.1 GCA_937952135.1 uncultured Planctomycetia bacterium
CCAGATACGACTTCATCATCAGGAGTCCTCCGATCCACGGAACGCTCGCTCCGCGCGCTGACGCGAGCAGCGCCCGTCCATCGATCCCACCCAGCGACAGCGGCGGCGCCAGCAGCAGGCCGGCGAGTCCTCCGCCCTCGCGGTCTTCGCCCAGGGATCTGCGAAGTCGAGAGATGCCGGTGCGAAGGCGCCAACGAACCGTGTCCGGAGGGCAGCCCTGTCGCTCCGCGATCGCTTGCGGCGTGAGCCCCTCCTGGAAGTGCAGCAGCAAGGTGGAGCGCAGCGGTTCGGGCAGGGCGAGCACTCCGTCCCAGACTCGTTGCAGTTGCTCGCGTCGGGCCAGCAACACGTCCACCGCTTCCTCGGATGTCGGTTGTTCGCGCCGCGCTTCCCGCCGACTGCGTCTCTGCTCCGCTCGACGTTCGCGACTCAGGATCCGCCGCATGGTGCGCAGGATCTCGCTGCGCCGCGGCAGCGGGTCGCCAGCGTTCCGCAGGCGCAACCAGGCTTCCTGGCACGCGTCGTCGACGCGGTTCGCATCCTGAACCAGGCGCAACGCCAAGCGTCCGACCCACTGGATCTCATCGAGGAGGACCCGTTCCTCGCTTGCGTAGGGCTGCGACTCCGACTGCATCTACTCGACTACCCCCGCCGACAGCTCAGACGCGAGCAGGAGTCGGGAATTCTGCGGATCGGCCCGTCTCGAGCCGAACCCCTGCGCGTCGTGGCCACGATCGAGCGTCCGAGTCCGCCCCGATCGCCGGCGCATCCCCACGCCGACTTTGACGCGTGCGTCCAGGCGGATCCGGGCCGCCAGTCGATTTGCGCACGCAAGTCGACCTGGATCCTCACCCGGAACCACGGCCGCGCCGGGCGCCGTCAGTCGTCGTAGTTGCGCAGCTTCGCGAGCACGCCGTAGTCCTCGATCGTGCTGGTGTCGCCGGCGGTTTCGATGCCCGCGGCGATGTCGCGCAGCAGGCGGCGCATGATCTTGCCGCTGCGCGTCTTGGGCAGTGCTTCGGTGAAGCGGATCTCGGCCGGGCGCGCGAGCTTGCCGATCTCGCGGCTCACGTGGTCGGCGAGTTCGGCCTTGAGCTCCGAGCCCGAGACCTCTTTCGCGCCGACCGTGACGAAGGCGACGATCGCCTGGCCGGTGACGTCGTCGGGACGGCCGACGACCGCGGCTTCGACCACTTTCGGGTGGCTGACGAGCGCGCTCTCGACCTCCATCGTCGACAGGCGGTGCCCGCTGACGTTGAGCACGTCGTCGATGCGCCCCATCACCCAATAGCAGCCGTCCTCGTCGCGCCGCGCGCCGTCGCCGGCGAGGTAGCGGCCGGGGAATTTGGCCCAGTACGAGTCGTGGTAGCGCTGCGGGTCCTTCCACAACCCGCGCAGCATCGACGGCCACGGCTTCTTGACGATCAGGTATCCGCCTTGGTTCGCGGCGAGCTCGACGCCTTGCTCGTCTACGATCGCCGGCTCGACGCCGAAGAACGGCCGCGTGCACGAGCCGGGCTTGGTCACCTGCACGCCGGGCAGCGGCGAGATCATGATCGCGCCGGTTTCGGTCTGCCACCACGTGTCGACGATCGGGCAGCGCTCCTTGCCGATCGTGCGGTGGTACCACATCCACGCTTCGGGGTTGATCGGCTCGCCGACGGTTCCGAGCAGGCGCAAGCTCGACAAGTCGAAGCGCGCCGGATGCTCGTCGCCCCAGCGCATGAAGGTGCGGATCGCCGTCGGCGCCGTGTAGAAGATCGTGACCTTGTGCTTCTCGACGATCTCCCAGAAACGCCCCATGTGCGGCGTGTTCGGCGCGCCCTCGTACACCACCATCGTCGCGCCGTTCGCGAGCGGCCCGTACACGATGTAGCTGTGGCCGGTGACCCAGCCGACGTCGGCGGTGCACCAGTAGATGTCGTCGTCGCGCAGATCGAACACGTAGCGCGTCGAGAGGTACGTGCCGACCATGTACCCGCCGGTCGTGTGCATGATGCCCTTCGGCTTGCCGGTCGAGCCCGAGGTGTAGAGCAGGAACAGCAGATCCTCGCTGTCCATAGCCTCGGGCTTGCAGGTCGTGGACTGGCCCTCGCAGATCTCGTGGTACCACACGTCGCGTCCGGCCTGCATCGAGGCGCGGCCGCCGACGCGGTGGACGACGACGACGCGTTTCACTTGGGGTGTGTCGCGCAGCGCTTCGTCGACCTGGCGCTTGAGATCGAGGATCGCGCCGCGCCGCCAGCTCGCGTCCGCGGTGATCACCGTCGTGCAGTCGCCGTCGAGCACGCGCTCGCGCAACGCGGTCGAGCTGAAGCCGCCGAACACCACCGAGTGCGCGGCCCCGAGGCGTGCACAGGCGAGCATCGCGACGATCGCTTCGACGATCATCGGCATGTAGATCGCGACGCGGTCGCCGCGCTTGACGCCCTGGGCTTTCAACGCGTTCGCGAAGCGGCAGACCTCTTCGAGCAGCTCCGAGTACGTGAGCGTGCGCGAGTCGCCGGGCTCGCCCTCCCAGATCAGCGCGCGTTTCGAGCCGCGGCCGGCTTCGACGTGCTGGTCGAGCGCCACGGCCGAGGCGTTGAGCTTCCCGCCGACGAACCAGCGCGCGAACGGCGCCTTCGACCAGTCGAGCACCTGCGACCAGGGCTTCATCCACGGCAGTTCCGACGCCACGCGCCCCCAGAACGTCGCCGGATCGTCGATCGATTCGCGGTACATCCGCTGGTACGTCACCTCGTTCGCGAGCCGTGCTTTCTCGCGAAATCCCGGGCTCGGCGGGAAGGTGCGGTGCTCGTGAAGAACGTTTTCGATCTGCGACATGGGATGGGGCGCCTCGAGGTTCGGAGCGCCAAGGTACCGCGCTCTCCGGCCGGGCCCAACGTGCTCGCGCGGCGCAGCAGCGGTTTGCCCCGGGCGCCGCGCCGTCGGCGTCGTACTTCCACGGACGAGTACGCGCTAGATTCTTCGACAGGAGAGCTTCCCATGCGAACCACGGGTGAGTCGAACGCGGACTGGATCGTCGAGGCGCTGAAGAGCGGGCAGATGGCGGAGCGGTTGGAGGCGCAGCGCTTGCTCGACGAGCGACGTGGCGACATCGACCGCGAGAAGGTGCGGCGAGAACTCGTCGAAGCGCTGAAGGGCGCCTTCGCGCCCAACCTCGGCGACGCCGAGCACGATCCTGCCGGAGCGCGCTGCTGGCTGCTGAGTTCGCTGGGCCGAGTCGACGGGGACGACGACACGCGCGAACTGCTGCAACGTCACGCGCGGCGCAGCAGCGAGCCGAACCCCTGGGCGCGCTATTGGGCGCTCGAAGCGCTGCTGCGGCGCGCGAAAGCACAGAGCGCCAACGGCGGTCCCTGGCCCAAGTGGCTGCTCGAAACATGCAAACAGGTCAAGGTCGACGACGCCGAGGACCGCTTGCCCAAGACACTGGCGACAGCGATTCTCGCGCGCGAGGGCGGAACCGCCGACCGCGAGGAGTTGAAGCTGCTCATCACCCCGCCCAACGACGCCGAGCAGCGCGAAGCGCGGATCTGGTCGGCGCTGCGGGCGCTGCGCCTGGTGTATCTACCCTTCGCGGTCGAGCCGATGCGAGCGCTGCTCGAACGCCGCGACAAGCGCAATCGGCTCCTGTACGACGACCTCACCTACGACGCGATCGTGTCGCTGGGGAACGTCGCGCGCGGAACCTCGGAGTCGATCGCGGCGGCGCTCGCGCTTCAACAACTCATCGAGCGCCAGCGCGACTACCAGTTCTGGGAGGTCTTTCGCATCCGCGCCATCGAGTCGCTCGGGCGGCTCGGGCAGAAGAGCGCAGTGCCGTTGCTCGTCGAGGAACTCGCCGACTACAACCCGGCGGTTGCGCGCGAAGCCGCGCTCGCGCTCGAAGCCATCGTGGGTCCGCGCACGGCGGCCCAGCGCGTGCTCGAGTCGCTCGCCGAACGCGGCGACCGCTACCGCCCACGCCTCGCGCGCGGCTTGCGAGAGATGCGCGACGGTGAGTCCGTGGTCGCGGAGCTCGAGAGCCTCATGCTCACCAGCGACACGCTCAATCAGCAGCGCGCGCAACTGCTGCTGAGCGAGATGGGCGGCATGGCGGCCTTCGAGAAGCTGCGCAACCGCGCCAAGTCGACGGAACACCACCTGGCGCTCCTCGAACGCGCCGACCAGCGGCTCCAGGAGCGCTTCGACGAGACGATTCGCGACGCGCGACGCGGCTTCCACATCGTGATCGGAATGGACGTGGTCATCTTCGCGATCGGCGTCGCACTGATCGTCGCGGCTCTGGCGCTGGCGCTCTCGGGCGATGCGCCGCTCGATTCGCTCTCGACGATCCTCACCGGATCGAGCGGAGTCCTGGCGATGGCCTATGGGCGCTTCGTCGCCAAGCCCCGCGAGCAGGTGGAGCGCTCCACGCAGTACCTCAACGCGCTCAAGGCCGTGTTCCTCGGATACCTCCGGCAACTGCATCAAGTCGACCAGGCCTACACGCTTCGGGTCATGGAGAACAAGCCGCTCACGGCCGACGAGACCCATGCCTTCAACGAGTTGATCGAGCAGACGATGGACCGTGCGGTGCAGAAGGTGAGCCACGGCGTCGCGCTGGGTCGCTGAACTCGAGAGCCAGCGCGTTCGCGCTTCGAACCCCGGGGCGCTCCAGCACATCGAACGCGCTCAGCCACGACGCGTTCCGACTCGAAGTCGATCGGGCTCGGGGGTAGCTTGCACCCCAGTCTCTACGCAGGATGGCGCATCGGGCCTCCGCACCGGACCGCGTACAAAGGCCCGTGCGTAGAACGCCCCCGTCGATCGCCGCTCCGCCCCGCGCCGCCGCGGCCGGATTGCGCACCCCGCTCCCAAGCAGCGAGCCCTCATCATGCTGGAACTCGTACCTGGCCCCCTGATCTCGATCGTCGCCACGCTCATCGGCGTGCTGCTGGCGGCCGACTTCTTCTTCCGCCCCGCGCGCGCACGGCAAAGCACCGGACCGCTCGCCGCGGCCGTGGCGTTCATCGCGCTGCCCGGCCTGATCCTCTCCGTCGGCTCGGAGCGCCACATCAGCCAATCGAAGACCACGGCCTTCTGCCTCTCGTGCCACGAGATGCACCCTTACGGCTCGACGCTGCTCGACCCCGAGTCGATCGCCGGCAAGCACTTCGCCAATCGCTACGTGCCGCGCGAAGCCGCCTGCTACACGTGCCACACCGAGTACACGATGTACGGCGGCTTGAACGCGAAGATGAAGGGCCTGCAGCACTTGATCGCGCACTACGGCGGCTCGCCGGACGATCCGATCAAGTTGTACGAGCCCTACAGCAACCGCGAGTGCCTCCATTGCCACGAGGGTTCGATGTCCTTCGACGAGGCCATCGGCCACGGCGACGAGATCGAGTCCTTCCGCACCAACCAGGTGTCCTGCCTCAAGTGCCACAAGCCCGCGCACGGCGTCGAAGCCGGCGCCGTCACCGAGTCGATGCAGCACACACGCGAGTTCGAACTGCCCGTTCTGCCCACCGGGGGAGGCCACTGATGAAGCTGCCGCAATCGACCACCCTGATCCGCGTCGGCGCCTTGTGCGTGATCCTCGGCGAGCTGATCGCGCTCGCCTCGCAATTCGAAGTCGGCGCCACCGGCTTCGTCGTGTTCATCTTCGGCGGCGGCACCGTCACGGCCATCGGCGCGGCGCTCGCGCTGCTCGGCGTGCTGCGGAACTCACCGGCGCAGAGCTGACCTCGAGCAGCGCGAGCTCGTCCGCGCGAAACCGCTGCCCTCGGCGGCGGCGCGCGGATTCGCTACCGTGATGTCGGGCTTCGAAAGGACGTCTCGCTTGAGCCGAGTGCTTCGCTTCACGTTCGCCGCGGCGGCGCTGCTCGCGGCTGTGCTCTTCGCGCTGTTTCGGCGCACTTCCACGGGCGATGCAGGTGCGCCGGCGCCGCTAGAGGCCGTGACACGTAGCTCGGCAAGCGTCGAGGACGTCGAATCGGTGGCTCGCACGGAAACGAGCGCCGCGGCAAACGACTCACCCGTCGACGTCGAAGAGCCTCCGGCTTCGCCGTCGACACCGGGCTCGAAAGCGCCGGCTCGCGAACTCGTGCTCGTCGGGCGTGTCGTCGACTCCGAACGCCGGCCCGTCGAGGGCGTGAGCGTGAGGTTCGACACGGCGAGCAGCGCCGACCCGGCGGCGCTCACCGACTCGCGCGGCGCCTTCGAGCTCCGACAGGAGCGGCGCGTGAGCCGACGGCCGCAGGAACTCGGGCTGCTCCTCCGTTCGCGAACGCACGCCGCGCGCCACGTCGACGTGTTCACGCTCGATCTGCGCCCAACGGTCCTCGAGAGCGAAGCCGCGGTCCGCATCGAGGTCGGCGAACTGGAAGTCGCGGCGGGCGCAACGCTCCTCGGCCGCGTCGTGCGACCCAACAGAACGCCCGTCGCCGGCGCGCGCGTCGTGCGCGACGACTTGACCGTGCCCTACTCGATGCTCGCGGAGCGCCGGCGGGGCGACGGACGGCGACTTGGGATCCCGTGGCCCGAAGCGAAGAGCGCCGCCGACGGCTCGTTCGAGCTGGAAGGACTGCCCACCGGCCCTGTGAGACTCGTCGCGTCCGCCAACGGCTTCCTCGCGACCTTCGGCGAGATCGTCGAGCTGCGCGCGGGCGAGTTGCGCACAGGTGTCGAGCTCGTGCTCGACCCGCTCCAGCGCGAGGACTACGTCCGCGGCGTCGTGATCGGCCCGGACGGCGCGCCGCTCGCGCGCGCAGTCGTGATCTGGGCGAGCGCGTCGAACTCGAGCGTACGACGGCGCGCCAATGAGCTCGGCGAGTTCGTGTTCGAGCTCGAGACGGACGCCGCGGGAAACTTGATCGCACTCGACGAGCGCGAAACCGAGCTCTTCGCTCACGCCACGGACGTTCGACCAGGTGCGAACGTCGAACTCCGCACCGCGCCGCTGCGCGAAGTCCCGGTGAGCGTGCGCTCCTCGGAAGGCGACGCCATCTCCGAAGCGCGCGTTCAAGTGCACACCGTCGTTCCGGCGGACTACTCGTTTCCGAGCCCTCGCGAGGTCACGAGCGTTCGGGCGCCGCCCGTGTGGATCGTCGTGAGCGGTTGGGCGCCCGGCTTCGCCGCCAAGCGCCTGGGCCCCTTCGACGGAGCGCTCGTGGAACGCGTGGACATCGTGCTCGAACGCGACGCGCCGGCTGAAGCTCGTGCGCAAGCGCCCCAGGAGAGGGCGCCGGCGGAACCCGCCGCCGTCGCGCGGCTGGAAGTCGACTTCCACGGCGAGATCTCCATCGACGGCGCGCCCCCGCAAGGCGTGTGGACCGTCGACCTCGGCGAGTTCCGTTCGGCCAACGAATCCGGCCCGCTCGAACGCGTCAAGCTCGACGAACACGGCCGCTTCGTCTGGCGCAAGCCCGCGATCGGCGAGCAGCGACTTCGCGCCGTCGTCGTCGGCGGACCGCTCGACGGCGTGTTCTTCCTCGACAAGCTCTCGGTGTCGAGCGCGTCCACGACCTACCGTCGCGAACTGAAGACTGCGCGCGTGCACATCGACGGAAGCCCGGCCGGGAGCGAGCTCATGCTCGTCTGGCACGACGCGGGCAGCGCGATCGCGGCGACTCAGGTCCGATCCAGCGGTGAATTCGTGCTCTTCGAAGGCGAGATCAAGCTCGTCCCGCGCCGCTCCGCGACGCCGCAAACCCCAGCGAGCTCGTGGCCTGCTGTCGCGAGCGGCCGCGCTTCGCACGACGAGGTTCTCGTGCTGCGCGCGCCGTAGCGCGCTCTCGCCGCGCTCGGGCTCGCGCGCGACGCGAGAAATCAGCGTTGCAGCGCGAACTGCTCGCTCATGTCCGCGGCGGAAAAGGAACGCACGACGCCGGTGAAGGGTTCGACGGCGAGCACGCGCCACGGTCCCGCA
>CALFYL010000030.1 GCA_937952135.1 uncultured Planctomycetia bacterium
CCATCGTCTCGCGCGCCGGATGGTCGGGCTGGATGTTGAGCGCGTCGAAGTTGAACTCCTCGGTCTCGACCTCGGGGCCGTCGAGCACGGTCCATCCCATCGACGTGAAGAGGTCTTCGAGCTCGCGCGTCACGGCGACGATCGGATGGAGCGCGCCGCGTTCCGTGCGCGCCGCCGGCAGCGTGGCATCGAAGCCCGCGCCTTTGCGCTCGGCTTCGAGAGCTGACGCAGCATCACGGTTGGCCTGCGCTGTGAGGTGGCTCTCCGCCACTTCCTTCCAGCCCTTAAGATGCTGGCCAACCTCCCTTTGCTTGGACGGGGGCACGAATCGCATCGCGCGCCCAACTGCCTTGACCAACACCAGGAGCTGTTGGGGATCGCGAATTGCTCTCTGCCAGTCCCCGGAGAGGAGCCGAAGTACGGCCGCCACGTTCGGGTCTGGTGGAGCAACCGTACTCCACTGCCCTCCCCACAGCTGCAGGAGAGAATTGACCTCAGTGCAGATCCGGTCGTGGTCAGCGTCAGCGATCATGCGGCGGATAGCGGGGGCAAGAGGAAACGCAAACGGCCCGGAAGTCCGGGCCGCGCGGGACGCTGCGCGAGGCGCACAGCGTGGATCGAATCCTGGCGAATCAGGCGCTCGCGGCGGCCTTGGCGCGCGCGCCCTTGGCTTGCTCGACGAGCTGGTCGAAGGCCATCGGATCGTGGATCGCGATCTCCGAGAGCTGCTTGCGGTTCAGCTCGATGCCGGCCTTGTTCAGGCCGTCGATGAACTGCGAGTAGATCGTGCCGCGCATTTCGCACGCGGCGGAGATGCGGGTGATCCACAGCGCGCGGTAGTCGCGCTTCTTGAGGCGGCGGTGCGCGGTGGCGTAAGCCCAGGCGCGGACCAGCGACTCGTTGACCGTGCGCCACAGGCGGCTGCGCCCGCCCCAGTAGCCCTTGGCGAGCTTGAGGCGGCGATTCTTCTTCTGGCGGCTGGGTGCGCCGTACGTTGAACGGACCATCGATCAATCCTTCGAGATAACGATTGGAGTCGGAAGGGGGCGGCGTGCGTCGAGTCGCGGGACGCGCCTACTTGCCCACCATGTTGCGGATCAGCTCGGACCAGGTGTCGTTCAGCACCATGCGACGGCGCAGGCGGCGGCCGGTCTTGCCGTTGAACGGCGCGTGACCGTGGCCGCGGTCGGGGTGGCTGCAGACCGCCTTGCCGGACTTGGAGATGCGGAAGCGCTTCTTGACAGCGCCTTTGGACTTCTGCTTGGGCATGGTTGAACCGTTGGAGGGCGTCCGGCGGCAGGCGCTGGACGCTCTGGAGGGATTTTGGGGCCGAGTAGGTTAGCGAAAGCGCTTCGCGCGGCAAGAGCGCGGCGGAATTTGACGCTGCGGAGCGCGCCGACGAGCGGCCGAGCGCCCGGCTCGGCCCGCGGCCGCCGGCTTGCGCAGCTCGAAGGGGCGCGCGGCCCGTTCAGCCCCTGAAGCAGCCCCCGGCGCTACTTGTGCGCGAGAAGCATCGTCATGCGACGCCCCATCAGCTTGGGCGGCGCTTCGATCTTGCTGATGTCCCCCAGCGTGTCGGCGACGGTCGCCATGACGCGGTGGCCGTGCTCGGGGTGGTCCATCTGGCGTCCGCGGAACACGCACACGACCTGCACCTTGTGACCCTCGACCAGGAACTCGCGCCCCTGCTTGATGCGGTACTCCAGGTCGTGCTTGTCGATCATCGGGCGCACGCGCAGCTCCTTGAGGCCGGAGTTGTGGCCCTTGTGGCCGCCCTTCTCCTTCTTGCGCTGCTCGTATTTGAACTTGCCGAAGTCGAGGATGCGGCACACCGGCGGAACGGCGGTCGGCGATACCTCGACCAGGTCGAGCCCGACCGAGTCGGCGCGGCGGCGCGCGTCCTCGATGGACACGACGCCGATTTGCTCGCCCTTGTCGTCGATCAAGCGGACTTCAGGAACGCGAATCTGGCGGTTGACGCGGAATGAGCGTGCGGACACGTAGCTCCTTCGCCGAGCAGGCGCAGGGTCGATCGGGCAGTCGTGAGTGAGAACAGGTTCCGTCTTGGCGCATGCGCGATGCGGCCTCGAGCCGGAACGACGAATCGAAAGCGCGCGGGAGACTTGGTGAGCGACGCGCGCTCGCCGGCCCCTCGCGGCGGGCCCCAAGATAGACGCGGGCAGCGCGCGGCGCTAGGAGCGTCGAGGCAAGTGGCGCCTCGAGCGATTCGGTGAACGACGTTTTATCGCCGCGGGGCGCGAGAAACAGGTAGCCCGTGAGCCCGCCCGGCGCGGTTCGGCGGTCGCGAGAGCGGGCCGGAGCGCGCGGCGCCCGTTACGCATCCGGCGCGGTGCTCTTGATGTGCACCTCGAGCAGTTGCTCGGGGTCCACGATCGAGGGCGCGCCGCACATCAGGTCGCTGGCCGACGCGGTCTTCGGGAAGGCGATGACGTCGCGGATGTTGTCCAGACCCAGGGTGAGGGCGCAGGTGCGGTCGAGGCCCAGCGCGAAACCGGCGTGCGGTGGCGCGCCGTGTCCGAGCGCGTCGACGAAGAAGCCGAACTTGCGCTTCTGCTCCTCGGGGCCGATGCCCAGCATCGAGAAAATCCTTTGCTGGACGTCGGCGCGGTGGATGCGGACCGAGCCCGATCCGAGCTCCCACCCGTTGAGGACGAGGTCGTAGGCGCGGCTCGAGAGTGCGCCGAGGTCGGGCTCGCGGCCCTCGAGGGCGCCTCCAAGGCTCCAGTCCTCCGGCGCGGTGAACGGATGGTGCGCGGAGAAGAAGCGCTTCTGGTCCTCGTCCCACTCGAACAGCGGGAAGTGCGTGACCCAGGTGAAGGCCCACTGCTGGGTCTTGGGGATCAGCCCGAGCTTGCGGCCGAGTTGGAGGCGCAGCTCCCCCATCACCTTGCGCGTCAGCGACGGACGGTCGGCGATGAACAGGCACGTGTCGCCCTCGGCGGCGCCGAGGGTCTCCATCAAGCTGCGCGCGGCTTCGGGCGCCGCGCAGAACTTCGCGAGCGGCCCCGAACCGCCGGCCGCGCCGGCTTTCCACCACGCGAGTCCCTTCGCGCCGATGCCCTTCGCGACCGTCTCGAGGTCCGTGATGTCCTTGCGCGAGAGCGTGTGCGCCGCGGGAACCGCGAGCCCCATCACCCGCCCGCCGCTCTCGACGGCGCCGCGGAAGACCTGGAAGTCGCTGGTGCGCGCCCACGCGTCCACGGACTTCAGCTCGAGCCCGAAGCGCAGGTCCGGCTTGTCGACGCCGAAGCGCTCCATCGATTCTTCCCAGCGCATGCGCGGGAAGGGAGTCACGAGCTCGACGCCGAGCGCGTCCTTGAACGTCTCGCGAAGCACCTGCTCCCAGGCCGCGAACACGTCCTCTTCCTCGACGAAGCTCATCTCCATGTCGAG
>CALFYL010000031.1 GCA_937952135.1 uncultured Planctomycetia bacterium
CCCCCATCGCGAACGAGCGCCACGGATCCCACATGAACAGCTTCATGAGCGGCATCGGCGTGGCGCCGTCGACGGGGCTCGCCCCCCCAGAACGATGGCACGGAGGCTTCTGGTTCCTGCCTTGCCTCGAAGGCTCGAATTCACGGATGAGCCCGCTTGACGGCCCTGGGTCGCACCACTAGTATGCACATGCACACTAAAGGCCCCGCCAAGGGGGGACACGGCTAGGCTCTTGGACGCGACCGCTAGGTCGCGGATGCCTGCCGGGACCACGCAGGACAAAGACACCAATGGGAGGTTTCTGATGAAAGCTGATCTGCCGTCTCCGGTGGAGTACAGGGTCATGGTCCTGATCGCCTCTGAAAAGCACGGTCGGGACATCGCCAAGCTCTACCACGAGAGGTACGGCGAAGCTATTTCGTACGGCACCCTCTACGTGACGCTGCGTCGGCTCCGAGATAACGGGTGGGTTGACGTGCGAGCCGGTCAGCCGGTTGCGGCTCAGGTGACGTCGACCGCCAAGGCGGGTTCGAGTCGAACTACCTTGCCGAAGAGCGGCGCTGATGCACGGTTCAGGAGTTTCAAACTGACCAGCGCTGGAAAGCGGGCCTGGAATCGGAGCCGAGACTTCTACATTCGCTTGGCGACGATCGCCGACACGGCGATGGCGTAAGTCCGGCAGTCACATACGGTGCGCGACACGATGTCGCGCACCAAGAAAAAGCCAAACCAGGGGGTGATACGACAGAAGCAACTAACCGACAATCAAAACGGGGTTCGCGTTCGGGCACTTTGGGCAAAACAAACAGAGGGCAACATGGAAAACATGTCCGGCATTTCACTAGTCGCCGCGCTGTGTAGCGGGATCACCGCGGCCATCCTCTCCTGGGGGATGTACCTCTCGTTGTCGAACTTCCTTGCGAGTTCGTACACTGCCTCCGACATTTGGGAGACTTGGGTCGGCAGCTACTACGATCAGCTCGATCGTTGGCGCGTCGCCGCCATCAAGAATCCCGGCAACCGCTTCCTGGCACGCGCGGCCTGCGGCGCGTTCGCCACCGTCCGAATGGTTCCCGCCATTCCTGTGATCTTGCTGGGGGCAGCATTCTCCCTGGCCACGCGCAAACGCGCGAAGAAGGTCGAAGCGGAATAGAAGTTCGCTGCGGCGTTTGCTGCATCCGCGGGCCTCCACAAACGGAGTGTGGAGGCCCGTCGTCATTCGGCTACGAACCGCCATTTGGCATGGGGATTGGCCCAATCTGCTGGGCGGGCCGAGATCTGGGAGCGGGTCCTCGCGCCTGGGACGCGGCCGAAAGCACTCCAGCAGCGCGCCTTCCTCGACCGTTTGACCCTCTCAGACACGACGCACCCGAACAGCCGCTTCGACGCTCAGTCGTCGAGTTGCGCGGTCTCGCGCGCGAGCGCCCGCGGCGGCACGTCGTTCGTGTCACCGCACGCCGATCAAGTACGCGAGCAGATCCCCCGCCTCGCTCGCGTGCAGCGACTGCAGCAGACCCTCGGGCATCACCGACAACTTCGACCAGCGCAGGCGCGCGACTTCGGTGCGCGGCACGGCGCGCGGTTCGCCCGCTCCGGCGGCGCTTGCGGCGCGGAGAGTGAGTGTCGCGTCGTCCGAGCGCACGAGCAGGCCGCTCATGCTTGTTCCGTCGAGCAGCTCGACGCGCAGTTCGCGGTAGCCCGATTCGACCGCCGCGCTCGGCTCGAGCAGCGCCGCGAGCAGTCCGTCGATGCCGCGCGCGCCGACTCCGTCGAGCGCCGGGCCCACGCTCTCGCCGCGACCGCCGAGAACGTGGCACACCTGGCACGCGCGCTCGAACACGGCCCGGCCGCGCGCGGGATCGCCAGCGGCGGCGAGGCCCGCGAAGTGCTCGAAACTCTCGGCTCGGGCGCGCGAGGCGGCGGCGTCGAGCAGCGCGGGCGTGTCGCGGCGCTTCTCGAAACGCGCGCCGCCCGACAGCGGGCCCGTCGTCTTGGGCGCGTCGCCCGGCACTCGCAGTACGAGCCCAGCCGGCCGCTCGCCGTCGAAGGCCCGCCGCGTGTCGAGTGCGATCTCGCGCGCACTGCGCTCGCGCGACCAAACGCGCAACTCGGTCAGCGCGAGCGCCGAGCCGCCCGGCGTCGTGCGGCCGACGTCGAGGCCGCGCACGCTGGCCCACTCGGCGCTCCAACCCGCGACTTGCACTTCGCTGTCGAGCTCGCCGTCCTGGTACACGCGCAGGCGGCCACCCTCGCTCGCCGTGAGCGCGACGTGCGTCCAACGCCCGGCCTCCAGCGCGCGGCGCGCGATCAACACGTCGCCGTGCTCGGGCCCGAGCCACAAACGCGGGCGCGCGGCGGCGAAGTTGAAATCGAAGCGCCCGGGCAGCGCGAGCAGGCCGTCGCGGTTGTCGATGCCGGGCTCGAGCTGCACCCAGGCTTCGACGGTGAAAGGCGGCGCGAGCGCGAGGTTCGTGTCGACGTAGTCGTCGGCGCCGCCGGAGAGGACGAGCACGAGAGCTCCGTCGCGGCCGAGGAGCGCGGTGAGTTGGTCGAGCGCTTCGTGGCCGCCGTCCGGCGCGAGCGCGGCGCGCAGGTTGTCGAGCGTGCGTTCGTCGAAAAGCGCCGCGTCGAGGTCGCGGGCGAGCGCGGCGGCGACGACGGCTTCGGCCCCGGGCTTCGAAGCGCACAACTCGCGCAGCGCGGCGCGCGCGAGCAGCGGCGGAGCGTCGGGGAGGCGTTCGAGCGCAGCCTCGCGGCCGGCGTCGGACTTGGATGCGGCGAGGGCGAGCAGCGCGTCGCTCGCGAGCTCGTCGCCGGGCAAGGCTTGGTCGAAGAGCGCGGCGCACAGGGCCTCGCTCGCGCCGCCGAGCTTGACCAGCGTGCGGAGCGCGTCGCGGCGCAGCGCGAGCGGCTGCTCGGCGGATGCGGCGAGCGCGTCGAGCACGTCGACGAACTCGTCCAGTCCGAACTTCGACGCAGCGCGCACGAGGAGCGCGGGGTCCTCGAGCTGGTCGAGCGCTTCGACCAGCGCCGCGCGGAAGGAACTCTCGAGCTCGAGCGACGCGCGTCCGAGCGAGCCGTCGACCGGCGCGTCGAGCAGCATCGCGAGCGTCTCTCGCGCGCGGCCCATGTCGAGGAGCCGCGCGGCGAGGAAGTCGCGCACTTGGAGATGGGCGGCGTGGCGCACGCACAACGCGAGTTCTTCGGCGACCGGCTCGCGGCGGCGCGCGTGCAGCGGGCCCGCGAGCGCGCGGAGCACCTGCGCGAGCTCGACTGCGCCGCGTTCGTCGTCGAGCACGAGCGCGGCGAGCGCGCGCGCTTCGTCGTCGTGTGCGGGAGCGAGCGGAGCGGAGGCGGTGCTTGCTGTGTTATCGGCGCCGGAGGTCGCCGCGCCAGTGCTCGCAGCGCGAGCGGTTTCTGCGGCGGTGAGCCAGTCGGCGAGCGCGGGTTTGCGTGTTTCGAGCGCGATGCGGCGCCACATGCGCTCACGGGCAGCCGCGAGCGAAGCGCCGGTGAGCGCGCGCGTGCGGTCCTGCTCGCAGATCACGACGTGGCGCTCATCGGGCGCCGGTGCTCCGCGCAGGAAGCGCTCGACTAGCCGCGCGTCGTCGCTGTCGAGCTCCGCGAGCGCGCGGAACGCCTCGCAACGCACTTCGAGGTCCGCGTCGAGCGTCGGATCGGGTGCGAGCGCGAGCCAGTCGTCGAGCTTCGCGCCGCTCGCCGCAAAGGCGCGCACGGCGGACTGGCGCAGCGCGGCGTCGGGATCGAGCAGCAGCGTGCTCGCGAGTTTCGCATCGACGAGTCGAAGCCCTTCGAGCGACCACAACGCGAGCGAACGTGCCCCGATCGGTTTCGCGGCGTGGAGGGCGAGCGTTTCGAGCGCCGGTTCGAGCTCGACGAGCTTGCGATCGACGATCTGCCGCCAGCTCGCGCGCGCGACGAACTCTCGCGGCGATTCGAGGCCCGCGAGCAGCGTCGGCGCGTCGGCGCGCGTGACATCGGGCGGCTCGACGCGTGGCGCGACTTCGACGCGAACTCGCCACACGCGCGTGCGCTCGCGGTCGCGGTCGGGGTGCGTGCGCGGGACCTCGTTGTGCGAGATGATCGGGTTGTACCAATCGACGACGTACAAGCTGTCGTCGGGCCCGAAGTGGACTGCGACCGGTCGAAAGCGCGAGTCGCTGCTCGAAAGCAACTCGGGAAGCATTTCGAAGCGCGTTTCGAGGCCCGAGCCGCTGCGGCGCACGGCCTGCACCTTGCGTTCGATCGGATTGGCGACGAACACGGCGCCGTCGAAGGGCGCGGGCAGCGCGGCGACGCTCGTCGTGAGCGCGAGTCCCGACAAACCGGTGCCGCCGAAACGCAGCACCGTCGCCGTCGGCTGCACGGGCGCGTACGGACGCAGGCGCTGCTGGCCGATGCCCGGATACGTCGCGCCGAACACGAGCGGGATCACGCCGAAGCCCATGTCGTTCGCTTCTTGGATCAGGAACTCGCCGCGCGCGTCGAAGACGATGCCCCAGATGTTGTTGAGGCCGACGGCGACGATTTCGAAGCGCGCGCCGTCGAGCGTGAAGCGCGCGAGTTTGCAGTGGTCGAAGCGCGTCTCGCGGCCGCTGCGATCGACGACGCGCGAGGTGTTGAACGCGCCTTGCGCGGTGTAGATCCAACCGTCCGGCCCGCGCAGGAAACGATGCGGCATCAGGTGCGAATCCTCGATGCCGAAGCCGCGCAAGAGCACCTCGCGCCGATCCGCGCGTCCGTCGCCGTCCGTGTCATCGAGCCGCAGGATCTCGCTGCCGTGCTGCACGATCGCGCTGTTTCCGACCGGCAACACGCTCATCGGCATCGCGAGCCCTTCGGCGAACACCCGCGGCGACTTGCTCTCACCCTCCCACGGCCGCTCGATCACGAGCACCTGATCGCGCCCGCCGCGCGCGTACAACTCGGCCGCGCGCGAATCCTCGTTGCCGTCGAGCGGATACTCACACGCCGTCACCGCCCACATGCGCCCTGCGTCATCGAAGGAGATGTCCACAACCTTCTTCGCCGCCGGCTCCGCGAGCACGAGCTCGACCGCGAACCCCGGCGCGACCTTGAAGGTCGCGCGCTCCGCCTCGGGCGTCAGCGGGCCGCTGTTTTGAAGCGCGAGGGCGAGAGCAAGCGCGTGCGTCGGCATTGGGCGGAGCGTACCAGCGCCTTTGCTGCGCGAACGCGAAGTGGAGGAATCCGCGTGCTGTCGATTGGTCGTCTGCGTGGTGCGTATGACTCAGCCTCGAGCGCGGACGGGGAACGGTCAGGGACGCCTGGACGGCGACGAGGACGCACCGAAGCGCCGGACGATGCGGACGGATCGAGGCGCCAGCCGCGCTCGCCTTGACGAATTGCGCGAACTCGGGATAGCGTTGCTCCAGGCGTAGGCGCGCGCGTGCCCGCCTGCACCGCGCCGCTCGGCAGGCGGCGGGTCGCGACGTGCTCCGACGACGGTGCGTGCGACGGTTCTCCTAGCGTTGAAGGAATTTCCATGTCTCGCACTCGGTTTACCCCCCCCCGCCGCACGCCGGCCTGAAGGCCGATCGAGCGGCACGCCGCGCCGTCCTCCTCGGGAGCGTTGTCCAGCGCTTCCGCCTCGCCCTTCTCGTCTTGCTCACCGCCGTGTCGACCGCCGACGCGCAAACCTCGCTACCGCCCGTGCTCCATCCCGACACCGCGCGGGTTTGGGTCCATCCCTCGGACGGTTTCGATCCCGTCGACGCCACGCAAGCGCCGCTCTACGTCAACGACTCATCGCGCAAGTTTCGCACACTCGGCGCGGCGATCCGCGTGGCCTACGACCACTTGGTGCAGAACTACCACGCGACGAACAACCCCGAACAGTACGCCGTCGTCTACGCGCTGCCGGGGACCTACAGCCCGTCGACCAACGGCGAAGTGTTCCCCGTCGAGATGCGCGACCGAGTGCACGTGCAAGGCGTCGGCGCTCGACGTTGCGTGATTCGCGGCGAGAGCACCAACGTCGCGGCCGTCACGAACAGGGCGCTGTTGCTTCCTACAGCGCCGAGCGCGCCCACTCCCGCCCAGTCGGTCGAACGGCTCATCGACTACACCCAGGCCGTGCCCGCGGCACTTGTGCCCGGCACGGTGACTCCGTCTCCTTGGTACCCCTCGTCCGGAGTCAACTTCTACTACGACGACACGCCCGAGGTGCTCGACGGTTTCACGGTTCAGGGCGGCGATGTTCAGGTTCTGCTGACGAACGGCATCACACAGTCGAACGACTATTTCTCGGCCGCGCGCATCAGCAACTGCGTCATGGACCTGAGGCACCGGATTCCGCTCTCTGCGGACGGCGGGACGACTCTGAACGGGCCTTACATCGGAATCCTGATGTCGCGCAGAGCGACCTACGACAGCTCCATGCAGTCCAACGTCGGCTACCTCGACAGCCGCGTCCTCATCGCGCACAACACGTTCGTGTTTGGGCGTTGGAATGGGAGCGATCCGAAGGTCTCCCTCGCCTTGTGGGACGCCGAGAGTCGAGCTGAGGCGGTCGGAGTCATCGACGTCACGGAGAACTGCTCTCTTACCGCGGATCCGCAGTCGCTCCACCGTGGAGTCGGCAGTCCATGCTTGGTCGCGAACGTCTTTCGCACGCGCGGACTGTGTCCTCCTTCGGTGATGTCGTGTCTCAACAACCCACCGATTCCCGCCGTGCTGCCGTTCGCGATGCTCGGCATCGGAAACGAGGACACCCGCGCGCTGCTGAACGGCGTCCCCATTCAGACCAACGCCTTCGACCCCGCTCGAGTGGGCGCGTCGAATGGCTATTTCTACTCGCTTCCAGTGCAGAGCTCTCAGGTCAGCGCACCGGCCTCGCCGTGGCCGATCTGGAACTGTCATTCGACCCCGGCCGGGCCACCGTGCGGGAGCCAAACGTCGTCATTTCCGACTGTTTCGCCGCCGACTCAGCCTGCCGCGCACATCTGGGACGGAGTGAACGGCGTCGATCCGGGGTTCGTCGGCGAGTACTTGGCGACCACGATCACGGGTCTCGATGAATACGTTGACTGGCGTATCTTGCCCGGCTCGCCATTGGAGAACGCCTCGTTCGTGCCGCCGCCGGTCCCTCGCGCATACTTCACACAGCCGCATGCGAGCGACCCTCAGTGGCTGTACGCGGTAAACGTCCCGGAGGACTTGTTCCTTTTCGCCTGGGACGGCGAGCACTGGGGCAACGGACGCGTCATGGACGGCGCGCCGGATATCGGGTTCGACGAGCGCGGGCTCTTGATCCAGGCGGGCAATTGGGCGAACGATTCGACTAGCCACAACCAGTCTGGATTTATGCACCCGCCCGGGTTGAGCGGGGGCAAGCCGGATCGGTACTTCATCCTTCCCGAGATCGCCGGGGGCCTGAGTTTGACGGCCAGCGGCCGCCACCTTCGCCTTCAGGACGCGAACGTTGCTCCGCCTGCACCGAGCGCTGGTGACGGATGGATCCATCCGCCCGGATCGGAGGCGTATCCGACGAACCTCGCCGCGCTGCCCGTTGGGTATCGGACAAAGTACATCAACTATGCGAGTACGGCGTGGCAGACGCTCTTACTCACTGGGACGTCCATTCCGCCGTGGCCTCCGCTCGCCAACGTGCCTAACCAACTCCCGTTGCAGTTCATTCGGCTCTTGGTCCCAGATGACGAGTGCCCCGGTGGAGTCTGCTCGCATACCTACTTCAATCTCCAGGGCCTGATTGTAGATGGCGGGACGTCCACGCAAGCCCTGTTGCGTTCCAACATGATCGGAGAGTACAGATGAGCATCCAATCTCCGTGGGGCGCCGGCTTTCTGATGGTTCCCCTCTGCTGCAGCTTGACATGGAGCCAGACGTCCACGGACGTCACGCTTCACGCGGTACGGCAAGTCGTAGGCTGTTGTCAGACGTTCGAGCGGCTGGATCCCTCCACTGGTGTCACGCTCTCGTCGTGGAACTACGATGGTTTCAGTTTGTATCACCACGGGCTGACGGTCCACGCGGACAGAGCCGTGTCCATCAACCATGCGTGGCCGTCGCAACGTGTCTCCACGATGCACCCTGCCAACGGCGCCCGCACGGAGGTTCCATTGGTCGGCATCCCGACGCTTAGCGCGTTCCACAGTGTCGTGTCCGATCCAGGCACGAGCGCGCTGTACTTAGCAAGCCAAGACGAGTTGTACATCCTCGATCCGTCGACCGGCCAAGGCGCGCTGGTCGGTCCAATCTCAGGCTCGCCCTATAGCTGGGAGGCGGTGACTGCCGTGACCAGGGATCACAGCGGCACGGTGTACGCGATCGGACGTGAGGACGCCGCCCACCGCTACGCGGTGTACACGCTTCAACTTGCCACCGCGCACCTCACGTGGATCGGCGAAGTCGTGATGCCGACAGGCAGCAGTGGGTTCTTCCTGGACTTGGCGATTCCGCCCAGTGGCGATTGGTGGGCGTCGTTCCGAGACACCGGACTCATGCCCTCGCTACGCGGCTTGTGGCGTATCACACCAGGCACATTCCAGGCGACGCAGGTGCGCTACGTCGACCCGCCGCACGAGGGCCTCGCCTTCTTGGCGCCGACACAGCAGACGACTTACTGCACGGCCAAGACCAACTCGCTCGGCTGCGCGCCGGCAATTTCGGCCGAGGGCTTCCCCAGCCCGACGGCGTCGAGCGGCTATGTGCTGCGCGCGAGCAACGTGCGCACCCAGAGCGCCGGTTCGCTGACCTTCGGGATCAGCGGCCGCGCCGCGCTGCCCTTCGGCGGCGGCACGAACTGCGTCGCTCCGCCGCGCCAACGCACGACCGTCGTCTCCAGTGGCAACTCGCCGCTCGGCGTCGCGGACTGCAGCGGCTCGTGGCAGCTCGACTTCAACACCTGGATGAGCCAGTACTACACCCTGCCCGCGGGCACCACGGTGCACGCGCAGTGGCTCGGCCGCGACGCGGGCTTTGCGCCGCCCGGCAACTGGACCTTGAGCGACGCGCTCGAGTTCGTCGTGCGGCCGTGAGGGCTGCGGCGGGCCGCAAGTTCGTCGCGTAGGTGTCGGCCGCGCCAAGCGCGACGGCTAATGCCTGAAGTGCCGCACGCCGGTGAAGACCATCGCGACGTGGCGCTTGTCGCAGGCGGCGATGATTTCTTCGTCGCGCACGGAGCCGCCGGGTTGGAGGAAGGCTTGCACGCCGCCGTCGATGGCGGCTTCGACGCCGTCGGGGAAGGGGAAGAAGGCGTCGGAGGCGAGGACCGAGTCGCGCGCGCGCAGGCCGGCCTTGTGGATCGCGAGGCGCACGCTGTCGACGCGGCTCATCTGGCCGGCGCCGACGCCGAGGACCTCGGCGCCCGAGGCGACGACGATCGAATTCGACTTGACGTGTTTGCAGACGCGCGCGGCGAAGAGCAGCGAGCGGATCTGGGCCTTGGTGGGCGCGGCCTTGGTGACGATCTTGAGGTCGGACTCGGCCTCCGCGCGCAGATCGCGGTCCTGGAGCAGGAAGCCGCCGACGAGCTTCTTGAGCTCGAGGTCGCGTGCGTTGCGCGTCGCGGGTCCGATCGGGCCCGTGCTCAGCAGGCGCACGCTCTTGCCCCACTTCGGCTTCTGCGTGAGCAGCGCGAGCGCTTCGTCGCCGAAGCCGGGCGCGACGATCGCTTCGACGAAGCGGTTGCCCGAGACGAGGAACTCGGCGCAGGCGAGGTCGAGCGG
>CALFYL010000032.1 GCA_937952135.1 uncultured Planctomycetia bacterium
GGGCAGGAACCGCTTGAGCGTCTCATCAATCGAGCGGCGCTCGTCTTGCGAGCGCTTCGAGTCGCGCAGGTACTGATGCAGACGCGTGATGACGGAGGCATGGACGTGCTTCGCGACCATCAACTCGTTGCGGAGGTTGAAAGCCGGCGGATCGACGCGTCCAGCCAACAGCTTGAGCGGGTCGGCAAAGTAGGCGCGATCGTGCGAAACCGGTCGGCAGTAGGTGAGGTTCACTGCCATGCGGTGTCGCCGGCCGGCACGTCCGGCTCGCTGCCAGTAGTTGGCCGGAAGCGGCGGTACGTTGCGCATCAGCACTGAGTCCAGTTGCCCGATGTCGACGCCCAGCTCGAGGGTCGGCGTGCAAACGAAGGCGTTGACGGCCTCGGAGTCACCCTTGAACAAGTTCTCCAGGCGCTCGCGTTCGTCGTGGGGGACCATCGCCGTGTGCTCCTCCGGTCGGAGCATCGTGTAGCTCTGGTCGAGCAGTTGGAGGTTGTAGTCGTCCGGATCCTCGCGCACGTACTCGAGCTCGCCGTCGCAACGCCAGGCAGGACACTTGCTGAACGGCGTGCGCCTCGGGCTGCGCCTCCGGCAAGCCGCGCAGCGCCAGACGCCGCTGTTGGCCAGCAGTCGGAGGTGGTCGCCAGCGATCTGGTAGACGCCGCTGATGTTCGGAAGCGGGTTGCCCTTCGAACCCTTCAGCGTGACAGGCACCAAGATCTTCTTTGCTGCGAGTGCATCAAAAAGCCCTTCGAGGAACTCGTTGATCTCGTCAGGGGGAACACCCCATTTTTTCGCGATCTGACGGAACGTCGTGTCGCCGGTCTCCGTGACCCATTGCGCGACGAGCTCGGCCTTCTCCGTGGCCGCGCGACGTAGCTTCGTTGCGCACGGGTTGCGGAGCTGCGGCAAGTAGCGCTGTTGGATCTCCAGATCGCCGTCCATCCAGTACTGACCGAAGATGGCTCGATCGCGATCGTGTAGCGCTCGCTTGCGGCGAAGGTAGTCGAGCAAGCTCGCCACGCCTTCGCGGAGGTCTTCCGGCGGCATCCCGAGTCGGCGGGCGTTGTTCTGGATCCACGACCAACTGACATCGAGACCGTGGTACTCCACGCGCATCCGGCCCCAGGGTTCCAGGCCGATCGACTGACGCGCGGACAAGGTCACTTCACGCAGCACTTGAATGCGGAGGTACTTCCTGCGCTCCTGCTCATGTCGCCCGCCGCCGCCTTCACGTCGCTGAACTTGCCAGACCTCAGGAATCAAGGCCCGCGAGAGCGCCTCGTCCTTCTCGAGCACATCGTCGACGTGCCTCGTGAGGTCTCCGACCGACTGTGGCCCGCTCGCAAGGCCCTCGGCCATTAGCGACCGCAGGCGGAAGCGTCGGGCGTGGTCCTTCATCCAGCCCGCTTGGAATGCGGCGTCTTGCCGGTTGTCGCAGAACACTAGCAGCCGCGGGCGCTCCGCATGCTGGATCATGTCCTGCGCCAAGACGTGGACATCGGCGACGTTCGTTGCGCGAACCGGACGCGCGGACTCGCGGTAGCGCGTTCCTGTCGATCGACTCGGTGTTCCGCACGAGATGCAGCTCGAGACGAATCCCGGGTGGTCCTCGCTCTGCTTGATGACGTAGAGCTCGATGCGCGACCCGACGTGACTGCAATGGAGGCACCGTTCGCCTGCGGCTCGATGGGCTGCTCCGCACCGCCGGCAGAAATAGAGCGCGGCGGTGCGCTTGTTCGAGTCGAGGTCCTCGTCGTCGCTTCCGCCGACGATCTTGTCCACGAGCACGACTCGAGTTCCGCCGTGGCTCTCGTCCAGAGGCTCCCAGAAGCCCGAGTCTCCGGCGGCTTGGCCACCTCCAGGCTGCTTACCCGCGAACTCGAAGTCTTGCAGGTAGGCGATGTAGTAGTGCTGCCCGCAGGTCGTGCAGGTCGTCAACGGAAAGTGAGCGTGCTGCTGCCCCTGCTTGGCGGCGGCAATCTCGTCCTCGGCGGCCAGCCAGAGCTTCGGCGCCGTCGCATCCGCAGGAAAGCTGACCACGGCGCCGCTGATGCCGCGAACGAAGCCGTGCACGATCGGCCGTAGGAGCGGGCGACCTTCTTGTCTGGCTGCTGCGCCGAGCGTGAGCCAGCAGAGCACTTCTGCCTCGGAGGCGGCGCGACCAACGCGTTCGCCTACGGCTGCACTCAGCTCGTCGAGGCGCTTGGGTTTCGCCAGTAGCTCGCTCAGTTGGTATGCGATCTCGCTCTTGGAGAGCGCGCCGTGCAGTGCCAGCGACCAGTCGCCTTCGGGAAGCTGGGCTCCCGTCAACGACTTCCAGACGCTTCGCACCTCGCGTCCGTCCGCGGTGCGTGACTCGACAGCCTTGACGCACTCGTTCAAGAGATCCAACGCCGCAGCCTTGGGTGCCGGCGTCAAGGATCGGCCACCGGCCCACACCTCTGGCGCGTACGACTCCCCGACGGTTGTGACGCCGTCCTTGGGGACGCCGAAGAACCGCGAAGCGAACTCTCGCGCGGCGTCCGGCTCTCGCGAGTCCGCAATCGTTGCCGACGTGGCGACGCAGACCGTTTCCTGCGCGCTTCGGCCGCAGTAGTTGCGCAGGCGTCGGATCAGGCAGGCGGTTTCAGCTCCCTGAGCTCCGGTGAAGGTGTGCGCTTCGTCAAACACCAGGAAGTCGAGTCGGGCGTCGCCGAACAGCTCGACATCGCGCTGCCGTGTGAGCAGCAGCTCGAGCTGCTTCACGTTCGTGAGCAAGATCCGGGGCTGGCGCCCCGGGGTTCTCATGATCTCGCGCGAGCACACTTCCTCGGGCGGGTACACGGTCTCGCTGCGTTGCTCGCGGCGCACGAGTTCCACAGCCTTCTCGTAGTCCGCGCGCGAAGAGCCTGCGGGGAGTCGAACTCCCGCGACTTCGCTCTCGGTCTCGGGCGTCTTGCCCACGTACATGCCGAACGGAACGCCCGTGCCGGCCAGCAGCGACCTCAAGCGCTGGAGCTGGTCTTCCGCCAGCGCGTTCATCGGATAGACAATGACAGCGCTGATCCCGGCAGGCGCGCCGCTGTCCAGCAACTCGAGGCACTTGCTCACGACCGGGTAGAGGAAGCACTCGCTCTTCCCAGAGCCTGTCCCGGTCGAGACCAGCGTCGTCGTCCCCGCGTGGATCGAACGGATGGCCTCTTCCTGGTGCCCGTACACATGCGTGATCGCGGCTGGAATCCGCTGGCGCATATGCGGGTGGAAGACACCTTCGCGCACGAGCTGCTCGATGCTTGCGCCCTGTCGGAATGGCCGCGAGAGACTCACGTACGGTCCCTTGACCAGCGGCGACTCCCGCGTCTTATCGAGCGACAGCAGCTCCCGCATCTGCCGGTGCAGACGCTCGTCCGCGAACGGGTAGCTCGTGAGCTGGTAGCGCAGGAAGCTGCGGACGACCTTCTCGGTGTAGGCGATGGGGTTTAGGGCCATAATGGTAGTCGGTCGACGACGATGGAGGCCTCATCGGCTCCGCGAGCGAGTGGCGAAGCTCAGGCCCGTCCTAGCTGTGTCCGTGCG
>CALFYL010000033.1 GCA_937952135.1 uncultured Planctomycetia bacterium
GCACCGGGTCGCTCACCTCGCTCTCGAACAGGACGCAGAACGCGTCGTGAGGCACGCCGGTGAGCGTCACGGTCAGCGGGCGGCCGAGGAAGGGCGCGCCGTGGCGGATCGGGTAGGTCTGGGCCGTCGCCGACGCAGCGCAAATCGCGAGCGCCGCAGCGGCGAGAACGAAGGGAGATCGCACGCGGAAACGCGACGACGCCATGACATCCTCCAGGACCGCGGGAAAGCGGAGGCACGAGACGGACTCGAGCAGAAAAGAACGCTTGGAGCGTAGCTCGCGTCGAGGGCGGCGCAGCTAAGCCGCAGGGACTCCGTCGCGGCGACTCTCTGCGTAAGTGAAAGTCTCCAGCGAGGTGCGGCGTGAGAGCTCGCGATCGGAGGCTGTCGTGTGCGGTCAGCTCTCGAGCGCGAGTTCGTGCTGCGCTCCGGCTGCGAAGCCGAAGGCGCGCACCTCGAGCTCGCCGGCGCCGCTCCGGCCGACGATCGCGTGCACCCAACCCTCCCAGGCGTCCGCCCGATCCGACGCGGAGGGCGTCGCGGGCCCGTTCGGATGCGAGTGCCACACTCCGACCACCTCGAGCCCCGCCGCCTGCGCCGCGAGCTCGGCGGCGAGGTGGTCCTCGGGATGCAACTCGAAGGCGCGCGCCGCCGCGGTCGCCAAGTTGCGGCCCAGCAGCACCTCGACGACCTCGACGCGCGCCCCCTCGCCCACCTCGACGCGCCGTCCGACGAAAACGCCGCACGCTTCGTCGGGCGCGGCCGCGCGCGTCCAACTCTTCAAGCGCTCGACTTCGCGCGAAGCGATCCGAACGGAGCGGACAATGGGGCTGCGCATGGTGGCCTTCGAGAAGAGAATAGGTCCGTGGCTCGGACGACGCACAGGTCCGTGCATGCCCTTGGGTCGCTCTGGTCGGTCGTGCTCGTTCTCGGCGCCGCGCTTGCCGCCACTCAAAGTGCTCGTCACCAGTGGGAGCACAGCGCTCGTCTCCGCAGGCCCCGGGCACGATCCAAAACTCGGCACGAAGCCGTGAGCGCGCAAAGTCGCGCGGCGAGTTCGGCATGTTGGGTGCGGACTCGGGCTTCCCCACCCGGACGTCGCCGCGGCGGCGCACTTGGCGATCGCGCGTCCGTTGAGCGCACCGAGGACATAGCGCACGCCGTCGCCGAGCGCTTGGATCTCCTGTGGCTGCTGAGCGGGAGTTCCGTGTCCTGCACGAGCGAACCGTCAGCGTCGAAGGCCGCGTGGCGCGACCTCGAGTTCTCGCGGCCGCGTTCGAAGCCGACCAGGTCCGCGCAACCGCCGCCATCGACATCGCCGCAGCGATGCATGGTGCGCGCACTGAGCCAGTACTTGCGCGGATATCCGGCGTCCAACGCGCGCAGTGAGTGTTTCGCGCGCCTCGGGCGACGACACGAGCTCGCCCTTCGAATGACCTCGCCCCTCCTCGTACAGGAAGACGAACGGTGACACGGACGATTCGACGAACTTCAGGGACAGAACCTAGGGTTGAAGTGTGAAGGCCAACCCGTTGGAAAGCGACGTCGACTTCGAGCTGGGGGGGTCGCGATACCACGCCTGTGCCCACAGCGAGTCACCGGCCGAGAATGGGCTACCCAGCGCGGACGGGTGGGAGGTGCGGTATGTGTTCCAATCCAGCAGACAAAAGCCGTCGCACGCCCCCGCCGTCCCGCCCGAGTTCTGGAGCCCGGTCCGTTGCGTCGGCGCTTTGATGCACAAGAAGCTGCTTCCGGCGCCCCAGGGCACCGCCGTCGCGCCCGATACTCCGTAGAACAACAGCCCAGCTTTGAGCGCATCAACGCCAGCAACTTCGATCCAGAAACCCGACGGCAGCAGAGCGCTCGGCGTGCCCGTACCGGAAATCCACGCAGCGCAGCCGTTCGAGCTAGTTCCCGACGTGCAGAAGGTCGTGAATGCTGACCCTCCTGGAACGCTCATGCGCGTGGTGACGCCGCTGACCCTGTTTCGCAGGAAGATGTCGTCCACGCCGTTGGAGTCGTTGGGGACGAGATTGGTGGCAGTACTCGAAAACGTGACGAACGAGCCTCCCGAAGAAATCGCGTGGTGGTCGCTCTGCGAGTTGGCTTCGATCCCGCCAGAGCCGACACTCACACGCTCGGTCATGACGTCTCCCAGCTCGTCGAAGACCCCGTCTTCGTCGGGATCGCGGTCGTGTACGAAGATGTCTTGCGCGGCATTGGTATCGCCCGGCACGAGGTTGGCGGCATCGCTGCGAAAAAGCACGAATCGAGCGTCCGCGCTGATCGACGACTTCCGGTCGGCGAGTACGCCGCCCGCCATTTGCCCGCCGGACGAACTGACACTTACACGCACGGTCAGGGCCCCCTGCAGGTCGCGCACGAACACGTCTTCAATGCCATTCGTATCGCCTGAGATTAGGTTCGTCGCCCCGCTCGAGAACGCGACGTAGCGGCCGCTGCCGTCGATCGAACCGCGATCGCTGTAATCATCGCCGGAGCTTCCGCTCTGGGCGACGCTGACGAGGATCGTCGAACTTGCCTGGAGGTCTCGGACGAATACGTCCCACGTCGTGTTGAGGTCGTTCGGAGCGAGGTTGCTTGCGATGCTGTGGAACGCGATGTAGCGACCGTCGAAAGCGGATATCGACGAATGAAGGCTCGGTCCGTCGGCTTCCACGCCGAGCGCACCGACACTTGCGCGAGTTGTTGCGCCCGTCTGCCGGTCATGCACGAACACGTCCCAAGTGCCGTTGGTATCCCCGCCGACAAGGTTGTCGGCCAGGCTCTGGAACGCGACAAAGCGACCGTCCGCCGTGATCGGCAAGTTGTAGCTGTACGAGGGACCGTTCGATTGCTGGCCGCCCGAATCGACACTGATACGCGTGGTCGTCGCGGCGAAGCGATCTCGGACGAACACGTCGTCGACCCCATTGGTGTCACCGACAACCAAGTTGGAGCCCGAACTCGTGAATACGACGTAGCGGCCGTCGCCCGAAAGCCCCGCGTACGTGCTGGGGCCGTTGCTCTGCGTCCCGGTTGTGGCGACGCTGGCGCACTCGAACGTGCCGGCCGCCCGATCGAACACGAACACATCACCCACGCCGTTGGTATCGCCGGGAACGAGGTTGGTCCCAAGGCTGTGGAAGGCGACCACCGATCCATCGAACGATATCGGTGGGTAGAGACTAGCTCCGTCGGATTGTTGCGCGCGCGAGGACGGAGCGCCGAGCAACAGCAGCGTAGCGGCGGTAACTACACAGCGCCCACGAATGCAGCTGAGGAACGAAACGCCGTGGCTGAAGAGTGAAAGGTCAAAGTGCATGGCGAACACTCCCTGGCGAGTAGTGCAACTCGGACGGCGCCCCTCGTGTGGAGGAGGGCGGCGCTGAGCGAACGTTAGCGTCGCCCTCCGCAGAAGGGATGAAAGGAGGAGGCGTGGAGGCGATGGTTCCCGCGGATGGCACCCGGCGGTCATGGCGGCGAGCTCGGTTTGGGGACGTGCGCAGCGTTGCAGCCACCGCCGGGCACGACGTCGTTGCGTCAGGTTGCCGCCGGGGCGAGGACGCCGTGGTGATGAGCAAACGGGAGCGCAGGCCGGAAACGAGGGACGCGTCCGCTCGATGAGATTCAGCGCGTCGAACGAGACGGCCGAGGCGTCGTCGCGCCAGTGTCGATGGACGCGCTAGACGAAGCGTCCGTCGGCGGCAGGTGAGAGGCGCTCGGTGGCGATCGGCGGGCGCGTCACCTAGATACGGAGATCTTCGTGCAATTCGCGCCGTTCTTCGGGCACGAGAACGTCGGCGTGGAGCGAGAAGCTGTCGACCGCGTAGCACAGTGCGCCACCCATGAAGCTCAGGCATCGCTCGCGCCGGCGGCCGTGTTGGGTGACGGCGGATGAGCGCTGCGCCTGAATCGCCAGACGGCCTTGCACGGACTCGGCGCACAGCGCGGAGATGAGCGACTCGTCCACGTCGGGTGCGTCGGCCTGATCGCTTTCACTCTCGCGCGATAGCCGAGCGCGCTGGCGCAGGTAGTGCGTGATGCGCCGCACGAGCGTGCGGGTGAGTCGCTCGACTTCGCGCGAAGCGATCCGAACGGAGCGGACAATGGGGCTGCGCATCGTGGCGTTCGAGATGAGAATAGATCTGTGGATCCCGCCGCGCACAGGTCCGTTCGAGCTCCGTGGACGTCTGCGGCCCTAGCTGTCCCAATCGGCGTGGCGCTCGGATTGGCGGCGCTGTTCCTCTGGCAACTTCGGTCGGCGGGCCACGACCCGCGCCACGAGCCGACGTTGCTCGAGCACGCGCTTTTCACGATCTCCGACGTGTCGGCTCGGCAGGTGCAAGTTGTTGAACTCGACGGCGGCTCGCGCGAGATCGTCGCCGTGCGTCGCGATCCGCGGTCCGGGCTGCAGCGCGTCGAGGTCCTCGCCTGCAGCGACGGTCGAGTCCGCCGCACGATCTGGCGCGCCGGAGGCGTGGACGAGCGCGTGGACTCGATGGCGACGCTGCGGAGCACGCACGCGTGTGGAGCGTTCGACCTCGCGCTCGCGGTGGCCCTGCACGACGGACCGTGGCGCGTCGATTTGCTGTGCGGCGAATCGGGCGAGCCCTTGCAGCGCTGGACGGGCGCACCGGGTTCGCTCGCGTGCGGCGCAGCCCTCGCATGCGTCGGCGATCTCGACGGCGACGGCGTCGACGATCTCGCGTTCGGCGCGCGTCCCGGCGCCGCGGATTTCGACGAGCATCGCGAACCGCGCGAGGACGCCGCGTGCTTCGTGAGCGTTGGCTCCGGCGCGAGCGGCGTCGAACTCGCGCGCGTGCACTCGCCGCTGGGGAGCACCGCCCGTCCGTTCGTTGCGGGCCTCGGCGATCTCGACGGCGATGGACGTCCCGAGTGGTCGGTCCAGTTCTTCGCCGACGCCGAAACGTCGCTCACGATCCGCTCGGGCGCGACGGAGCACTTCGAGCGCCAGCTTGCGTCCGCGCACGGTCCGCTCAGCGCCGCTGGCGACGTCGACGGCGACGGAGTCCCCGACTTCGCCGTCGACCGCTGGGCGGAGAGCGGCCCGACCCGCGTCGGCGCCGTGACGCTCGTGAGCGGCCGCACGTTCCAAAGGCTCTTCGAGCTCCGGTATCCCGACGCGTTCTCCGATCTCGGAGTCACCGCGGCGCTCGGCGACCTCGACGGCGACGGCCGCGCCGAAATCGCGCTCGGCGAGCCCAACTTCGGTCTGCGCGGCGTTTCGAGCGGCGGTTGGGTGCTCGCTCCGCTCGCTTTCGCGACCTCGTCGCTGCAACTCGCCGCTCGCATCCCGTCGAACCCGAAGTCGATGGCGCACGAGTCCGGTTGCGTGCGCATCCACTCGGGCCGCACGCGCGAGGTCGTCTGGGGCGCCTTTGCTCATCCGGAGTCCGGCGAAGGTCTCGGCTACGCCGTGCAACGCTTGCCCGACATCGATGGCGATGGCTGGGCCGACGTGCTCGTCACGAGCGGCGCCACGGCATTCGCGTTTGCGGGCCCCGGGCGCGATCCGACGGTCCGCGCGAAGCCGTGAGCGCGAGAGGTCGCGGCTACTTCGGCTTCGAGGGCGACGGCTCGGGCTTCCACACCCGCACGTCGTCGCCGCGGCGGCGCAGTTGGGCGATCGTTCGTCCGCTGCGAGCGTCGTAGACGTAGAGCACGCCGTCCTCCCACGATTTTGTGTGGTCGACGCCCACCGCGATGTCGACGCGCCCGTCGCCGTCGACGTCGCCGAGCACGTCGAGCGCCCAGCCGAACTGCCAGTGCATGCTCTCGCCCGAGCTCCAGAACAACTCGCCCGCGCCCGACACGACGTCGACCTGGCCCTGCGCGACTCCGCGCCGGTAGTCGGCGCACACGAAGTCGAGCATTCCGTCGCCTTCGAGATCGCCGAGAGCTTGGACGTCTTGGTAGCTGCCGAGCCGGAGTTCCGTGCTCTGCAAGAGCGAACCGTCGGCGCCGGAGAGCACGTGGCGCGAGCTCCAGCTCTCGCGGCCGCGTTCGAAGCCGACGAAGTCCGCGCAGCCGTCGCCGTCGACATCGCCGCAACGCTCCACGACCCGCAGCGCGCAGCCGGCCTTCAGGAGCCAGCGCACGCCGCTCCGTCCGCAGTAGAAGCGCGTCTCCGAGCTCGAGTTCACGGCGAAGTCGCACGCGCCGTCGCGATTGAGGTCGCCGAGCGCGATCACGCTCTCCCCGAAGTCCGCGTTCGCGGCGTCGCCCCAAACGGTGCTCACGATCGACCCGTCGCGCACTCGAACGATGTGCACGGCGCCGACGCGCTTGCCCTCGCGGCTGGCGCCCGGAGCGCCGATGGCAAGCTCTCCGAATCCGTCGCCGTCGACGTCGCCCAAGCTCGCGAACGACGCGCCGAAGCGCTCGCCCTCCGCCGCAACGTCCAGCGTCCGCGTGACGCGGCGCTCCTTCCCCGACCAGATTTCGAGCGGAACTTTTGGCCGCTCGGCGCTCGGCTTTTCGAGCAGCGCTAGGTCCGCGTGCCCGTCTCCGTCGACGTCGCCGACCGCGGCGTACTTCAGGCGCTGCCAGGAGAAATCGCGCGCACCGAAGTCGAAGACCACGCGCCCCGCGGCGGGGGACACGATCCACGCCCGCTCCGTTTTCGCGCCCGGCAGCCAACCGCCCGAGCCGAAGCCGACCCCGACACTGTCGAGCACGAGCAAGTCGCCGAGCTTGTCGCCGTCGACGTCGCCCACGGCTAGCACGTAGCCTCCGAAACCCGGAAACCTCTCCTTTTGACGGGCCGCGGGAAGCGCGGGGCCCAAGGCCAGAAACGCGGCGGCGGCGAGCGTCATCATCTCCTCGCGAGCCTACTCGGAAGCGCACGAACGCGCCCGCGCCGCCAGCCCGACCTGGAGTCGCCGCTCGCCGTCGCTACCATCCCGCCCCCGAGGACCGTTTGCCCCCGCGCCGCCCGCTTCACCGCCAGGTTCACCGCCCGCACGTCGTCGTCACCGCCGGCCCGACCCGCGAGTACGTGGACCCGGTGCGCTACATCTCGAACGTCTCAAGCGGCAAGATGGGCTTCGAAATCGCGGCCGCGGCGGCGCGCAGCGGCTGTTCGGTGACCCTGGTGGCCGGGCCGGTGCGGCTCGAGACGCCGGCGGGCGTCGAGCGCGTGGACGTCGAGAGCGCGCGCGACATGCTCGAGGCCGTGCGCGCGGCGTTTCGCGGCGCCGATGCGCTCATCATGGCGGCGGCGGTCGCGGATTGGCGGCCGGCGCGGCGCCTTTCGGGCAAGTGGCGCAAGAAGGACGACGGGGGCGAGCGGGCGGTGCTCGAGCTGGTCAAGAACCCCGACGTGCTCGCGACCGTGGCGAAGCGCAAGGGCCGCCGGATCGTGGTGGCCTTCGCGCTGGAGACCGGCGACGGCGAGCGGCGCGCGCGGCGCAAGATGGCGCGCAAGAACGCGGACTTCGTGGTGCTGAACGACGAGACGGCGCTCAACGCCGAGCGCTCGAGCGCGACGATCCTCGGACGCGACGGATCGAGCCGGCGTCTCGCGCTGAGGCCCAAGCGCGAAATCGCCGCCGCACTTGTCGAACTCGTCACCGCGGCGAGCGCTGCGAAGCGATCGAACGAGTAGCGCGCGCGAGCGGTTCGAGGCGCGCGGCGCAGCGGACTCGACCTCGGGCCGAAACTAACGTCTTGAATCGCGCTCGCCGGAGCGTGACTATCGCGGGCAGAAGGCGCGCGTGGAGCGCTGCGGCGGCTCTGCGATGCGCAGGCCGCGCAGGAAGTCGGAATTGACCGGCCTCCGTTCGCCTTCCGGTCCAGCGAGGGGCATCCGCGTGCCGCGGAACCAGAGCACAAGCACACAGTCGAACGGGTTGTTCGGGCGCGCCGGCCGTTGGATCGGCGCGCTGGTCGGAACTCCGTCGCCGGCGGCGGGCGAAACGCCGTCGAAGTCGAGCTCGGGCGCCGGGGCGAGGTCGGCCGCGGGCCGCGGCGGGGCCAGGTCGAAGCGCTCCGCTCGCGCGGACTTCGACGAAGGCGACGACGGGTTCGACTTCGAGCAGGATTCGGCGGGCGACGCGCGGCCGCACATCCAGGAGATCAAGGGGCTGCTGCTGATCGGCGTGTCGCTGTGGCTCGCGATCTCGATGGCGAGCTACTACCGGCCGCTCGAGGATCCGGGCGCGCAGGGCCGCAACTGGGGCGGGCTCGTCGGCTTCTACCTCGCGAACCTCGCCTTCATGGTGACGGGCACCGCGGGCCTCTTGTTCAGCGTGCTCGGCCTCGCGTGGGGGATGATCCTCGTCGCGCGCAAGGAAGTGAAGCTGCCCGCGCTGCGCTTGCTCGCGGGCTTGTGCTTCGTGCTCGCGATCTCGTTCGTGGTGCAGCTCGCGGTCGGCCCGAACGTCGGCCCGTCGTCGCGCTGGCCCTACGGCCCCGGCGGCTGGCTCGCCCTGCAAGCCACGCCGCGGCTGATCGAGAAGTTCGGCCACCCGGGCCTGTGGATCCTCATGCCGCTCATCGCGGTGGTGGCGTTCATGCTCGCGACCGAGATGGCCTTCTATCCGGCCTTCGTCGCGCTCGGGAAGTGGTTCAAGGAACGCCGCGAGCAACGCGGAGAGAGCGCGACGCGCGCGCTCACGCAGTGGACCGGCCGGCTGGTGCTGGGGCTGTGGGACTTCATCCGCGGCGCGGGCATCGGCGAGACCGCGCGCAGCTTCGAGCAGGAGGAACAGCGCGCGCTCGCGGAACGCGGCGTGTTGCAACCCGTGGCGCCGGCGAAGCCGAGCCGCGGAAAGCGCCAGCACCCGATCGACGAGGACAACGCGATCGACGAGGACGAAGACGTGCCCACGCCGGAGGTCGCGGCGGTGCTCGCGGCGGCGACGGCGAGGACCGCGCGCAAGGCGGGCGGGTTCGACGAGCAAGAGGCCGATCAGGCTTACGACGCGGCGCATCTCGGCGCGTCGGAGGCGGGCGCGGGAGCGCTCGAGGACGGACTCGACGACGAGGACGACGACGGCCCGGTGAGCGGCCCGTTCGCGATCGGCGGCATCGGCGAGGCTGCGCCGGGCGTCGAGCTCGACGACGAAGACGGCGAACCGTCCGACGACGAGGACGACGACGCGCCGATCGCGATCGATCCGATCGCGGCCGAAAAGCAGAAGAAATTCCTCGAGCGCTCGACGATCCGTTCGGAGTCGCGGCCGCTCGATTTCGAGCCGCCCACGCCTCCGGTGGGGGACTGGAAGCTGCCGCCGCTCGAGCTGCTCGAGCCGCCCGAGGCGACCAGCGGGCTCGACAAGTCCGACGTCGAGAACCAGGCGAAGAAGCTCGAGCAGGCGCTCGCGAGCTTCCGCGTCGAAGCGGCCGTCGTCGGCGCTCAAGTCGGCCCGACGGTGATCCTGTTCGAGCTCGAAGTGTCGCAAGGCACGCGCATGAACAAGGTCACGCAGCTCAGCCAGGAGATCGCGGCGGCGTTGCGCGCGCAGTCGGTGCGCATCATCGCGCCGATCCCCGGCAAGGCGACCATCGGCATCGAAGTGCCGAACGTCCACCGCCGCAAGGTGCGCATCTCGGAGCTCGTGTCGCAGAAGGCCTACGACAAGAAGGCCTACGCGCTGCCGCTGTTCCTCGGCGTCGACGCCGAGGGCCAGCCGATCGTCGAAGACCTCGCGAAGATGCCGCACC
>CALFYL010000034.1 GCA_937952135.1 uncultured Planctomycetia bacterium
TTCTCCCCCGCTAATCCCAGAAAGCCCCGCCGCTGGAGGTGACTTCGCGAGCCGCGGCGCTAGCTCGCGCGGGCGCGACGGAATTTCCCCACGTTCGTCATCGAGACCGCTCGGTCCGCGGCAGGTCGGAGACCGAGCGAGTCAGATCCGAGCGAGTCAGGGCGCAGAGGAGCAGCAACATGAAGTTCAACCGGCTCGGTTGGGTCGTCGCGTTTTCGTGGGCGTCGAGCACGGCGCTCGCGCAGGTCTCGCACCCGTTCCCCAGCGAGCGCTTCTCCGTGGCCGGCAACCCGATGCGAATCGCGCCCGGAGACCTGGACCAGGACGGCTTGCCGGACCTCGTCGTCGCCGTAGCGAACGGAAACCTCTCGATCCTCCGCGGCACGGCCGCCGGGAGCCTCGCCCCGCTGCCGCCGGTCGCGTTTTCGCTCGGACAAGTCGATGTCGCGCTCGGAGATCTGAACGGCGACGGGTTGCTCGACCTCGCTTCCTGCTCCGGAACGGCCCAGGTGCGCTTCGGCAACGGACTCGGGGGCTTCGGGGCGTCGACGACGCTCGGGACCAACGCCGACCTGCGTCGCGTGCGGCTGGTCGATGTCGACGGCGACGGCGATCTCGACCTCGCGGGCCTGGGCGGCTCGACGACGGTGCGGGTGTGGTTCAACAACGGCGCGGGCGGGCTGCAGGGCCAGATGGTCACGACGGTCGCGTTCGATTGCAGCGACTTCGCGTTCGGCCACTTCGACGCCGACGGACGGCTGGATGTCGCGCTCAGCCAGTACCCGGGAGCGGGCGTTCGCGTGTTGCGCGGAACGGGCGTGGGCACGTTCGTTTTCGGCGGCCTGTACACCGGGAGCGAGTCGGCGGCCTCGATCGAAGCGGGCGATCTCGACGGCGACGGCGACATCGACCTCGCGCTGGCGGGGATGGTCGGGGAAGAGCTCGCGTTCCTGTTCAACGACGGCAACGGCGGCTTCGCGTCGTCGATGGCGATTCCGCTCGGCGCCCCGGCGCGGCTCGTGTCGATCGGCGATTTCGACGGCGACGGGCGGATCGACGCGAGCGCGACGACCTCGGTCGGCCCGAGCGGTCCGAGCGGTCGGTTGCACGTCGTGCGCGGCCAGGGCGGCGGCGTGTTCTCGCAGCCTGAGGTGCTGCGCACGCACGACGATGCTCAGGGCGTGGCCTGGCGCGACTTCGACGGCGACGGCCACATGGACGTCGCGGTGTCGGGCGGCACGTCGGGCGACGTGCTGCTCACGCGCGGCCACGCTTTCGGCGATTGGCCGACGACGCACATCGGCGGCGAAGTGCACGGCTGGGCCAACTCGACCGAGATCGCGGACATCGACGCCGACGGCGTGCCCGACGCGGTGTTCTCGAACCTGCTGAACAGCGCCTTCGAGTGGGCGCGCGGCGACGGGCTCGGGAATTTCGCGCCGGCAGCGAAGCTCACGAGCTTCGGCACGACACGTTTGGTGCGCGCCGCGGACCTCGACGGCAACGGCGCCGTGGATCTGGTGTCGCTGAATCACGAGCAGCGCGTCTGCGTGCACCTCGCAACCGCTCCCGGCGTGTTCAGCCCGTTCGTCGCGTACACCGTCGGCGACGGTGGCTACGACCTGCGAATCGCGGACCTCGACGCCGACGGGGAGCTCGACCTGGTGGTGTGCAACGAGCTCTCGAACAACGTCTCGGTGCGCCTGGGCGACGGCACGGGCGCGTTCGGCGCGCTGTCGAACTTCGCCGTCGGAGCGCGTCCGCGGTCGGTCGAGGTCGCCGACGTCAACGTCGACGGCATCCTCGACCTCGTCACGGCGAACTTCGGTGCGGCCACGCTCTCGGTTCTGCCGGGTCTCGGTGCAGGCGCGTTCGGCGCCCCGGTGTCCGTGCCCGCCCAAGTGGGCGCGTGGCGCGTGCGAGCCGCTGACTTCAACGGCGACGGCGCGCCGGATCTCGCGGTCTCGAACGGCGGAGGCGCGCCCGACTTGCGCGTGTGGCTCAACGACGGCTTCGGAGGCTTCGCCAACTCACAGAGCTTCGCCACCTACTCGCCCTTCTTCCTGCACACCGCGGACATCGATGGCGACGGCGCACTGGATCTGCTCTACGGCGTTTCCGGGCTGGTGCTCCAGTTCGGCGACGGCCTCGGAGGTTTCGGAGCACCGCGACGCTTCCAGTTCTCGCCGTACGGGATCGACGCAGCAGCGGACCTCGACCTCGACGGCGCGCTCGACTTGATCGGCACGGGTTCGGACAGCGCGCTGCAGAGCGACAGCCGGATCGAGGTGATGTTCGGTTTGGACGGCGCGCGCGTCGATGCGTATTGCACAGCCGGCGTGTCGAGCGCGGGTTGCACGGCGCGCATCTCGGCCACGGGCGTCGCGAGCGCGAGCGCGGCGGCGGGCTTCGCCATCGCCGTGCAGGGACTCGAAGGCCAGCGCCAGGGCCTCGTGTTCTACGGAACCGGCGGCCGCGCTTCGCTGCCGTGGGGCGCGAGCTCGAGCTTCCTGTGCGTGAAGTCGCCGACCCAGCGCACCGCGCCGCAGAACTCCGGCGGCGTCGCCGGAGCTTGCGACGGAGTGTTGAGCTTCGACTTCAACGCCTTCGCGACCGCGAACCCCGGCGCGCTCGGACAACCGTTCGCCGCCGGCAACGTGCTGCAAGCACAGGGTTGGTACCGCGATCCTCCGTCGACCAAGGGCACGGCGCTGAGCGACGCGCTCGAGTTCGACCTCGCACCCTGACGGCGCCGTCAGTCCGCGTGTCCCTGGGCGCCCGCGCTCGAGGTTCTCGACGTGGGCGCGCAGGTGTTCGCGCTCGTGTTCGCGGAGCAATTCCGAGCGCGCGTCCCTGAGCGCGCAGTCTCCCGTCGCAGCGCGGCGAGAGTTCCGTGGTCGCCGCTCGCTGCGAGTCGCTCGACACGCTGGCGCAGGTTCGCGCTGGAGGTCGAGCTGCGCGCGCGGCGGGCGAAGTCACTTTCCGGTGCGCGCGGACGCTGCGCCCAGGTTGGAGGCGGCCCATCCTCACCGGGCCCGCGTGGCTCAGCATCGGAGTTTGACGCGTCGAGCGGCGGCTTCGTGGCGGAAACGGTAGCCGGCCGCTCGGAAACGTCGGGAACTCCGCCGCGGATGAAGGGTTCACGCTGCGCAAGCGACGCGTGCGATGCGCCGCGCTCCTCGAACCACCAGCGCCCTCGACCATGAAGCACTCTCGACCTCTGGCGGCCCTCGGCTTCGCGCTTCTCTCAGCGCTCTGTTCCTCGACCGCGCGTGCGCAGGGTCCGTGCACGCTCGACCTCGGCTTCGTCAATCCGCTCGTGAACGCGTACCTCGCCGCGAACCCCGCGCTGTCGGGCGCCGGGGTTGTGTTGCGCGTGGATGGCGTGCTCGTGTTCGAGCGCTACTACGGGAGCCACACGCCTGCGGCCGAGGTCCCACAGCTTCGCGGCGCCGACGATGTTGCTCGCGCCGTGCACGGTGTGTCCGAGATAGTCGGGCCAGTCGGAGTCGAACTCGGGCGGCAGGTCCAGCCCGAGTTGCCTTCGAACACGCAGTCCAGCACCTGCGCGACGCCGTAGGAGAAATCGATCGCGAGGGAATCGTGCGCGAAGGTGCAGCGCTCGACGAGCACGATTCCACCGTTGACGAACCGCCCCACGCACGCGAAGTAGTTGCTGGCGCCCGTGCGCGTGAAACGCTCGAGCTCGCACGGACGAACGGTCGAGTCGATCGACGCGACCCCGAGTGCCTCGTCTCGGTTCCGACCGTCGAAGCGGAAGACCTCGACGGTCGACGGCGTCGCGACGAGCAGCTAACCGGAAACGGCGTCGGGGTGCTCGACCGTGGTCTCGTCCGGCCCTCGAGTGCTTCGAATGAGGAGCGACTTGAAGCCGATATCGAGCGTTTCGCGGTACTTGCCGGGGGCCACCGACGCGGTGTCGCCCGAGCGGGCGCTCTCGATGCCGAGCTGAACGGTCGGGAACGGCTGAGCGGCCGAGCCACTGCCCGGAGGCGTGGCTTGGCCGTCGACGTACCACGTGGTCTGCGAAAGCGACGACGACGCGAGGAGCACGCTCGCGAGAGCGACGAAGGAGAGCTCATGCCGTGGACCCTCTGCTGGACCACCGGACCGGCGCGGTTCAGCCGCGTTCGACACCCTGGATGCCGCGCTAGTCACGGGGTGGGAGGTGGCAAGGCCGGCGCCGACAGAGCGTCGACCGAATAGTCGGGCCCGTAGCGGTCGTGGTGGCGCAGCCACGCCATCGTGAACGCGAGCCCGTCCTCGTCGCGGCCCTTCGGCAGCATGTCGAGCCACGCGTACGTGCCGAGCACCGGCTCGGCGCCGCGCGCGAAGGCCGAATAGGTGTGGAAGATCCGGCCGCGCGCGTCCTTGGCGAAGACGTTGATGCCGTGGAGTTCGTCGAACATCAACTTGCTCGTGCGGAAGTTGTAGTCGAGCTCGCCGCGCAGGCGTTGTTCGGGCGAGGGCGCGACGCCGAAGTCGATGTTGAAGTCGCTCGCGTGCGACGAAACCCACGGGAAGCGCCAGCCCATGCGGCGCTGGAACGCGGCCAGTTTCGGGTACGGAGCGCGCGAGACGGCGGTGAAGCTCGCGTCGCGGTGCTCGAGGTGCACGAGCGCGCCGTCGACGTGGTCGGCGACGAAGGAGCAGCTCGGGCAGCCCTCCTTCCACTCGGGCCCGAACATGAACTGGTACACGATCAGTTGGCTCCGGCCGCGGAACAGCTCGCCGAGCGACTTCGGTCCGTCGGCGCCGTCGAAGCGATAGTCCTTGTCGACGGGGACCCACGGCAGTTCGCGGCGCATCCGCGCAAGCTCGTCGCCGCGACGCGTGTGCTCCTTCTCGCGCTCGAGGAGCTCGATTCGCGAGCGGCGCCACTCGTCGCGCGACACGACCCGGCGCGCCTGGAGAACACGGGGTTCGAGGGGCGCGCTCATCGCGTCTCCTCCTGGGTCGCAGGCGCCTGCGGCTCCGACTCGGACACCTGCGCGTGAACCGCGTTCGCGGCGCGCGCCTTCTTCACCGCGAAGGCGGTCAGTCCGCCGGCCGAGCCGACGCTGGCGACCACGATCGCAACCAAGGACCAACAAGCAGGGCACATGAATTCGTCTCCGTGGGCCGGGGGTTCTGGATCCGGCCTTCGAGGCCCTGGCGAGCGAGCGCCGCGGCGTTCGACAGAAATCTCAGGTCGTTTCGCGGCGTCCGAGCAGAAAGTCGCGCGCCGCGGGGTCTTGCGTGAGCCCGATGGCGCGGTCGAGCGCCGCCGACGCACGTGGATCGCCCACACGGCGCAGCAAGTGCGCGCGCGCGGCCCAGTAAGGCTGGAACGACGCGATGTTCTCGTGCGCGAGTTCGTCGAGGCGCGCGAGACCGTTCGCGGCGCCGTGGGCTTCCGCGAGTGCGATCGCGTGCGCTATGCGCGCGCCGAGCGAAGGTGCGAGCGCGACGAGCTGCTCGTAGAACAGCGCGATCGCCGTCCAATCCGTGCGGCCACTCGCGCGGCGTTCGGCATGCACGGACTGGATCGCCGCTTCAAGTTGAAAGCGACCGGTACGTCCAACGGCGGCCGCGGCGTGCAGGTGCTTTTCCGCCTCGTCGATCGCGGCGTGGTCCCACGCCAACGGATCTTGCTCCGAGAGCGGGACATAACGCCCCCCCACGCCGCGGCGCGTCGCGCGACGCGAATCGCAGAAGAGCAGCAGCGCGAGCAGCCCGCGCACCTCCGGATCGTCCGGCATGCGCCGCAGGAGCACGCGAGCGAGCCACAACGCTTCGCTTCCAAGCTCGTGCGCCGCCGCATCGCCGCCCGCGACCTCGTCCCACGCGAGCCCGTAGGCCGCGTAGATCGCCTCGAGCACCGCTTCGAGCCGTTGCGCGAGTTCCTCGGCGCGCGGCAACTCGAACGCGATGCCCGTCTCGCGAATCTTGCGCTTCGCGCGCACGAGCCGTTGCCGCATCGCCGCAGGCGAGACGAGAAACGCCTGCGCAATGCGCGCGGCGTCGACGCCGAGCACCGATTGCAGCATCAGCGGTGTGTGCACGTCCACGTCGAGCGCCGGGTGCGCGCACACGAAGAGCAGCTCGACGCGCTGGTCGGGGAACTCGTCCGGCTCGGGCTCGCTCGCGCGCTCGAGAACCGCTGCGTGCAAGGCCTCTGCGTGCTCCGCGCGAACCCGCGCACCGCGCTGTGCGTCGACCAGCCGGTTGCGAGCCGCGGCGAAGAGCCACGCTTCGGGCTTCTCGGGGATTCCGTCGCGCGGCCAGGTCGCGAGCGCCTCGAGCAACGCCTCGCCGAGCGCGTCCTCCGCGCCCGCGACATCGCGCGTGCGCGCCGACAGGTACGCGACGAGCTGGCCGTACGACGAGCGCGCGACGGCTTCGACGATGCTGCGGGCGTCGGTCATGCGCGAGAGGAGTTCGTGGAGGCGCGGCGCTCGGCGCCTCAGTCCGCGATGATCTGCTCGTGGTTCGCGACGTCCATGGGGCGCACTTCCACCGACCCGGTCGCGGCCGCCGGGCAGCGCGCGGCCCACTCGAGCGCCGCGTCGAGCGAAGGCGCCTCGAGCACCATGAAACCGCCGATCTGCTCCTTCGCCTCGGCGAACGGCCCATCCTGCACCAACCGGCGGCCCTCGCGTGTGCGCACCGTCGTCGCGGTCGCGCTGTCTTTGAGCGGCGCGCCACCGCCCGCGAAGGCGCCCGCGGCCACCAGCGCCTTGTAGTAGGTGCGCCACGCGGCGATGTACGGGTTCGAAGGGCCTTGCTGGCGCGCTTCGAGATTCTCCGGGGTCTCGTAAATCACCATCACGTACTTCATCTGGGTCGCAGCTCCTGGTTCGAACGGTCGAGGTCGCGATCCTGACGCGCGAGCGGCGCTTCGTTCGACAACGAAGTCGTGATTCTCTCGCGCGCAGCGTGCGCCGCGCTCTCCTCCCCCAGCTTCTGCGCGACGTGCTAGCCTCGGACCGCTCGGTCGCGGCTCGACCGCGTCGGAGAACCCTATGAAGGTCGGCGCGTGGCTCGCGATGGTGCTGCTCGGGACGCCGACGGCGCCTCACGAACTCGCCTTCGAGCCGCGCGAAGGCGAGAGGCTGCTCGCTCGCTTCGAGGTCTCGACGGAGCTGACGCTGGAACGCGTGGAGGCTTGGTTCGGCACTCCCACAAGGCGGGAGAACTTCCCGGCTCCTTGCTCGGATCGACGAAGCGAGGCTCTGCGCGTCGAGTTTCTCGACGAACATCGCCGCGTCGATGCGTCGCGGATCGGGGAGCGCCGGCGGAACTTCTGTGCAACCGAGCTGACGCAGGAGAGGCGCTTCAATTCGGGTGCGGGAGAGTTCTCGGACTCGCTCGCGGGCGAAGGCCTGTTGGTTGGACGCACCGTGGCCTTCCGTTGGGATCGCGAGCTCGGCGAGGAGGTTGCCGAGGTCGAGGGCGACGACTCCATCGAGCGCACGGTGTTGGACGAGCTCCGCGCCGGCGCGGACGGACAGGGTTTCCTGCCGCCGCGGCCCGTGCAGGTCGGAGATCGCTGGCGCGTCGACGCGAACGTCTTGATCGAGTGCTACGCGCCCGGCGGCGGACTGCCGTTCGTCTCGTCCGACAAGCGTGACATGACTCGCACCTTCGACCTGAAGCTCCTGCGAGCCCTCGATGGCGAGCTCTGGTGCGAACTGGTCGACGTGCAACACGTCGACGAGCGCGAACTCGCGACGATCCGGGTGACCGGAGAGATCGAGTTGCAACGGAACTGGGACAAGCAGGTGTCGCTGACGGAGCTCCTGGGGGTCGTTCTCGAAGGCGACGGCACTTTGGACAGCAAGCTCGAGCTCTTCGTGAAGGGGGAGGTCGTGTGGGACCGGAGCGCTCGACGTCTCGCGCACGGCGAGTTGCGCTCCGAACTCTCGCTCGTCGGCGAGCAGCAACTGACGACTGGCCACGGTGTTCACGTCGGTTTGATCGAGACGTGGAGCGGCGCGCTCGTCGCTCGCTTCAGCGTCGAGTCCGCTTCGAAGCTCTGAGCTCTGTCCAGCGGCGAAGGCGCCGCGACGAGCGTTGCGCGACCGCGGAGATCCGCGGAAGTCGTGGCGCAGGGCTTTCGATCCGCCGCGGACCGTTCTTGGGACGAGCTCGAGGTCAGGCGCTTTTCTGGAATCGCTCGAACCGTTTTGACCGAGCGCTCGGTCTCGAAACGCCGCTCGTCGCGATCGGCCGTTTCGCAGCCGCCTGAAGTGACGAGCCTCGACGAACTCCACTTGCGATCCACACACGACACGAAAGGCAGGCCTCGAACGCTCATGAACTCCACGCACGCACGTCTTCGCGCTCCCATCGCCGCCGCAACCGTCTTCGTCCTTGCCCACGCAGCGGCGGCACGACAGACGACCTTCATCGCGGAACAAGCCATCGGTTTCGCACCGCAGGATGTCGCCATCACACCCAACGGTCAGTTGGCGGTCGTGCGCAGCGCCGGACCGACCGGCGCCCAGTCCATTCCGACCACCGATCAGATCACGCTCTGGCGCGTCTCGACGGGAACTCGACTGTCGATCGCGAACTGCGTTTCGTCCATGGGGCAGGGCGCGATCACCGTCGGTTACTCGTCGGACGCGATCGCCATCACGAACGACGCAGCGGTGGTGATCGGCTCGTCAGCGTTCCCGTCGCCCTCGGGACCGGTGCCGGAGACGAGGACCCAGATCGACGTCCTGCGCCTGTCGGGCGGTCCGCCGCGCTGCGGCGGCAGCTTCACGATCAGCGGCTTCACGTCGGGCATGGACGCCGGCCTCGTCAGCGACGTCGAGATCACACCCGACGGGACGAAAGCGGTCGTGAACCACCGCAACTGGATTCACGTCCTCGACATCACGCAAGAGCCGGCGACGATCACCCCCGTCGATCTCGGGCACGTGGGCGGTCCCGGGCCTTGCTATCCCGGACCCCAGTCGGATTCGGTCGCGCTGACCGACGATCGAGCCGTTGTCGTCACGACCCGCGACGTGACGGGGTCGCCCCACGCCTGGGTGTACATCCTCGACCTCTCGTCGCCCATCTCGTTCGTTGCGATCCACGAGATCGGAGGGCCCGAGGAATCCGTTCGTCCGCACGACGTCGCGCTCACGCCCGACGGCACGAAGGCGATCGTCACCTGCAACGATCGGTTCGTGCTCTTCGACCTCGCCACCGGCGCGAGAACCGATTCTCCGAACACTCCGGGCTTGGATCGCACTTACGGCTCGCCAGCCGTGCCGGTCGATTCGGTGGAGCTCACGAACGAGCGCGCGGTGCTGCTCGCGCACGATGTCGCGAACGGACAAACGCACATCGAGATCTGGGACATCGCGTCCTCTTTGCAGTTCGTCGCGAGTTTCGTCGGCGACGCCGGGTATCTGCCGCACGATCTCGCGGTCGCGGAAATCGGCGGGACCACCTACGCGCTGGTGCACGCCGGACATCCCAACCCGGCGCTGCAAGTGTTCTCCGGACTCGACATCGCGATCAAGGGCGTGGAGAGCTCGTCTCCGAGCTTCTTCCCCATGCCGAACACCGTGGTCGGCTCGCCCTTCGCCCGACCCGATCTCGTCTTCTCCTCCGACTCGGCTGCCATCCTCGCGGTCGAGGACGGCACGCTGAAACCGTACGGCTTCTCCATCGGCGCCACGATGCCTGGCCAGCAGTACACGAAGTGGGCTGCGAGCCTGCAGGGGATCGACATGCTCCCTGCGATTCCGGTCAAGTTTCCCGTCTACGTGCTGGACACGGATCAGGTCTACGACGTGATCCCCGCGGACCTGGCGCTCGACTCGAACAGCAGCGACGTGCACGTGAGGAACTACGCTCCGCCCACGGACCCGAATCCCGCAATGGGTCGCCGCGACTTCTGGCGCGGGCGCTTCACGCCCTCGGCCAGTCCCTCGTTCCTCTCGACGGTCGGCGCCTTGGGGGCCGAAGGCGGCAGTCCCGACCTTCGCCTGTTCGCGGTCGACAGCGTCGTCTCGGCCGGAAGCTACACGGTCAGCATCTCGTCGATCGGGACGGGCGTCGCGGCGAGAGGGCGCGTTCACTTCGCCAAGACCGGGCCGTGATCGGAGCGTCGAGCGGCGGCGGCCCCTTCGCCGCCGCCGCTCGGCGCGACTCGGCGTGCGCTGGCGCAGGCTAAGCTCGCGGCGGCATGGGCGCACCGACGAGCCCGCGAACGAACGCGACCGGGCGGCCGAGCTTCGTGGTCGTCGGCGCGGGGATCGGCGGGCTCGCCGCATCGATCGCGCTGCGCAGCCGTGGGTATCGAGTGCGCACGCTCGAGCGCTCGCGCGAGCTGCGCGACATCGGGCACGGCATCACGTTGTGGTCGAACGCGGTTCGAGTGTTGCGACGACTGGGGTGCGCGGAGGCGGTGCTCGGGGTCGCGAGCGAGCTCGAGATCGGCGAGTTGCGCTCGAGCGACGGCCGCGTGCTGGCCAGGACACCCGTCGCGGAAGTTTCGCGCGAACTGGGCGAGCCGAGCGTCGGCCTCAAGCGCGCCGCGCTGCAGTCGGCGCTGCGCTCCGCCTTGCCGGCCGATGCGATCGAGTTGAACGCGCGCTGCGTTTCGGTGCGCTCCGACGCCGGCGGCGCGTTCGTGAAACTCGACGACGGTCGCGAGCTCGAAGCCGATGTCGTGATCGGCGCCGACGGAATCCACTCCGTCGTGCGCGAGACGCTGCACGGCCCGCAGCCGCCGCGCTACGCGGGGTACACGTGCTGGCGGGCGCTCACGACCTTCGACCATCCGCTCGCGCTCGCGGGCCGCGCGTTCGAGTCCTGGGGCCCGGGTGCGCGCTTCGGATGCGTTTCGATCGGTGCGAAACTCAGTTACTGGTTCTGCACGCTCAACGCGCCGCCGGGTGGAACGGACCGGGACGTGAAGCGCGATCTGATCGCGCGCTTCGGAAGCTGGCACGCACCGATCGCCGAGTTGATCGAGTCGACGAGCGCAGAGTCGATCCAGCGCCTCGACATTCTCGATCGCGCGCCGCGGCGGCCGTGGGTTCGCGGAAGACTCGCGTTGCTCGGCGACAGCGCCCACGCGATGACGCCCAACCTCGGACAAGGCGCGTGCATGGCGCTCGAGGACGCACTGACCCTGGCGATCGCGTTCGAGCGCGAGCCCGGCGTGGACGCCGCGCTCGCAGCCTATGAACGCGCCCGGTATGCGCGCACGGCTCGCATCGTGCGCGCCTCGCGCCGCCTGGGTTGGATCGGGCAACTCGGGCGCCCCGCGCTGTGCGCCGTTCGCAACGCCTGCATGGCGCGCACACCGGCGGCCTGGATGCGCTCGGCCTTCGCGTCGAGCCTCGACTTCGAAGTTTGAATCGCGAGCTCGAGCGAGAGCGTGCCGCAAAACAAGCACGGCTCGCGCGGGCCGCGAGCCGTGCTTGCTGTCTCGCGCTCAGCGCGAGCCCTGTGCATGGTCTCGCGCCTAGCGCGAGAGCTACCCAATGTCTCGCGCCTAGCGCGAGAACTTGCCGATGTCGCCCGGCTTGCGGAGCATCTTGTCGACCTCGCCCTGGTGCTGCTCCTCGAGGCGCAGCATCTCGCGCGCGTACTCCTCGAGCATCACGGACTTGTCCTGGACCTCGGCGAGCAACTCGCGGTAGAGATCGAAGGTCGCGCGCTCGTGGTCGAGCGATTCGCGCAGGATGTCGCCGATCTCGTGCTTCTCGGTCTCGAGCAACGGTCCGATGCCGAGCGACGGATGCTCGCCGAGGTGCGTGACGTACTCGCCGGCCTGGTGCGCGTGCGCGAGCGACTCTTGGGCTTGCGCGCGCAGCCAGCTCACGATCGGGATGCGGTGGTAGCCGAACACCATCATCGAGTAGTGCGTGTAGCGCACGACGCCCGCGAGCTCCATCTCGAGGATCTTGTTGAGCAGCTTGACGGTCTTCTTGCTGTCGAGCGCGCCGGCGCTCTTCGATGCTTTGTTTTTCTTGGCCATGGAAATCCTCGTGGAACTTGCGGTGTCGAGACCGATCCGGTGCTCGGAGCGTAATGGCGCAGGATAGCAACGCGAGAATTGAATTCGGCGTGCGCGGTTCGGTGGCGCGCCGGCCGGGGCGGCCCGACAATGGCCCGCGTGAAGAGCACGGACGGCGCCCGCCTGTACGAAGCTGTGGTCGCGAGGGACGCGACGCAGGACGGGGCGTTCGTGTTCGCGGTGCGGACGACGGGCGTGTTCTGTCGGCCCGGCTGCGGGGCGCGCACGCCGCGGCGGGAGAATGTGGAGTTCTTCGACGCGCCGAGTCGCGCGCTCGCCGCGGGCTACCGACCCTGCAAGCGCTGTCGACCGCTCGAAGCGCCGAGCGCGGCGCCGGCGTGGGTCGGCGCGGTCTTCGAACGCCTCGAACGTTCGAGCGCGCGCGTTTCACCGGCCGAGCTGCGCGGCGCTGGCATCCATCCGGTTCGCGCCGCGCGTTGGTTCCAGGAGCACATGGGCATGAGCTTGCACGCCTTCCAGCACTCACTGCGCCTCGGCGCGTCGGTCGATCGACTGCGCGGCGGCGCGCCCGTCTCCGAAACAGCCGCGGCGAGCGGCTTCGAGTCCGAAAGCGGCTTTCGCGACGCGTTTCGGCGCGCCCTCGGCGACGCGCCGTCGCATCTCGATCCGAGCGTCCGCGTGGTGCGCGTGAAGCGGCTCGTGACGCCGCTCGGCGACATGCTCGCCGGCGCGTGCGACGAAGGCTTGTGCCTGCTCGAGTTCATCGATCGCGACTCGCTGCCGCGCCAACTCGCGTCGCTGCGCAAGGCGCTCGGTCCCGCGCTCTCGATGGACGACCATCCGCGACTCGAGCAGACTGCGCGCGAGCTGGAGCGCTACTTCGCGGGGCAATTGCAGCGCTTCACGGTTCCACTGCACACGCCGGGTACGCCCTTCGAGCGGCGCGTGTGGAGCGAGCTCCTGCGCATCGAGTACGGCCGCACGTGGAGCTACGCGGAGCTCGCGCGCTCGATCGGCCGACCGACCGCCTTCCGCGCGGTGGCGGGCGCGAACGGACGGAACCGCATCGCGATCGCGGTCCCGTGCCACCGCGTGATCGCCTCCGACGGCGGTCTCGGCGGCTACGCGGGCGCCGTCTGGCGCAAGGAACGCCTGCTCGAGCTCGAGCGCGGACTCGGCTAGCCCGCATCTCTCACCACGACCTACTGCGGCCGAGCTACCTCGGGCCGGGCGGCGCGGTTGGAGCGAGTTCGTTCCTCACTGACCTGGCAGGTCAGCTCCGGGCGAACTCGCTCCAACCGCTTGCGCGGCCTCGAGCTATCTCGCCCTCGCTACGGTCGTGGTGAGAGATGCGGGCTAGGCGATCTCGAGGATCCGCCGCGCCTTCGCGAGTTCGACCTGCAGCGTCTCCTTGAGCGCCTCGATCTGCTCGGGAGCGATCTTGCACTCGGCGAGCGCCGACTCGCTCCAGGCATACTCGGGCTCGCACGGTCCGACGCCGATGCCGAGCTTGAAGACGAACATCTCCGCGACGTGGCCGACGCTCGCCATCGCGGTGTCGACTTGCGCGTTCGCGGGCTCGTGGTGGAAGCGAATCGCGTCGACGAGCAGCGGCGGGAAGCTCCAGTTCTCCGCGAGACGCGCGCCGACTTCGGCGTGGTTCATGCCGAACAGGTCGTGCTCGGCGAGGAGCAGGTCCTTGCCGCCGCTGATCTCGCGGTAGATCTCTTCCGCCTGTTCGTGGGCGAAGCGCGCGAGCACGAGCTTGCCGAGATTCTGGAGCAGACCGGCCGTGTACGCGCGATGGCGGTCGACGCTGCCTTGGCGGACGGCGACCCAGTTCGCGGCGAACGCGGTGGCGATGGACTGCTCCCACAGCCGCAAGGTGGCCTCGGGCTCCGCGAAGCCGTAGTTGCGGAAGTAGCGGCCGGCGCAAGAGGTGAGCACGAGGTTCACGAGGGTCGTCGTGCCGAGCAAGTTGCCGGCCTCGGGCAGCGACGCGATCTCGCGCTTGAACCCGTAGAGCGCCGAGTTGCACAGCTTGAGCACCTTCGCGGTGATGCCGGCGTCGGTCTGGATGACGTTGACGAGGTCGCGCGGGATGACATCGGGCTGCGCGGCGAGTTGCATCACGCGCGTCGCCACTTGCGGCAACGGTTCGACGCTCTTGATCTCTTCCAGCAGCTCGTTGAGCACTTGCGCCATCGGTGAGAGGCGCGCCTGCGGTTTGCGCCGTCGAAACTGACGGCGGCGGAGCGGACGCGGCGGGAGAGTTTTCGACCGCACGCACAAAGGCCTTGATAGCGGAGCGCCAAGGCCCGGACAGTTTTTCACGGACGCGCGGCGCGGGCGCAGCACAGACGCAGCGCGAGGCCCGTGCGGCGCGACGCCCGTGAAAACTTGTCCGGCGCGGCTCAGTGCACGAATTTCTGGAGGAACTTCAGGAACTCGTCGCCGCCGATGTCGGGCCGCGGGAACACACCCAGCTTCTCGCCCGTGTTCGGGTCGATCACCAGGTAGTACGGCGTCGCACGGTTCTGAGCCATCTCGTCCTGGAGCCGCTTCACGTACTCCATGACCTCGGGGTTCTTGTGGTCGTCGTTGTGCAGGCGCGCCTCGACGAACTTCTCGCGCAGGATCCCACCGACCGTGGGGAGACGGAAAACCTTGTTCTCCATCACGCGGCAATTCACTCACGAGTGGCCGGTGAAGTTCACCAGCACCAGCTTCTCCTTCTGCGTCGCGACGCTGACCGCTTCCTCGAGGTTGTCGACCACGATCTCGTGGCCGCGCGGCTTCGATGTCGCGCTCACGCCGCCTTCGGGCGCCTCGAACGCCGAGTAGGGCGGCGCCAGGGCCGTCATCGCGAAGTCGAGCGGGCCGCCGAAGGCGCAGAACATGCAGTAGAGCGCGAACAGGAACGTCACCATCCCCGACACGAGCCGGCCGCTGCCGATCTCGCCGCTCTCGCCCTTGAAGCGGATCACGCCGAGCAGGTAGAGCGCGGCGACCACGAAGATCCCGAACCACAGCACGAGGAAGAGCTCCATCGAGAGCGACTTCCAGCCCATCACGACGTCGGCGTTCGAAACGAACTTCAGCGCCGCGGCGATCTCGATGAAGCCGAGGGTCACCTTCAACGTGTTCATCCACTCGCCGCTGCGCGGCATCGCGCTGAGCTTGCCGGGAACCAGCGAGAGGAACACGAAGGGCGTCGCCATCGTGAGGCCGAACACCCCCATCCCGAGCACGACGCGCGTGTAATCGACCGCTCCGCCCGCGCCCGCCGCGACGGGCAGGATCGCGCCGACGATCGGCGTCGTGCACGTGAAGGACGTGATCACGAGCGTCGCGCCCATGAGGAAGATGCCGAGCAAGCCGCCGGTCGAGCGCGCCTTCCCCGCGAAGTTCATCAGGAACGCGGGAGGTTCGAGGTTGAACAGGCCCAGCAGCGACAACCCGAACACCACGAACAAGGTGGCGAACACGAGGTTCGTCACGGGGTGGGTCGCGAAGTCGATGATCGTCGCGCCCACGATCGCGCCGATCAGGATGAACATCACCACGATGCCGATCCCGTAGAGCAGCGACATCTTCCAGCGCGAGGCGCCCTGGACGGCGGCCTGCTTGGTGAAGAACGAGATCGTGATCGGGATCATCGGGTAGGTGCACGGCATGAGCAGGGCGAGCAACCCACCGAGCACCGAGAACCCGATGAGCTCGAGCAACCCCGAGTCCTGGAGGTTGGGAGCGCCTTCGAACTCGTTCGCTCCGGCCCGCGAGCCCGAATCCGAGCCCGCCGTCGCGCTCTCGGCCTTCGCGAACAGCGCGTCGTCGCCGGCGCCGCCCGAGCGCACCGCGGCCCTGAACTGCACGCACACGTTCGGGTCGCACGTCTGGCCGTTGATCTCGACGGTGGCCTTCGCGACATCCGCGCCCGCGCTCAACTTGCCGCGCGCGACCAGGAGCACCTCGCCGCCGTGCTGCAGGATCGTCGTCGGCTCGCCTTCGAGGCCCCACTCCTGCGGCGCCTCCTCCGGCTCGGGCCACTTCACGGGGCCCCACTCGACGCCGGGCGCCTTCAACTCGACCGTCGTCGGCGTTCCGATCGCGTCGGGCTTGCCCAGCGACTCGTGGTAGATGTGCCACTCGTCGTCGAGCGCGATGCGGATCACGGCGCGCGCTTCACCGTCGACGACGCGTGTGAACAGCGCGACTTTCGCCTTCGCCTCGGGATCCTCGAAGACTTCGAAGCCGTCCGTCGCGCTCGCGGTGCTCGCCGGCGCCGCGAACACCAGATCGCGCGGAAAGTCCGCGAACAGGCCGTCCGTTCCCGGAGTCTGCACGCTCGCGCGTTCGTCGACCTGCAAGCACTGGCCGCTGTCCTCGCAAGTCTGCCCCGTCAGCCGGACCGCCAGCCCGTCGAGCGCCGCGCCCTCCGCGAGCTTGCCGACGACGTAGACCGGGACCGATCCGTAGTAGACGTTCGCCGTCGCCGGCTTCGCGTCCAACCCGTACTCCTGCTCGTGCGTCTTCCAAGCCGGCCAGCGCGGTTCGCCCCACTGCACGGCCTTGCCCTCGAACTCGAGCTTCGAAGCGATTCCCGCGACGTTCGGCGTGCCGAGATCGGGCGCGTAGAGATGCCAACCGGGCGAAACCCGCACGCGCACCACGGCGCGGACGTCCTGGCCCTCGGCGCGGGCGTGGAACTCGAGCTTGGCCTTGGATTGCGGCGTCGGCGCGAGAAGTCCGAGCCAAACGAGGAGCAGCGTGAGTGCTAAGGGCATGAATGGGTCGCGGGGGACGCGGAATTCCGGCGACCGCCGTGGCCACAGAGGCCGCGCGGTCGAGGGGGCGCCACGGTCAAACGGGCATGGTACGCAGGCAGCCGCTCGCGGGCGCGCGCGGCTTGGATGGCGGTCGAGGCGCGCGGGGTACGGCCCCTGAGCGCGCGGGTGGGCGCGCGAGCACGATGCTTACGCGAAAAGCCGAGCGCTTCGCTGGCCGGGGCGTGAACGTGTCGTGGGTCGTTCGAGCTCGCGGTCGGACTATCATCCCCGGGTCGCTCGCCGCTGCTCCTCGAGAGGATTCCGGTCCCATGAAACTCGCCCTCACCTTGCTTCTCGCCAGCTTTTCGCTCTCGCCATCGTGGATGCCGAGCGTTGCGCAGGACAAAAAACAGGGCGAGCCCGCCGCGGGCAAGGACGAGCCGCGCCGCGGGTTGCCCTGGGGCACCGAGGAGGAGGCGCAGCGCCTTCGCGAGGGACTTGTGGGGGCGTGGCGGCTCACCAGCGCGAAGCGCAACACCGCTGTGTACGAAGGCGAGTTCTGCGAGGGCTACATGCTCGTCACGCCCGAGCACCTCTCGATGCAGGCGCGCATCTTCGCGCCGAGCGGCGCGGCGCGCGGCATGTTCAACGAGGGCTTCAGCGCGGGCACCTACCGCTGGAAGTTCGACCTCGCACGGCAGTCGCTGTTGATCCAGACCACGATGGCGGTGAGCAACTTCGAGAGCGGCGAGATCCTCTGGGAGGACGCGGGCGCGCAGCGTGAGTACCAGGTTGTGCTCACGGAAGACCTCCTCACGCTCACGCGGCCCGGCGAGGCGGAGTTCAACTACTTGCGCTCGCGCCCCACTCCGCCGCCGAAGACGAAAGAAACGCCCGAGAAGAAGTGAACGCTGGCCCGCGGTTCGCCGCGTGCAACGCCGCCGCGAAGAAATTCGTATCGCTTGGTTCACGCGGCCCACCGCAGCGGATCCGCACCCTATCCTGGCGCTTGCCCCAAGGCGGCAGCGTGCCGTCCGGCGGGCGCCACGAATCTGGCCCGGTCCCACTGTCCCGCACCATGCGCCGCTCTTCACTCGCCCTGCTCGCACTCGCGCTCTCCGCCTCGACGCCCGCAGCGATCGCCCAGAGCTTCTCCTACGCCGACTTCAACAGCACCGCGGGGCTGACGCTCAACGGCTCCGCCGTCGCGAGCGGCGGCAACCTCCAAGTCGCGCCCTCCGTGGCCTCGGCGCGCGGCTCGGTCTTCCGCACCGTCCCGGTCAACGTCGCCGGCGGCTTCGAGACCTCGTTCCGCTTCCGCATCACCGCGGCGGGACTCGGCGCCGACGGGATGGCCTTCGTCATCCACAACGATCCGCGCGGACCGGCGGCGCTCGGCGGCGACGGATCGACGCTCGGCTATGGCAACCAGGCGGCCCACACGCCGATCGCGAACTCGATCGTCGTCGAGATCGACAACTACGACGCGGGCACGCCGTGGTTCGATCCGGACGACAACCACGTGAGCATCCAGACCAACGGGACAGGCGACAACAACGCCTACCACAACCTCTCGATCGGCTGGGGCTCGCCGCTCGCCGTCGACCTCAACGACGGACAGATCCACAAGCTGACCGTGCGCTACGCGCCGGGACTGTTCGAGGTGTTCCTCGACGGTTCGACGACGCCGCTCGCGTCGGCGAACTACAACTTCGCGAGCGGCGGAACGTGGTCGGCGGGCGGCACGGTCGGCGGGCTCAACCTCGCGAGCGGAACGTCGGCCTACGTCGGTTTCTCCGCGGCCTGCGGCGGGTTGACGCAGAACCACGAGGTCCTCGACTGGTCCTGGACGAGCGGCGGCGGCCCGCCGGTGGTGTACTGCACGTCGGGCACGTCGACGAACGGCTGCCTCGCGGCGATCAGCGCCTCCGCGCAGCCGAGCGCGAGCGCGGCGAACCCGTGCACGATCTCGGTCGCGAACGTCGAGGGCCAGAAGTCGGGCCTGGTCTTCTACGGGATCAACAACACGGGCTTCACGCCGCTGCAGTGGGCGCCGACGAGCGGCAGCTACCTGTGCATCAAGTCCCCGACGCAGCGAACGCCGCCGCAGGCTTCGGGCGGCACGATCGGACAGTGCAACGGCGCCTTCGCGCTCGACTGGAACAACTTCCACGCGGCGTTCCCGGGCGCGCTCGGTCAGCCTTGGCTCGTGGGCGAGAAGGCCTTCGTCCAGGGCTGGTACCGCGACCCGCCGGCGACGAAGACCACGAACCTCTCGAACGCTGTCGAGCTCACCTACGTCCCGTGACCCTCGGCGGGTCCTGACTCCGCCTGCGCCCCGATTCCACGCGAATCCGGGCCAACTCCGAGCGGCGCGATGTCGAGAGGCAGCTCTCGCGCGCCGCTCGAGCTTTGGTTCAGAGCCGAGCTTCGAAGGCGGCGCGCAGCGCTTCGACGCGCTTGCGGTTCGCGCCGAGGTCGGAATGGCCGAGGCGCGAGGCCGAGCGCACGTGGATCGCGCCCGCCGGAGCGTCGAGCACGAGTTCGAGGTCGTCGACGAAGCGCATCACGCGCGTCGTGAACTCGAACGCCGCGTAGTTGTCGCGCGCTTCGAACAGCGCCGCGCCGGGCAGCGAGAGCGCGGCCGCCTTCGCGCGCTCGAACGCAGCGAGCGCGTCGCCGTCGAACTTCAGCGGCGCGGCGTAGTGCTCGCTGTCCGCGGGATCGGCCTGACTCGACACGCAGTTCGGAGAGCTCGGGCACTCCGAGAGCCGACCCGCGTTCACGCCGAGGCCCTCGGGACGCGGCGCCGAGCAGCCGATCCAGAACACCGCCACCGCACAGGCGGCGGTCACCGCGAGCAAACCCTTCCAACGTCGAGACATTCGCTCCGCCTTTGGTTCGATCCGGCGTTCGAGGCCGGCGTTCGAGACAGTCAATCGAGGTGCGCGGACGAGCCGGAAGGCACGATGCCACGCGATTCCAGATACGCGAGCACCAGGCGCGCGGATTCCTCGATCGACTGTTTGGCGGTCTCGCAGGTGACCTCCGCGGCGAGCGGCGGCTCGTAGGGGTCGCTCACGCCCGTGAACTGCGGGATCAGGCCGGCGCGCGCCTTCTTGTAGAGCCCCTTGGTGTCGCGCTCTTCGACCACTTCGAGCGGCGCGTGCACGTGGATCTCGATGAACGGCGCCTGGCTGCGCGCGCGGATCTCGTCGCGGATCGCGCGGTACGGCGAGATCGCCGCGGTGATCGCCACCACGCCGTTGCGCGCCAGCATGTCGGCCACGAAGCCGATGCGGCGCACGTTGGTGTCGCGGTCCTCCTTGGAGAAGCCCAGGCCCTTGGAGAGGAACTCGCGCACTTCATCGCCGTCGAGCACCTCGACCCGTTTGCCCAGGTCGCGCAGCACGGGAGTCAGGAACTCCGCCAGCGTGCTCTTGCCCGCGCCGGACAAGCCGGTGAACCACAGCGTGCAGCCCTGCTCTCGCCAATCGCTCATGCGCGCGACCTCAGCGGATCTTGCCTTCGAGGTACGGCACCTCGAAGCACTTCTCGTGCATGATCGGCCCGTGGCCGAAGTAGCCCATCTCGCCGAACAACTCGCCGTGGTCGGCGGTGACGACGATGTAGGTGTTCTTGGGGACCATGTCGTAGAGCTTCTCGAACACCGAGTCGAGGTAGCGCACGGTGTCGATCTGGCGCGCGCGCAGTTGCTCCATCTTCTCGTCGTCGAAGAACTCCGTGTCGTCCTTCACGAGGTTGCCCTGCGCGTCGACGGCCTCGCCCATCTTCTTGAAGACGCCGTTGACGCCGCTGATGCGCGGCCACATCGAGCTGTCTTCGTCGGGCTTGGCGTACGGGTAGTGCGTCTCGCCGACGTTGAGCATGTAGAAGCTCGGCCGGTCGGTCCCGAACTGCAGCGTCGGGAGCATCTTGGCCATGTCGTTGTGGTGGTCCATCAACTGGAACGTGTCGAAGTCCCGGTTGATGCCCGTGCGCGGGTTGAGCACCGGCAGCGAGACGCGCGCGTGCGTGCGGTAGCCGAGCGTGTTGCGCAGCAGGCCGGGGAACCACAGCGCCGGCACCATGCGCGCGAAGTCGACGCCCTTGGCGCCGAGCCGCTGGTTGTAGTTGAAGAAGTCTTCCTTGTAGTACTCCGACGCGTACACGTTCGGCGGCGTCGTGTGCGGCAGGAGGCCCGTCAGCAGGTTGTAGTGCGAGGGCGCCGTCCACGAGGCGTACGTGTAGCGCTTCTCGACCACGCCGCCGGACAGCTTCGTGATGATCTTGGGCGCCGCCGCCATGAACGAGTCGTAGCGGCACGAGTCCAGCGTGATGATGATGAAGTTGTTCTCGGCCTGCGGCTCGGGGTGCGGGGGCAACCCGGCGCCCATGGGACGAAGCAGCGGACGGGGCGCGGCCGGCGGCGGCGTCGGCTTGGGCTTGAAGATGTCGAAGAGACCCATCGTGGCAGTGGAGGCGGAGAGCGAGCGTGGACGTGAACGTGGACCGGAGCGTGGACGTGCCGCCGTGGGGTTCGAGCCGCTTCGGGCGCACGCTGTCGAAGCGGCGAAGTGTACGGCCCCGGCGGTCCGCGCGCGTCGAGCGGCCGGTCGCGCGGCGTGAGTGGGCGGTCCCGAGCCTGTCCGCGGGGTAGGATCTTCCCACCATGAACGCGCGCCACCTCTTCGCCCTTCCCCGCTTCTCCGCCGCCCTCTCGACCGCGCTCCTGTGCGTGCTCGCCGCCTCGTGCGGAGGCACGGCCGACCCCGCGAAGCTCACGGACGAGGGTTATGCGGCCCTCGGCAAGAGCGATTGGAAGGGCGCGCAGGCGGACTTCGACGCGGCGCTGCAACAGATGCAGACCTCCGACGCGGGCTACCTGCGCGCGAAGATGGGTTCGATCGAGGCCCTGATCCACACCCAGCCGGAGCGCGCCAAGGACGACTTCCTCGCGCTCGCGAAGGGCATGTCCTCGCAGGTCAAGGCGTCGGACTACATCACCGTCGCAGGCAAGCTGGCGGGGAACGCCGAGTTCGTTCATGCCATCGCGGTACTCGAGGCGGGCTTGGCGGCGCACCCCGAGGATCCCAAGGTCCGGGCGGTCGGCGAGAAGATCAAAGAGCTCGCGACGAAGGCCGGCGATAGCGGAGCGCTCAACGCTCTCAGGGGACTGGGATACACGGACTAGCGCGTTTCGCGTCTGCGACATAGTTGGCGCGCTGGAGTCTCGTAATCGAGTGCGTGGGGTCGACCTCGCGCGAGTCGGACGAACGGTCGGCGAAGCGCGCCAAAAAAATGCGTGTCCGGAGGCGAACTTCCGCCTCTGCCCCCTTCCCCACTCTCTACGAACTTGGGGTAAGCTCCATTCGTCTTTGTGGGCGAATTCGTGCGCGGCTACTTCGGCCTCGGCGGTTCGCCCTAGTTCAGGAAAGACCTTTGGAGCGAACCCCCATGTTTCGATCTACTCGCATCGTCTCCCTCGCGGCAGCGGCACTCGCCCTCGTCGCGATCAGCACCGACGCCCAGGCCCAGTGCGTCGTCGGCGGCGCCGGCGGCACCTACGGCACCGACACGCTGGCCACCGCCGGCGTCTGGGACACCACTCTCCCCGGTAGCCCGCTCGTCAGCACCCTCGCGGTGACGGTCCCGTCGGGCGCGACCGTCCTCAACTCGGTCGTGTTGCGCGGACTCAGCCACACCTGGGGCGGCGACACGCACGTCATCCTCCAGTCCCCCGCGGGCCAGCAATACAACGTGCTCGTCCTCGCGGACGACACCAGCCCCGGCGCCGGCGGCTGCGGCGACGTCCTCGGCGGCGGCGACTACACGATCGTCGACGCCGACCAAGCCACGGGTTGCGGCGGCGCAGCGGTGATGACCTGCGGTACCGGCTACCCCGCCGGAACCTACGCGCAGAGCTTCAGCAACTGGACCAGCGGCGCCGCGAGCGTTCTGAACACTCCGCTCGAGCAAATCCCGATCGCCAACGGGACGTGGACGCTCTACGTGCACGACTGGTACCCGCCGCTGGACAGTGGATCGCTCGCGAGCTGGGAGTTGTGCTTCGGTTCGCCGACGCCGCCTCCCCCCGGTGGCAGCCCGCTGACTTGCGTCACCGGCGGCGCGGGCGGCTTCTTCCCGCAAACCGGCGCGGTCGAAGGCACCTGGCCGACGATCCTTCCGACGGGCCAGCTCACTTCGACGCTCGCCGTCACCGTCCCGTCCGGTTCCACGACCATCAAGGGCGTGAAGCTCAACGGCCTCAACCACACCTGGCTCGGTGACTGCCAGATCGTGCTCACCTCGCCCAGCGGCACCAACTACAACATCTTCCAGCAAGTCGACGGCGTGTTCGGCGGCGGTTGTGCGGGTCAGTTCGCTGGCGACTACGTGTTCGTCGATCCGATCGTCGGCACCGATCCGTGCGGCAACCCGGCCAACGCGTTCGTCTGCCCCGCCGGCGCTCTGTTGCCCGGTTACTACGGCCAGTTCTACGGCGCGTGGACCAGCGGCGACGCTGGCATCGTCAACGTCGACCTCGAGTCGATCCCGCCGGCGAACGGCACCTGGACGCTGTCGATCTACGACTGGTACCTCGCTGCGGACGGCGGCTCGCTCGGTAGCTGGGAACTGTGCTTCGACAGCGGCCCCTCGGCGCCGACCTCGTACTGCACCGCTGGCACGACGACGAATGGCTGCAACGCGTCGATGACCGCCACGGCGCAACCGAGCATCACCTTCGCCACGGCGTGCGTGTTGAACGTCGCCAACGTCGAAGGCCAGAAGCAAGGCCTGATCTTCTACGGCGTGAACAACACGGGCTTCAGCCCGACGCCGTGGGGCCCGGGCAGCACCAGCTTCCTGTGCGTCAAGTCGCCGACGCAGCGCACGGGCACGCAAGCCTCGGGCGGTCTCTCGAACAGCTGCACGGGCTCCTTCACCCTCGACTGGAACGCGTACCAAGGCGCCAACCCCAGCGCGCTCGGCAACCCGTTCTCGGCGGGCTCGAAGGTCTACGCGCAGGGCTGGTTCCGCGACCCGCCGGCTCCGAAGACGACGAACCTCTCGAACGCTGTCGAGATGACCGTCGTTCCGTGACCCACGGCCGAGCGGCTCGCGAAACTCTGTTCGCGAGCTAGCCCGGATCTCTCACCGGACAGCCCAAACGGGCTGTCCGGTTTCGTTTGCGCCGCAATGGCCCCTCCCAGGGCGACGAGGATGGGATAGCGTTACACGGGTCGAACCGACGCCCAGAGCAGGAGCCCAGTTCGCTTCCTCGAGGGCCGCCAGTTCTCCCCGATCAGGATCCACTTCTCAGGAGCACTCCATGCGACTCTTCTCACTGGTCAAGGCGCTCGTCGCCCTCGGCCTCGCTGTCGGCCTCACGACGACGGCGGATGCTCAATGCACCACCGGCGGCACCGGCGGAGCGATTCCGACCACGGGCACCGGCGGCGGCGGCGCCTGGCCGGGCACTCTGCCCCCCAGCCCGTTCGTCAGCACACTGAACGTGACCGTCCCCGGCGGCGCCACGGTGCTCAACTCGGTTCGGATCAACGGCCTCAACCACACTTGGGTCGGCGACATCCACGCCGTGCTCGAGAGCCCGGCCGGTACGAAGGTCAATGTGCTCTACAAGCTCGGCAGCGTGGCCGGCGACCTCGGCTGCGCGAATCTGATCAGCGGCGACTTCACGTTCGTCGATCCGATCGTCGCCACCAACCCGTGCGGCGCCGCCGCGACACCGCTCTCGTGCTCCAGCCTCGTCACCGGGACGTACACGCAGGAAGTGGGCGACTGGCCGACGGGAACCGCGGGCATCGACAACACGGCGCTGGAGTCACTTCCGATCTCCAGCGGAACGTGGACGCTGACGATCTACGACTGGGCCGGCGGCGACGTCGGGACCGTCACGAGTTGGGACCTGTGCTTCGGCAGCCCGACGATTCCGACCGGCGGCGGCGGCATTTGGAACTGCGTCGGCGTTGGCGGCGGCGGTCTGTTCCCGGTGAGTGGTGCGGACGGAACCTGGCCCACCGTGCTCCCCACAGGTCAGCTGACTTCGACGCTGGCCGTGAACGTCCCCGCAGGTGCAACGGAGATCACCGCGGTCAAGCTCAACGGACTCAGCCACACTTGGCTCGGCGACTGTCAGATCGTTCTGAGCTCGCCCGCCGGTGTGAACTACAACATCTTCCAGGAGATGGACGGCGCGTTCGGGGCGGGCTGCGACGACCCGTTCAACGGAAACTACTCGTTCGTCGATCCGGTCACCGGCACCAACGAGTGCGGCGGTCCCGCCAACACGTTCCTGTGCTCCGGTGTCGGCTCGACGCTGCCCCCGGGCGCCTACGGGCAGTACTACGGCCTGTGGACCAGCGGCGACGCGGGAATCGTGAACGTCAACTTGAGCTCGATCCCGCTGGCCTCGGGCACGTGGACGCTGTCGATCTACGACTGGTTCATCGGCGCCGACAATGGCTCGCTCACGAGTTGGGAGCTGTGCTTCGACGCGGGCCCCTCCGCTCCGGCGAACTACTGCACGGCCGGCACGACGACCAACGGTTGCAACGCCGTGATGAGCGGCAGCGCGCAGCCGAGCGCTTCGCTCGCCAATCCCTGCGTGCTGAGCGTCGCGAACGTCGAAGGCCAGAAGCAGGGCTTGATCTTCTACGGCGTGAACAACACCGGCTTCTCGCCGGCGTCGTGGGGCGTGGGAAGCTCGAGCTTCCTGTGCGTGAAGTCGCCGAACCAACGCACGGGAACGCAGAGTTCGGGCGGCACAGCCGGCGCCTGCAACGGCTCGTTCACGCTCGACTGGAATGCGTACCAAGCCGCCAACCCCGGCGCGCTCGGCAACCCGTTCCTCGCGGGCAGCAAGGTCTACGCGCAGGCGTGGTTCCGCGACCCGCCGGCCCCGAAGACGACCAACCTCTCGGACGGGTTGGAGCTCACGGTCCAACCGTGACCCGCGGCCGAGCGGCTCGCGAAACCCTGTTCGCGAGCTGAAGCTCGCTCGGGATCCTCTTTCGGGCAGCCAAAGGGCTGCCCGAATTCGTTGGCGCGCTGCGCGCCCCAA
>CALFYL010000035.1 GCA_937952135.1 uncultured Planctomycetia bacterium
GCGCGCGCGGCGCGAGGTGGTGCGGAAGACGGGAGTCGAACCCGTATGCCTTGCGGCGCAAGATCCTAAGTCTTGTGCGTCTGCCAATTCCGCCACTTCCGCAGTGGGGGAGGCGAGCATAGCGCGTGAGTCGGCCGGAGCGGCGCGAGCAGCTCGGCGATGCGCGCGCGCCGTCAACCGAGGAGTTCGATCGCGGCGGCGCGGCGCTCGGTGTCGGCGAGGGCGTTGACGCGCTCGAGGCCGGAGTCGTAGCTGGCGAGCTGCGCGGGAGCGTAGGCGCGGCGGTCGAAGCCGTGCTCCTGGCGGAAGGCCTTGAGGAAGTGGTTGCGCTCGCGGTCGAGGGCGTCCTGGCGCTGGATCCAGCCCGCCATCACGCGGCGCACCGTGGCGGCGCGAGAGTCGTCGATCCCGGCGGGCCAGAGGAGCTGCGCGAGTTCGAGCGCGCGCGGCGTCAGGTCGAGCTCGAGCTCCGCGCGCGCGCCGAGGCCGCACTGGCGCTGCTTGTTGCTGGACGGATCGAGCGCGAGTTGCGCGAGGGCCGTGCCGGCGGCTTGCTTGGAGCGCGAGCGGAACACGGCCTCCTGCAGAAACGCTTCGGCCAGTGCGAGGCGTTCGAGCTCGGGTGCGGGAGCGTTCATGGCCGCTCGAGGTGGTCTTCCGGGCCGGAGTGCGTCGAGTTGGCCCCGCTGGGTGAGTTAGCGGGGCGAATTTGCTCTGGCTCCGTACATCGCTCAGCAGTGCTGTTCGAAGGCTTGGGTGAGCATCTGCGCGACGGCCGAGGGTTGCTGGCCTTCGATGTCGTGGCGCTGGATCATCGTCACGAGCTTGCCGTCCTTGAGCAGCGCGATCTGCGGCGAACTCGGGCGGTAGGGCGCGAAGTAGCCGCGCGCCTTCTGCGTCGCGTCCGTCTCCATGCCGGCGAACACGGTGTACATCGCGGTCGGCTTCTTGGTCGCGTGCTCGAGCGCGAGGCGCAGACCCGGGCGCGCGCCGCCGGCCGCGCATCCGCAGACGGAGTTGACGAACACGAGCGCGGTGCCGGGTTGGGCGAGGGCGCTGTCGACGTCCTTCGGCGTGCGCAGCTCCTTCAGGCCCAGGCGGGTGACTTCGTCGCGCATCGGCTGAACGAGTTCGGGGTCGTACATGGTGGGTCGTCGCTCGTGGCTGGTGGAGAATCGGACGGGGCTCGGGCGACCGCTTTCGGCCACCCGAGCCCCAGATTCTACCGTTCGCGGAAGAGTTCGTCGCGAGCGCCGTGCAATCGCCGCCGCGGCCGCCCGCTCCCGGCTAGTCGCGGTACTTCGTGTGGCAGTTCTTGCAGGACTGCCCGACCTTCTTGAAGTGCGCCGAGAGCGCCTCGGGCGACTCGCCCGCCTTCACCGCGTCGTCGAGCGCCTTAGCGGCGTTCGCGGCCGCGAGCATGAGCTCGCGGAACTCGGCGTCCTTCGCCACGGTCTCGCCGTCGTCGACCATCGCGCGCAGCGTGCGCTCGAGCCCCGCCGAGGCCTTCGCCGGGAACATGTCGGGATGATCCTCGGGCGAGGTCCAGCCGACCTTCTCCACCGACTTCACGTTGTCGTGCTCGACGTCGATCGCGACCATCCCGTCGACCATGCCGCTGGTCCGGTACACGCTCGGAAACTCGGCCGGCGCCTTCGCCAGCTCCGCCGCGCTCATCGGCTGGGTCTCGCTCGCGCAGGCCCACATCCCCGTGTAGTTCGACGCCGTGCCCGAGACCTTCATGCGCGCCGTCGCCGTCTCGCTGTCGGTCATGCCCAGGGCCATCGCGACCGCCGCGGCCGCGCCCGCGCTGCGGTGCTTGCCGTGGTGGCAATGCAGGTACACCGGGCCGGGCAGCTCGTGGACCGCGCGCGCGAGTTGCGCCTTGCGTTCCGGATCGATGCCCGAGTAGCCGATCGGCAGGTGGACGTAGCGGATCCCGTAGCGCTTGGCCGTCTCGACGTCGGGGCGCGAGCCGTCGACGGAGATGATCGTCTTCACGCCCATCGAGCGAAGCGTCTCGAAGGCCTCGTCCCCCTCGGGCTGCGCGCCGCTGACCAGGTTGTCGCTGTAGCGAACCACGTTGTGCAGGCCGGGCAGGTCGGCGGGCTGAACCTCGGAGAGGCTCGGCAGCGGAATCGCGGGCCGGACCGCTTCGGCGTGCGAGTCGGTCCGCACGAGCCCGCAGGCGGAGGCCAGCCCCAGCGCGAGGCTCAGGGCCAGGGTCGAAGCGGTGGTTCGGAGCGTGCGGTGCATCGCGGTGATTGTATTCGGCCGAAGCGGGTTCGCTGGAGAGGTCGGGCGTGCGCAGGGTTCGCTATCGCGAGGCGACCGGGGGGGTCACAGGCGGGGATCACGGGCGGCGATCACAGGCGGGCTTCCAGGCGCGCCTGCCCGCTCACGCCCCGTCGCTTTCCGGCCAGAGCGCCTCACGCTCGTGTTCCATCTCGTGCAGGACGCGCTTCAGCGTCTCGTGCTCCTCGAGCAGGAAGATCGAGTCGAAGTTCAACTGGCACACGGCGCACACCGGCCGGTGACCGCGGTAGCTCATCACGTCGAGGATCGGCTCGAGCACGACGTCCTCGATGCCGTAGGTCGCCGCCTCGAGCGGCGTGCCGTCCTCGGCGAAGCCGAAGAAGCGCTTGACCTCCGCCGCCGTGCGCCGGCAGACATAGCAACGGTCCTGATTCCCCGCGCGGTCGAGCGCGTCGAAGTACTCCTGGAAGCGTTGTTCGATGGCCATCAGACGAGCTCTCCGTCCGGGACGCGTTCGACCTCCACCGGGCGGTCCGGGCGGTCGGTGAGGCCGTAGTTGAGCTTGATGAGCTTCGCGCCGAAAGCGGCCTCGAGCGTTTCGAGCTCCTGCGCGAGCTTCGCCATCGAACTTTTGCCGTCGGGCAGCACGATGGCGGCGACGGGGCGGCCGCTCGAGGTTCGCGCGACGGCGCGCACGTAGGCGCCGGAGTGGCGCGCGATGTCGGGGATCTCGTCGCCGAGGGCTTCGGCGCCCTCGCGGCGCAGGTGGTCGAGCACGAACTCGACGCGCGCTTCGTCGTACAGGCGCTCGAAATCGGGCTCGACGAATTGCTCGAACACGCGTTCGCCGCGGCCGGCGTGGATGAGCGACACGTGCGGCTGGACGTGGCGGAAGTGGAAGGCGAGGAAGCGGTCGGCGATGCGGTACACGCCGCGCCGCGAGCGCAGCGGATCGGGATCGGTGAGCGGCGTCTCGCGCTCGACGAGGCGCAGCTCGCGCAACGTGTGCAGGTACTTGTTGGCCGTCGTCGAGTCGACGCCGACCTCGAGCGCGATGTCGTTGAGCTTCTGCGCGCCGCGCGCGACGGCGGCGAGCAGCGAGTTGTAGGTCGCCGGCGTGGTCAGCTCCGAGCGCAGCAGGAAGTGCGCTTCGTCGAACAGGAAGCCCTCGGGGCGCAGCACCTCGCGCAGCAGGTTCTCGCGGATCGTGCGCGAGTCGTCGAAGCGCTGCAGGTACGCGGGCATGCCGCCGAGGATCGAGTAGGCGAGCACGCGCTCGCGCATCGACCACTTGGGGAAGAAGGCGATCGCGTCGGTGGGGGAGATCGGCTCGAGGCGGCGCTGCGCCGTGCGGCGGCCGAAGAGCGGCGACTTCTCCGCGAGCACTTCCTTCTCCATGAACGACACCTGGCTGCCGCACAGCACGAGCATCAGCGAGCTGTTCTTGCCGCGCGTGTCCCAGAAGCGCTGGATCTGCGACGGCACGCTCGCGTTCGCCTCGCACAGGTACGGAAACTCGTCGAGCACGACGGCGACGCGCTCGTCGCCCGCGCGCTCGGCGAGGAACCCGAGCGCCGAGCTCCAGTCGGGGAACTCGACCTCGCCCGCGAGCTTGTCGCCGAGTTCGCCGGCGATGGACTGGCGCAGCGCGCGCAGGTTGTCGCGGTCGCGCACCTGGGCGGCGAGGAAGTAGACCGACTTCCGTCCGGAGCAGAAGCGCTGGAGCAGCTCGGTCTTGCCGACGCGCCGCCGGCCGTAGAGCACGAACAGCTCCGGACGCCCGGAGTCCCACAGCTCGGTGAGGAACTCGAGTTCGCGGTCGCGGCCGAGGAAGCGGTTGCGGGAGGCGCTGGAGCCGGGGCTAGGGGTCATGGGCGGGGTTCCTTGTCGGCGTATTATACGCGCCAGTATAATACTGCCGTGTCGGAGCGTCCGCCAGGCCCGCCCAGGGGGCGGTTCGGATCCCAACGGGCTTCCCGGGCCCCCAGGGCCCGATCGACTGCGGCGGAGAACGTGGCGAGCGCACCCCAGCGCGACACGATCCCGGTACGCGGACCGAACGCTCCGCCGGGGCCCACTGGCCGCCAAACCGTCGCCAAGGCGCCCAGAACGTCGTCGAGATTGAGTTTCGAGCGCGTTTCGGCCGGGGGAACACCCCTTGCGACTGTCCAAAGGCGCCAAAGGCGGCCCGCCACCCAAGGAACCTCCAATGCACAGCTCGACACTCTTGTTTGCGGCGTCTCTCACGCTCTTCCAACTTCCCGGCTCTGTGACCCAGGGCGACGAACTCGCGGCGGAACGCGCGGCCGCCCGCGCCCGCTACCTGAAAGTCGAGGCCGAGCTCTCGCGCGCGAGCCTCGACGCTCTCGCCCCGGAGCAACGCGCCGCTCGCGCGCGCCTGCTCGACGTGCTCGATGCCTACGTCGTGCGCGCGGACTTCGGAGTGCAGGAGCTCGACCCCGGCTCGCGCCTCCCGCAGTTCGTCGACTTCGAAGGCCGGCGCTGCGCGATCGCCGAGCTGCTCCACGCCACCGGCGAGGACGCGCTCGTCCATGCCGTCGCCGCGCAGAACAACACGGCCTGGATCGCCGACCTCTCCGAGGACGCACATTTCCTCGGATGGTTGGAGCGCCACGGCCTCGCGCTCGACGAAGCCGCGCGCATCCAAGGTCCGTCGATGCCGCGCATCCCCGAAGCGCCCGTGCCCGGCGATGTGGTGCCGACGTCACCCGGCGGACCTGGCTTCCCGTCCTCGCCCGGCGGCGGCGCGCCGAGTTCGCCCGGCTCGCCCCGCAGCCCCGGCGGTTTCGCACCGCCGAGCGCGCCCACTTCGCCTGGCGCGAGCGGTCCGAGTTCACCCGGGTCCTCCGGCGGCCCCGGCGGACCGGCCTTCTCCGAGATCGACTCCACGTGGTCGATGTGGTGGGAGTACAACAAGATCGAGTTCCTGCGGCCGAACCGCTTCGAACTCTCGCTGCCCGGCGACGACGCCCCCGGCCGCACGACGACCTCGCACCTCGACTTCATGCGGCGCGCCATGTCGGGCACGCTCCTGCGCGGACTCGAACACCGCGACGCGCGGATCCGCGCAGCGGCGGCCGGCGCACTCGGCCGGATCGGCGGCACGGACGCGGTCGACAAGCTCGTCCCGCTCCTCGGCGACGCGAACGTGGCGGTGCAGCAGGCGGCGTTGCTCGGACTGGGCGCGACCGGCGCGGCGCCGGCTCAGAAGGTGCTCGTCAAAGTCGCGCAGCAGGGCAAGCTCGGCCAGGCGCGTGAGTTCGGACGCCGCGAGCGCGCGCTCGCCATCGTGGCGCTCGGCCTCGGCCGGCGCGTGGGCTTCGACGCCGGCGCCGACGATGCGGTCGCGAACCTCGCGAAGGACTGCCTGCCCTCGGAGCAGGAGGATTTCGGCATCGCCGCGATGACCTACGCGCTGCTCGCGCCGTGCGAGAAGTTGACGGCGCTCGCGCGGCAATTCGCCGACGACGGCCGCCTGCCGATGACCGTCCGCTCGCGGGCGACGGAAGCGCTGCGGGAGCGCGAAGACGCGGGCACGCTCGGCGTGCTGCAGCACCTCGCGTCGGGATCGCGGCTCGAGTTGCGGCGCGCGGCGGCGCTCGCGCTCGGCGAGTTCGACCACCCGCTCGTGGTGGCCGGCTTGATGACCGCGCACGACCTCGAGAAGGAGCCGGTGGCGAGCTCGTTCCAGCTCGTTTCGCTCGGCCGCCGCGGCGGCGAGAAGGCGCGCGAGCACTTGATCGAAGTGCTGCGCGGCAAGGACGCGATCGAGCGTCCGTGGGCGGCGCTCGCGCTCGGCATGCTCGCGCGGCGCGACAACGATGCGGCGGCGGCGAAGGCGCTCCTCGAGGCGCTTCCGAGCGTGAACAACGCCGAGGATCGGCCGGCCTACTGGCTCGCGCTCGGTCTGTCGCGCGCGCCGCAGGCGTTGGGCGTGCTGCGCACGGCGCTCGGCGAGGCCGCCGAACCGCGCGCTCGCATGTACGCTGCGCAGGCGCTGGCGCTGCTCGGCGGCGACGCGGTCCGCGACGCGCTGCTCGCGCAGCTCGAGTCGGAGCGTTCGCCGCTCGTGCGTTCGCAGCTCGCGCTCGCGCTCGGCGTGCTCGGCGAAGCGGACGACCTCGACGAGATCGTCGCCACGCTCGACGCGGTCCGCGAACCGGCGCTCCAGGGCCAGGTTGCCGCGGCCATCGCCTTCCACGGCTCCAGCGCCGCGCTCGCGCAACTCGGCTCGCTGCTCGCGAGCGAAGAGCTCGAGCCCGCCGCTCGCGCCGCGGCGATGGACGGCCTCGGGATGATGCTGACCCGCGGCCCGGCGCTCTCGCTGAACGACTCCTCGCGTTCGGCGAACTACCCGCTGTTCCCGAACTGGCTGCGCGAGGTTTACGCGACGACGTTCTGAGCCGCGAGCGGGCTGCGAGTTCAGCCGAAATCAGCGGGGCGTTCGCGTTGTTCGCGCGGACGCCCCGCTCTGCGTTGAGCCCCCATCGGTGCGCGTCGAGAACTCTCGACCGCACCTGAAACGGGCTCGCATCGCGCCTCGTTCGGGCCCCACGTACGCGGAAGAACTGCTCGATCCGCCGCGTGCCTTCGCTCGTCCGACGACCCGCCCGTCGAACACGAAGTGCTCGAAGGGGGCGCCGATGTCGGCGGAGCCGGGCTGAGGCGCGCCGCGGTGGCCGAGTTCGTTCACGAGCGCTACGTCGAAGAAGTGGAAGCACGGCGCCCGAGAAAGTTGCCGCCGCCGCGCAGCAGGGTGCTCTTGCCGAACTGACGCGGACCCCACAGGGAGCAGGTGGTGCGGGCGAGATCGGCCGCAGTCACAACGCGGTTTATCATGATGATCCGCAGTCGGGTTGCGGATCGTCACGGCTTCCACGGTCAGGTTCTCGCCTCCAACCTTCGTGCGTCGCTGACCGTCGGCAGCCGAACTTCGCCGCTCGTGCGTTCGCAACTTGCGCTCGCGCTCGGTGTGCTCGCCGCCGAGCCGAGCGCGAGGCGATCTACAGCACACTCGAGCAGCGCGGCCTGCTCAAAAGAACACGAGGCGGCGACCGCCAGCCCCGACCCTCAAAGCGGAAGGGAATTTCGTGACCCCACAGCCTTCGGTGAACGATCCGCTGTTCCCGAACTGGCTGCGCGGTGTCTACGCGACGACGTTCTGAGTCGCGTTCTCGATCGATGAAGGGGCGTTCGCGCGATCGAGAGCGCGGACGCCCTGCAACGCGTCACGGCGGCGGTCGCGCGTGGAACGCGATCACCGCGTGCCGTCGCGCAACAGGGTCGTGCTCGATCGTTGCACTTCCTTCGATCTCGAGTGCAGGAACGACAATCCGAGGCGTCGCCGCGCTGCGGAATTTCGCGCGCAACTGCCGAGAAATCCGGCCGAAACCGCACGCGCGAGGTCGAGAGCGCAGCGTGAGCCGTTGCGCGCTTCGCAGGCATGTGCATTGCGCAACAGCTGGCACGCGGCTCTTCACGCGCTTGAGTCTGCATGTCGCAGGCAGGGGCGCGTCGACTCCGTCTCGTACCTCGAGGTCCCCATGCACACTCTGCGGAACATCCTCTCGTCGTTCGCCGCAGCCGCGGCGCTCGTTTCCACCGTGCACGCACAGTGCACCGACTATCAACTTCGCCCGACGCTGCAGGTCACCGGAGGCGACCCACGCGACGTCTCGTTCGGCAGGGTCGACGGCGACGCGCACCTTGACCTCGTCGTGCCGGAGTACCTCTCCGGTTTCGTGCGCGTGAGCCTTGGCCACGGCGATGGGACGTTTTCCGCGCCGGTCGGCTGGCCGGCAGGCGAACGCCCGCGCGCAGCGCAACTCGGCGATCTCGACGGCGACGGCGATCTCGACATCGCCGTCTGCAACGAGGGTTCGCTCGCCGGCGCGGGTTGGCAGGGCTACGGGCTGACCGTGCTGTGGAACTCGAACGGCACGTTCGGATCGTCGAGCTTCTTTGCGCTGCCCAGCGGCGTGATTCTCGCGCGCGATCTCGCGGTCGGAGACGTCGACGCGGACGGCGACATCGATGTCGCGATGGTCGCGAAGGGCTCCGGGCTCAACAACAGCAAGCTGGCGTCGTTCGTCAACCTCGGCGGCGGCTCGTTCGCGCCCGCGACGCTCGCGACGACGGGCTACGACCCGATCGCGCTCGAACTCGGCGACCTCAACGGCGATGCGTGGCTCGACGCGGTGACCGTGAACGCGACGAGCAGTTCGATGACGATCCTCAACGGGACCGCGAACGGCAGCTTCGTGACGGTCTTCGGCCATTCGGCCGGCTCGACGCCGAACGGGATCGCGCTCGGCGATCTCGATGGCGACGGGGACCTCGACGGCGTCCTGTCGTATCGCTACGGGTTGCTCGTGCTGCTCAACACGAACGGCATCCTCGAGTGGAGCTCGACCCTGAGCGCCGGTCTCTACCCCTTCGGCGTCGCGTGCGCCGACCTCGATCGCGACGGCGCGCTCGACGTGATCAGCACCGATGCGCCCACCGACACGCTGTACGTGTTCGACGGCGACGGAGCCGCGGGATTTTCGCTGCGAACCTCCTTCGTCGTCGGCGACAACCCCTCGTTCATCGAGCCGGTGGACATCGATCAGGACGGCGACCTCGACCTCGGCGTCCTCGTCTACAACGACGATGGTGTGAAGCTGCTCGAGAACGCCTGTTTGCTCGGCACGTACTGCGTCGCGAAGCCGAATTCTCTCGGGTGCCTGCCCTCGATCGGCTGGAGCGGCGTTCCCAGCCTCGCGGGTCTCGACGACTTCCACGTCACGGCCTCGTCGGAGCTCTCGGGCAAGGTGGGGCTCGCGTTCTTCGGGGCCGCACCCGCGGCCCTGCCCTTCGGCGGCGGCACGCTCTGCGTCCATCCGCCGCTCGTCCGCACGCCCCCGCAGACCGCGTCCGGCCCGAGTTCGCCCAGCGACTGCTCGGGCGCCTACGACTTCCACGCGCAGACCGCCTGGCTGCTCGCGCACGGCTGGGGCGCGGGCGCATCGCTGCACGCGCAGTACTGGGCCCGCGATCCGTCCCACCCCGACGGCTCGACGATCTCGCTCAGCAACGCACTCGTGTTCGAGGTGCTGCCCTGAGCCGCGCCCACCAGTCCCGAATCTCAAAGCTCACGGGACGTTCGTGACCTCGCGCGCGCTGATGCGACATTCGGGCGCGCGAACGAGCGCGCGGATGCCCTGCTCACTTGCGCTCGACTGTCCCGGGCTTCGCGACGAGCGCAACTCGGCGCCTCGATGTCGGAGCTGGAATAGGATGAGCACGTGTCGAGCGAAGAAGTTGAGCGCAGCATCCGGGCGTTTCTGGACGGCTCCGGCGAACCCTGGGACTGGGATGACTTCATCTCCGTCCCCTTGCGCGATTCCACACTCGACGCAGTTCGGGTCGAGTGCGCCCGTCTGCCGGAGCGGTTCCCACCGACCGCGCCCGGTTGCTATTGCAGCGACGCAGGCATGCTGGAACTGCGGAGGCTGATGGAGACGCTCCGCGTCCAGCGCGAAGGACGCGCCGGACGCGGGGCGTGAGGACTCCAGCTCCGTTCGAGACGGTGAGCGCGAGTGAGCTAGCGCGAGTTCGTCGAGAACTGGCGCCCGCGCGCGTGAGCTGTTCGTCGCGCCGAGTTGCGACTCCCGGACGTCCACGCCGCCCGCATCGCGAGACCGCCGGCGGTCGTCAGCGGGCTCGGAGTCGCGGTCGACTTGACTTTTAAGTCAAGCTGGTCGAAAATGTCCTACGTGACACCATGAACGCCCCTTCGTCGGCCCTTCCCGACTTCACCCCGAGCGGCCTTCTGCCCCCTGGCGAGTTTGCGCTCACTTTGGCCGAGCTGCGCAGCTCCACGCTGGTCCGCGGCCCCGAGCGCGGCGCGAACCCCGCGTGGGACGCCACTTGGCGGGCGTACTTGGTGGACAACCTCGCTCTCATGGCGCAGCAGCTTTGGACGGTCGGCATCGACGACATCTTCGTCGACGGCTCGTTCGCCGAGGACAAGGCGCACCCGGGCGACATCGACGGCTACTTCGTCTGCGACGCCCGGCGCTTCGCGACCGGCGCGTTGGAACAGGAACTCAACCGTCTGGACCCAGCGAAGTGCTGGACGTGGGACCACCGCACCCGGCGGGCCTATCGAGGGTATCCCAAGCTTCAACTGCCCATGTGGCACGCCTACCGCGTGGAGCTGTACCCGCACTTCGCAGGCGCGATCGCCGGACGCGACGAGCACGGCGAGCCGCTGGAGTTCCCCGCGTTCTTCCGCAAGACACGCGGTTCTGGCGAAGCCAAGGGCATCGTCCGGCTCATCAAGCAACGAAGCACGGGAGGCGACTCATGATTCGCAGTGAAACCGAGTACCAAGAGGCCGTCGCGCGTATCGACGCCGAGCGCGAGCGACTTGCGCAGCATGCTGCCGACTGGGCGAAGCAGGGGTTCACGCTCGAGCAGGTCGCCAAGCTCAAGCAGCCGCTGGAGTCGTTCCACCGTCAATTGGTCGAGGAAGTCGAGAGCTACGAGCGGCTGCGGCGCGGCCAATTCAGCGAGTTCGAGAACCTCGTGGGCCTTGGCCAGACGTTGATCGGCCTGCGCATCGCCCGCGGCCTGACACAACGTGAGCTCGCGCGCCGTCTGGGCGTCGACGAGAGCTTGGTGTCACGCGACGAGCGCAACGAGTACCACGGAGTCACCGTCGAACGCGCCAAGCGCATCCTGGACGCTCTCGGTGTCCGACTCGTCACCCGTGTCGAGGTCGAGCCCTCTCGAGTCTCGGGGGACAGCACCGATTCGACCGCGATCGCGGTTTGAACCTGTCGCCACACTCTGGATGTCGGCAACTCGACGCGATCTGTCGGTCTCGAGGCGCTGCGCGGCGACGCGGCGTTCTCGTGTCGGGGGCGCCAATCTCGTTCCGCATCGAGGCGCGAACATCGCCGTCGCGGTGGACTGTCGTCGTTCAGCGCGGCCACCCTTAAGTTCGGGCGCGCAGACGAAAGCGGGCGGGAGCGAGGCCTTCGCGGCGCACGCTCCCGCCCGTGTCGCTGTCCGCGCTTCAGTGCAGGCGTTTCAGCGCAACGTCGCTAGTGCGAGTACGCCAGCCCGAAGCTGTCGAGCACCGGGGTCGCGCCCGTGAGCGGATCGCACACGAACGAGAGCCGGGCCTGGACGAAGCGCGCGCCGTCGAGGGCGGCCACGTTCGAACGCCAGGTTGCGTCAGCGACGTTCGGGAAGAACGCAGGGACAAAGGCTTCGCTCGAGGGCAGGCCGAGCTGGGTCAGTTGGGCCGACGTGTAGCCGTCGCCGTACGAGTCGTAGCGAGTCGCGTCGAGCCAGTTCGCGGTGCTCGTGCTCGAGATCGCGCTCGCGCCTCGGAAAGCGGCGACGACGCCGGTGCCGAGGGGCGGTCCGTTGGCGAAGTCGAGCAGCAGCGGCGCGAACTGCGTCTGCGAGGACAGCGCGTCGATCCAGCGCGTGTGCATGCGCGACACGCGCACCACGAAATCCGCCTGCCCGTAGTACACAACGTTGTCGGCGGGCATGGTCGGAGCGCCGTTCGTCGGATTGATTCCGCCGCTGGCGACGTTCGCGTTGTCGGGGTCGACGAGCGTCACCGCGCCGGTCAGCGGATTCACGCCGCCGCTCGAGTACGCCCGGAAGAACGGCCGCGCCGACGAGTTGATGGCGATGGCGATCGAGAAGCTGTTGAGTCCGTTCGCGCCCGCGTCCGGATAGGTCCGGAACTCCGTGAGCAGCGGCAAGCCGATCGTCGGCGCCTTGTTCGCCGGGTAGAAGCCCTTGTCGGAGGCGCCCGCACCGACGATCTGTTGCAGCCGCCCGGTGTCGGCGCCCGTCCCGTTGGGCGCGCCGACTACCTGCTTCGACGTGTCGCGCCACGTCCAGTAGCTGAACTGCGACGGAGCGACGCCGCGGTTCAGCGGATAGGGCGCGATCACGTCGCCGGACGGACTGACGGCCGCGTCGGCGGGATTGACCGCGTAGCCGCGCGCCTTGGGGTGCACGACGGTCAGCGGATCGTCCGTCGGAGAGCTCACGTTGTTCGCGAAGCTCGTCACCACCCCCGAGGCTGGGTAGGTCGGCAGCAGACCAAAGTCGAGCGCCTCGTCGGGCAGATAACGCGAGTGCGCGAGCGAGATCTGGAACTGCGTGAAGTTGTCGGCGACCAGCTGGCCGTTGGACGGCCGCCACCACAGACCTTCGACGTCCAGATTGTGCGTCGCATCGTCGCGCAGGCCGAAGCCGACGTCCGAGTAGCGCCACACACTCATCGACTTCGAGCCAAACGGCGAGAGCGGCGTCTGCACCGTGACGCTCGGCAGCGTCTGCATCGCTCCGACCGTCGGCGAGGTCGCGTCCACCGGCGCCGAGAAGCGCGTGACGGCGCGCGGGAGCAAGTGCCCTTGCAACAGGTCGTAGAGCACCTGTCCGCGCAGATCGCTGCGGCCGTCGCCGTCCTCGTCGGTGCTCGCGAAGCGCAGCACGATGCCGGCGCTCAACTGCGTCGCCGCCGCCGGCGCGAGCGTGAAGTCCGCGAGCGGCGGATCGTCCGCTAGCGCGTTGCCCGCGAGGTCGCGGATCAGCGCGCCGTCGAGGTCGACGCTGTACAGCTCGGCGACGCCTTGCGAGTGCGAGAGCGGCAACTGCGGCTGGAACGTGAAGCGGGTCAAGCTCGCATCGGGTGCGACCGAGCCGACGACGAACTCGTCGAGCGGCGAGAGGGCCGCGCCGCGACGCACGCGGAACGAATCGAAGGGCCGCACGCTCGCCGGATCGATGGCCTCGTCGAAACGAACTCGGATCGACGCGTTCGGGGAGACCTGGCCCACGGGCAACGCGCCCGCCGGCGGCGAGAAGCGCAGCGCGCATTCGGCGCGTTGGCCGAGCACGGGCGTCCACGGCGTCGTGTACCTCGCCGCGGTGCGCCCGAAGGTCGCCGGCGAGCCTTGAACGATGCGGATACGCACGAAGGTCGTCGTCACCGACAGCACCTGCGCGACGTGCGTCGTGCTCTCGATGACATCGCCCGGCCGGCGCCGAACCGCGCACCCTTCGGTGGGGAAGCGCACGAGCACGTCGAATTCGTCGGCCGGCGCGCCCGCGGGATGCACGACTTTGGTGAGCGTGCAGTCGACGTCGAGGAGCAGCCGCGGCGGCGTCGTGTCGGCCATGAAACCCGCGTACAGGTCGCCCGTGTCGCCGCTCGCGCCGCCCGAACGGAAGGCGCGCACGACGTCGCGCGCCGGCGATGCGAGGTCGAGGCTCCCGCTCGTTCGCGCCGACACCGTTGCGCCGCTCGCGTTGCGCAGGAGACCTTCGCCCGAGCTCGAGTGCGTCGCGATGCGCAAGCCCGCGTTCGCGCGCGCCACCGAGCGCGCCGCCGGCAGACCGACGCGTTCGCCGTTCGCGCGGGGATCGATCAGCACGCGCGTCGAATGGAACACTCCTCCGCGCAGTCCGCCGTGGCTCGGCGCGGCCCACACGCGCGCGGGAAGGACTTCGTCGAGCTGCTCGCCGCCGACCAACTTCACACTGCGCGCGTCGACGGTGCTCGCGTCGAGCAGATCGTCGAAGTTCACGGCCAGCACCGCGTTGCGCGGCACGCGGCTGAAAGGCGGCAGCTCGCGCGCTTCGAAACTCTTGTCGTCGAGCGTTTCGCACGCGGCCTCGGCGCGCGCGAGCGCGGCGTCGAACTCGGGCGATCCGAAGGCGTGCAGGATCGTGAGCGTTTCGCCGCGCGTGGCGAGGTTCGCTTCGAGAGCGAAATCGACGCCATCGCTGGCGATGCTCTCGCCGATCAACACGTCGCGCAGGCGCAGCGTGCGGGCTTCCTTCGCGGAGTCGAGGGAGTGCACGTCGACCAGCCGGCCCCATCGGACGTCGACCAGCGAAACGCTCGGCGCCTCGCCCGCTCGGTGCGGGGTCGCCACGAACGACGTCCCGCCCACGGTGTCCGGCGGCGCGGCCAGTGCGCGGCGAGCGACCGTTCCTTCATGCTCCGTCGTGGCCTCCCAGTCGGCGCCGTCGCAACTGGTCGCCGCCAAAGCTGCACCTGTGAACAGGGCCAGCCAAGAGTTCTGCCGAATCTGCCGCATGACCATCCCTCCGCGTGTCGCGATCGAATGCGAGCCAGCGTCCGTCCGCCCGACGCGCCGATCTCCATTCTCGTGGCTGAGTCGGCCTGCGCCGCTCGACTCCACCGTACCGCAAGTGCGGGACCGGCCCGTCGACTCAACCGCGTTCACGCACTAGCGCGCGGGATCTCGCCGGTAACGAGTTCGCACTCGAGCCCGCCGTTGAGCACCGGCGTGACCGTGGCGCCGGGCAACGCGAGCGTGGTCGCAAGCTGGTCCCGCAATCCGAGCAGGCCGTAGTGGTAGCCGCCGCATTTCGCGCGAAGTCGCTCGCCGAGTGTGCGGTGCAGCACTTGCGCGGCGCGCTGGTCGGCCACGCGCTCGCCGTAGGGCAAGTTCGAGACGATCCACGCGTTCCAACCGCGCTTGAAGTCGAACTCGAGGCCGTTTCCGACGTCGAACTCGATGCGCTGCGCGACTCCGGCGCTCGCGGCGTTCTCCAGCGCGCCCGACACCGAGGCCGGGTCCCAGTCGCGCCCGCGCAGGATCGACTTCGCCGCCGGTTTCGCTTGCGCGCGCGCTTCGTCGCGCAGCTTGCGCCAGCCCGCCGCATCGTGGCCGAGCCAGCGCTCGAAACCGAAACGCTCGCGAAACTGGCCCGGCGCGATGTTGCTCGCGAGCAGCGCGGCCTCGATCAGCACGGTGCCCGAGCCGCAAAACGGATCCACGAGCGGTGCGCGGCGATCCCAGCCCGAGAGCATCACGAGCGCGGCGCCGAGCGTCTCCGACAGCGGCGCGCGACCTTGGAACTTGCGCCAGCCGCGCTTGTGAAGCGAGTCGCCGGAGGTGTCGACGAGCACCGTGACGCGGTTGCGGAACACGTGCAGGTACACGCTCAAGTCCGGGTCGTCCTTGTCGACCGCGGGGCGAGTTCCGCCGCCCGTGCGCAGCGCGTCGACGATCGCATCCTTGGCGCGCTGCGCGAGAAACAGCGTGTGGTCGAGCTCCGAATCGCTCGTGTGCGCGTCTACCGCGAGCGAGCCCTCGGGGCGCAGGAAACGCGACCACTCGACGCTCTTCACGCCGTCGTAGAGCTCGTCGGAGGTCGTCGCTTCGAAGCGCGCGAGGCGCATGAGCACTCGCACGGCGGTGCGCAGCCACAGATTCGCGCGCCACGCGTCGCGCATCGAACCCTCGAAGTAGACGCCTCCGACCTGGCGCTCGACCTTCGAGAGCCCGAGCTGCTTGACCTCCTCGTGCAGCAGCGGCTCGAGCCCGGGCGCGCAGGTGACGAAGAAACGCTCGCGCGGTTTCGTTGCCGGGGCGCTCACGGACGCGGCTCGAGGTTCGAGTGGGGGACGAGCCACTCGTAGAACTTCTCGCGCCGCATCGGCTCGGCCATCCACGACGTGTCGGGCAGCGGGCGGTTCAGCAGCGCGCGCACGCGTTCGAGCTTCGGCATCGGCTCCGAGCTCACGCCGCCCTTCTTCGTGCGCCAACGCACCTCGCCGAGCTCGACGATGCGCGCGACGACGCGTTCGGTGATCTGGCAGTCGCCGGCGACGTACTCCAGCACCTTCGCGTGGTGGCCGGCGGCCCATTCCTTGGGCGCATCGGCGCCGTGCATGAGCTTCTTCTGCTCGATGCCGAGCCCCTCCGCCACCGCTGCGAGCCCGACCGGGAAGCCGCGCTGCACCACGAACTGGAACATCGGGTCGTACAGGTCGAGCGCG
>CALFYL010000036.1 GCA_937952135.1 uncultured Planctomycetia bacterium
GCGTTCGTCGTGTTGATGCCGGAGCCGCAGGGGCCGGTCGGGTCGCGGAACCAGACCTGGAAGTTCCAGTTCGCGCCGGGGAGCAGTTGGCCGGCGGGCGGGAGATTCTGCGCGGCGAACGCGGCGAGACCCGCTTCGAGCGAGATGGCGCCGGCCGGGCCCGCGTTGTGCGGTGCGAAGCGGAACATCCCGTAGCCGCCGCTGCCCGCGCAGAGGAAGCCGTCGCCGAGCGGCGCTTGCACGAGCGCGCTCGCCATGTAGAAGCGCGCCGTGCGGCCCGCGGGGAGCTGGAACGCGTCGATGCGAAGGTCGTCGGCGCTCACGCTCGTCGAGCCCGAGCCAACGAGGCGCCCGCCGAAGCCGGTCGAATTGACGCAGCCGCCGTCGCCGCCATCGTTGCCGCACGGGCAGCCGCCGGCGTAGCAGTAGGGCGAGCCGACCTCGGGGGTCGCGACGATCGCGAGCGCGCCGACGGGGAACGTGCCGTCGAGGGTGCTCTTGAGAGCGCCGCTCGCGCGGTGGATGCGCACGACGCGCGCGTCCGAGCCGCCGACGAGCAGGTCCTCGCCGTGCACGGCCATCGACGCGAGGTCGCCGCCGACGGTGAACAGGCCGTCGACGAACTGCGTGGCGAGCTCGATGCGGTAGAGCTGGCCGTCGGTCGAGCCGAGGAACATGTGGGTCGAATCGACGGCGATCGAGTTCACCGGGCCGCCGCAGGTCCCGAAGAACTGGAAGTCCGTGAGCGCCGCGTCGCCGCGCAGGCTGAGCCCCCACTCGCTCCCGATGAACACTTCGTCGCCCTTCACCGCGATGCAGCTCGCCGGAGCGAACAGCGTGTAGGTCGCGAGCACCGCACCGGTCGTCTTGTTCAGGCGCACGACGCTCGTGCCGCCCGCGCACAGCAAATCGTCGCCGTGGACCGCGAGTCCGAGGGCCGGAATGGGCGCGTTGAAGGCGTAGTTGATCGCGCCGGTCGCCAGGTCGCGGCGGTAGACGATGCCGCTCTCGTCGCCGATCCAGGCCGTGTCGGCGTCGACGGCCATCGAGGCCACGGCGCCGCCGCAGGCGCCGACGATGTCGAAGCTCGACTGGAACGGCGTGCCGGTCATGACGACCGTGTTCGGGCTGCCGAGGAGCAGTTGGTCGGCGCTGGCCGTGGCGCCGGCGGCGACCAGGAATCCGGTGGCGAGCAGGCGGTGGATGGAGGTTCTGTGGTGCATGGAATCGGACCCGGAGATCGAGAGAAGGGAGGCGGCGCGTCGCCGCTGCTCTCGAAAGCGTCGCTCTGCCTGAGATGTTGCAGCGCTCGAGGAGAATTTCGGCGCGCGCGCGGGCATGGAGCGGACGGTCCGGACTTGCTAGAAGCGGGGCATGGCCGACGAAAAGAAGAAGAAGTCCACGGCGCGCGCCTCGCGGCCGCTGGACGAGAACGACAAGAAGACGCTCAAGCTGATCCTGGGCACCGCCGAGCGGGTGCGCAACTCGATCGACAAGCGCGTGCTGCCCGAGCTGCGCTTCCCGGAGCGTTCGCTTGGGAACGTCAAATACGACGCGAAGGTCGGCTACTTCGAGCTGGGCAAGAACCGCAAGGCGCGCGCGCTGACCGTGAACACGGTCAAGAGCTTCGCGCAGACCCTGCGGCTGATGTCGATCAGCAAGGAGATGATCGAGAACAACGACTTCGCCACCAAGCGTGAGGCGTACTACGTCTCGAAGAACTGGGGCGAGGCGAAGTTCAACGACCAGCCCGAGTCGGACACGGTGCTGGACGACATCGAGGCGCTCGCGTCCCTCGACGGACTGGCGCGCGAGCAGTTGCGCTACTACCCCGAGGAGCACGGCGGCTCGATCGCGGGCAACCTGACGGTCATCGACATCGACACCGAGACCGGCCGGCCGATCGAGATCGATTGCACGAACTTCGGCTCGGGGTCCTACACGGTCCCCCACTCGGTCGAGCACCTGAAGTTCGAGACCAAGGCCAAGTTCATCATCGCCATCGAAACGGGCGGCATGTTCCAGCGCCTGAACAACCACAAGTTCTGGAAGACGGCGAACTGCATCCTGGTCGAGACCTCGGGCGTGCCGACGCGCGCGACGCGCCGCTTCGTGCGCCGCCTGGCCGACGACAAGAAGATCCCCGTCTACGCCTTCGTCGACTGCGACCCGTACGGCATCGCCAACATCTACCGCACGCTCAAAGTCGGCTCGGGCAACGCGGCGCACATCAACCGCTTCTTCTGCGTGCCGCAGGCGCAGTACCTGGGCGTCACGCCGCAGGACATCATCGACTTCAAGCTGCAGGACGCGACGCACAAGCTGCAAGAGGTCGACATCAAGCGCGCCAAGGACGCGCTGAAGAACGACCCCTTCTTCATGGCGCACAAGCCCTGGATCAAGGCCATCGAGCAGATGCTCAAGATGGGCGTGCGCGCCGAGCAGCAGGCCCTCGCGAAGTGGGGCCTCAACTACGTGATCGAGGAATACCTGCCGCGCAAGCTCGACAACCGGAAGAACTTCTTGCCGTAGAGCGGCGGCCGCAAGTCGACACGGCCGCGGAGGCCTTCAGGTCGCTCGCAGCCATGCCGCCGCGAGTTTCTTCGAGGAGGAAGTCGACTTCGTCGCCGCCGTGCCGCAGCCGTGGATGAAATTCAGCCACCAACCGGACGAATCTCCGCCACCTCGCCGCTGGCGTGGCCGCAAACGCGTCCGAGGCGCGCACCTGCCGCGCGACCTCGACAGGCGGAAGACGCTCTCAACGTGGCGGGGCGCGCTATTCTCGAGCTCCGTCCATCGCCGTCCAAATCACGTTGGAGCCCTTCCATGCAGGACATCGAGACTCGACTCGCACGGCTCGAGCGAGAAGTTCGCCGCTGGCGCGTCGCCGCCGGCGTCGTCGTAGTGGTCGCGACCTCGGCCCTCGTCGTCGCCGCGCAGGCGCCGCAGCAGGTCCCGAAGGTCCTGCAAGTCGACACCATCTCGGCCAAGCGGTTCAGCTTGATGGTGGATGGGAAGGAGCGCGCGAGGCTCGGAGTCGACGACCAGGGGCCGGACAACGTGATTCCCGGGCTGTTCCTGTACCGCAAGGGCGGAGCAACGGAGCCCTCGGACTGCGCACGGTTTGTCGTGTTCGGTCAGAACGACGAACCCGAGTTGGTGCTGAAGAACCGAACCGGTGAGTTCCAAGCCTGGTTGCGCGCCGAGACGAGCGGCGGAGCGTCGCTGGACCTCTGCGACGAGCGCGGCGTCGCGACAAAGACCCTGAGCAGCGCTCGAGACTGAGCAGCGCTCGAGACGGAGCGAGCGCGGAACTGGCCGCGCTACTCCGTCCAGTGCGCGCCGGGCGTGTAGGTCCCGAAGTACCACTGCTGGCCCTCGGGATCGAGCGCCATGTAGCCGCGCGAGCCGTAGTCCTCGTCGCGCAGCGGTTGTTGCACGACGGCGCCGGCCGCGACGGCGCGTGCGTGGTGGGCGTCGGGATCGGCGACGCGCACGCAGAGCGCTTGGTGAACGCCTGGAAGGCCTCGCGCACTGATGTACTGCCGCGAGCGGTCGGCGGTGCCGACCATGATCACGTCGAGCGCTCCGTCAGGACCCTCGAAGGTGAGCTCGGCATGCCGCACCGCACCGTTTTCGCCGGGCACGACGAGCCGGCGACGGAAGCCGAAGGCGCGGCACAGGAACTCGATCGCCGCCGGAGCGTCGTCGTAGAAGAGGCACGGGAAGAAGTTGGACATGGTGCGGATCCAGAGGGAGGCGGGGCGATTCAGATGCGCACGCCGTTCGGCGCGGTGAAGCGCGCGTCGACGACGTCGCCTGTGTTGCGCGTGGCGGCGGGCTCGAAGACGAGGACCTCGGCTTCTTCCGCGGCCAGCGTGCGGTGCTCGAGGCCGTGCGGCACGACGCAGAATTCTCCGGGGCCTAGTTCGACGCGGCGATCGCGGAACTCGACCGCCATGCGGCCGCGCCACACGAGAAACAGCTCGTCCTCGCGCTCGTGCGTGTGCCAGGGAAACTCGCCCTGGAACTTGACGAGCTTGAGCTCCTGGCCGTTGAGCTCGGCGACGACCTTGGGCCGCCAATGCTCGTGGATCTGCGCGAACTTGTCGGCGAGGGAGCGGGCTTCCATGCGCCCCACGATACCGACCCGGAGCGCCCGTTGCGGAACCTGTGCGACGAGGACCGCGAGCCGCCTTCGTGATCGAACGCGTTGGCTCGGCGGCGCAGATCCGTCACCGCGCGGACTGCGGACTTCGGGCCGCAAGGCGTTGTTTCACGCGCCACATCTCGGCGATGCCCTCTGCGTAGACCGACTTGGGATTCGCGAAGCCGGCGCCCGGGTCGGGCTCGATCGTCACCACCGACAGCACGCGCTCGCGCAGGTACTCGCGCGTGCGCACGTCGTAGGGCTCGGACACGAGCGAATCGAAGACCCGCACATGCCCTGGGACCGAACTGCGCGACACCGCCACCCAGTGCAGGCCGCCCGACTCCGCGCGCTGGATCAACACGAGCGCCGCTCGACCGGCGGCGGTGAGGCGCTCGAGCGTCGCGGGCGTGTCCTCGGCATCGGGATCGAGAAACGAAGAGTCGAAACGATCCTGTCGCAACACGCGCAACAGATCCGGGTGGAGCGTCCCGGTCGTGCTGGAGTCCTTGGGGATCGCCGGAACGTCGACTCCCAGCCGCGCTCGCAGCTGCTCCTGCTCCGGATCGAGTCCGTGCGCGCGGTACACGATCGAAAGACTGTGAAAGCCGCAGGTGTGGTCCTCGACCTGCAACTCGGGCGCGCCGAGTTCGTGCGCGGGATGTGGCGAGGCGTCAGCGTGAGGCAACCGCTCCTTCGTCCGCACACGCTCGGTCAGGTGGCACGCCGCCCACCCCGCGACCAGCCCGATAAACGCCGCGCCGCCGACGATCCAGCGCAACCCACGGCGGACGGAGGGACGCTTTCGTGCGGAACCTCCGGTCGCGATCGCCACGAGGGAAAGTTAGCGCGAGGCCCGCGGTCGAGCGAATTGGCGCGCGACAACGACCGGGGCGGCGCCGAAGCGCTTCGAGACTGGACACTGGCGAGCGGCGAGCGCGCGACCTAGGTTCTCGACCATGCGCCCCACCGGCGAAGATCAAGGCGGCCCGCAGGAGCCGCGCCGCACGCTCGACATCGCGCCGAGCGGGCCGGTGCGCTCGGCCACGGTCCCGAGCGACTCCGCGTCGGGGCCGGCGGCGAAGTCTCCGCCGCTCGCGATGAGCATCGCGGACGCCGCGCGCGAGACGGTCGGCATCTCCCTGCGCCGCAAGGTGCTCGCGTTCACGATCGCCGCGATCAGCGACGCCCTCAGCTTCGGAACGGTCTTCGCGCCGCCGATGCAGATCGTCGTCGACGCCGTGACTGCGGCGCTGCTCTTCTGGGTGCTCGGCTTCCGCTGGCCACTGCTCCCCGCGCTCGCTGTGGAAGCGATTCCGGGCGTCGCCGCCTTTCCGACGTGGACCTTGGCGGTCGGTGTGTTGATCGGCATCACGCCGACCGCACCGGCGAAGTAGCTCGGCTAACCCGGGCCGAGCGCCCAGCCGAACTTCACCCACACCGCGAAGAACACCGACCACGCGAGGATGAACACGATTGTGTAGGGCAGCATCGTCGCCACGAGCGTGCCGATGCCGGCCTTGGGGTCGTAGCGCTGGAAGAAGGCGATGATGAGCGCGAAGTAGCTCATCATCGGCGAGATGATGTTCGTGCACGAGTCGCCGACGC
>CALFYL010000037.1 GCA_937952135.1 uncultured Planctomycetia bacterium
CGCGAGCGTCGGCGAGGCCGTGCAGTACTCGACGGCGACGAGCGCTTCCGTTCCTGCTGCTCCTCCTCCTGCTCCTCCGCCGCCGCCGAGCACGCCGCAGCCGAGCAAGCCGCAGACAACGCCGCCACCGGGCGGGAGCTCGACGATCAACAAGAAGCTCGGGTGGAAGAAGTGAACGAGCGCCCGCGATGATCTGCATCTGCTACAAGCGCCAGTTGGAGCTGCTCGCGCGCTTCCAGCACCTGCCGAGCAACGTCGGACCGGGACTCGTGCTTCCGTCGAACCTGCTGCCGAACGCGAGCGCGCTCGGCAACGCGCTCAACGCCGCGAATGCAGCGCTTTCGGCGCCCGCGGCGCTCGGTGCGAACGCCGCCGCGAGCCCCTCCGCGCAAGCCGCGGCCGCCGCAGCGCTGGCCTGCAACCCTCAAATGCAGGCCGCGGCGCAGCTCGCGGCGGTCGCGAGCGCCGCCGCCGCGTTGAACGCGGGCCTCGGCGTCCATCCGCTCTCGCCCGGCGCCGGCGCGATGTGCGCGAGCATGTGGCCGATGATCGCCGAGCTGCTCAAGCAACTCGCGCTGCTGCCGCTTCAACTGCTCGGCAAGTTGCTCGAGGTCGCGAAGCTCGGCGAACTCGTCGAAGCGCTCAAGGACGCGCTCGACGTCGACCTCGACGCGCCGGACTGGGCGAAGGACGCGGCGAAGGCCGTCGGCGAGAAGCTCGACGAAGCGAAGGACAACCTGAAGCAGGCGCTCGACGCGGCGCAGGCGGGTGCGAGCGATGCGCTGAAGGCGGCGAACGACGCGCTCTCGCCCGCCGCCCTCGCGAACGCGCTTCAGGCGCTGCAGCAGCAGGCGAACGCGACGGCGATCGAGACCGCGCAGGCCCAGGCGCTCGAGTCCGCCGCGGCGAGCGCCCAAGTCGGGCTCGGCGTGAATGTGATGGCGCCGGGCGGCATGGCGGCGCTCGCGCAGAAGCTTGGGCTGATGGGCGCGACCGCGGGCGGCATGCCGTCCGCGATGGATCCGGTCTCGATGGCGGCGCTGCTGGCGGCGATGCAGATGCTCGCGGCGATCGACACGATCCGGCGCACGCTCGGCATCGACGTGCTCGCTCCGGGAGCGGGCGCCGAGCTGAATGCGCTGCTCAACTCGCTCGCGAACAGCTTGGCGAACGCGGCGCCGCTGAGTTCCTCGCTGAACGCCGCGACGGGCGCGATGAATGCGGCGCTCGGCGCTCCGGGCTCCGGCGCCGCGAGCGGAAGTTTGGGCGGAACCGCCGGCGCCGCGGCGGGCGCCGGAGCAGGAGCAGCGGCTGGAGCGAGCGCCGGCGCTGCGCTCGGCGCGAGCGCACCGGGTGCAGGCTCGCCCTTGCTCGGCCCCGCGCTGGCGCAGATGCTTGCGGGCGTGCCCTCGGTTCCGGTGCCGTGGTTGCTCGTCGCCGCGTTCGCGAAGCAGGCCGAGTCGACGCTCGGCATCCAACTCATCCAGCACGGGCCCTGCTGAGCGCCGCTCAACGCCGAGCCTCCCCCACGACTCCCATGAGCAAACCCGCCGCACGCATGGGCGACATGGCGAAGCAGGACAGCCCGCACTGCCACGCGCCGATCCATCCCGCCGCGCCCGTGCCGACGCCGGCGCCGCACCCCGGCTTGCCGCTCGCGATCGTCAAAGGCGCGCCGACGGTGCTCATCAACAACATGCCCGCCGCGCGCTCGACCGACATGACCGGACCGTGCACGCTGCCCGGTTGCGTGCCCGGCGGGCCGGGGATGATCAGCGTCGGCTCGACGAAGGTCCTGATCTGCAACCTGCCGGCGGCGCGCGTCGGCGACATGACCGCGCACGCGTCGTGCGTCGCGCCGATCCCCGGGCCCACGGGCAAGATCCTGCCGCCGGGCAGCTCGAACGTGCTCATCAGTTGAGCGCGCGAGCGTTTCCAACCACGTCATGCGACGAAGACATCTCGAAGCGCTGGCGCCGCGCTGTCCCGTGTGCCGCTCGGGGCACGCGCTGCGGCTCGCGAGCGTGCTGCGCGAGCACGAAGACCACGTCGTCGAGGGCTGGCTCGCGTGCGACGCGCCGAACTGCCAGCGCGAGTTCCCGATCCTCGATGGAGTCGCGCAGTTCGCGCCGGATCTGCGCGCGCACGTCGAAGGCCAACTGCTCTCGTTTCTCGGGCGCGACGATCTGCACGAGCTGAGCGAGAGCTGGATCGGCGACTGCGCCGGGCCGCAGTCGAATTTCGACGCGCTGCGGCAGCATGTCAGCAACTACGCCTGGGATCACTACGCCCAGTTCGATCCACAGGCGTCCGAGCCCACGGCGAGCGCGGGCTCGATCGTCAGCGTGCTCGACGCGTTGTGGCCGCACGTCGGAGCGTTGCCCGAGGGGCCGCTGCTCGAGGTGGGCTGTTCGGTGGGCCGCGTCGCTTTCGAGCTCGCCGCGCGCACGCAGCGCCTCGTGCTCGGCGCCGACCTGCACCAGGCCAAGCTTCGCGTCGCGCAACGGGTGCTGCGCGAACGGCGCGTGCGCTTTCCGCTTCGGCGCGTGGGCGTGGTGTTCGAGCGGCGCGAGTTCGACGTGGCCTTCGAAGGCGCGGAGCGCGTCGACTTCTGGTCGCTCGACGCCTCGCGTCCGCCCTTCGAGGACGGCTCGTTCGCGGCGCTCGTCGCGCTCAACGTCCTCGACAGCACGCACGCGCCGCTCGAGCTGCTCCGCTCGTGCTCGCGCTTGCTCAAGACCGGCGGCGTGCTCGTGCTCGCGTGCCCCTACGACTGGTCGCCATCCGCCGCACCGCTCGACGCGTGGTTCGGCGGGCACTCGCAGCGCGGGCCTCACGCGGGCGCGAGCGAAGCGGTGCTGCGCAGCGCGCTCGGAGCGGGTGCGGACGAAGCTCTCGCGTGCTTGAAGCTCGAACGCGAGCTCGACGACCTGGAGTGGCGCGTTCGCCTGCACGATCGCAGCGTCATGCACTATCGCCTGCACGCCGGGATCGTCCGCAAGAGCTGAACGCGGGTCTCTCACGTCGAGAAGTGCAACTTTTCGGCCTGAAAACCGACCGTTTCGAGCGCCTCCACTTGCCGCCGCTCCGTCCAACCGTTCGGCGCGCGAGCGGGTACGATTCGCCGCCATGCAAGCTGACACCAGCCCCCAGCGTCGGCGAATCGGACTCGAACTCGTCGTCCTTTCGTTCGTCGTCCTGTTCCAGGAGCTCGCGCTCATCCGCTGGCTGCCCGCGCAAGTGCGGGTGCTCGCGTACTTCCCGAACCTCATCCTGATCAGCGCCTTCCTCGGCCTCGGGCTCGGATGCTTGCGCGCCGGGAAAGCCTCGCTGCTGTGGCTCTGGCCGGTCTCCATGGTCGCGCTGATCGGCAGCGCGTGGGCCATGAGCGGCGTGGTCTTCACGCAGGAATCGGCGACCGAGTTCCTGTGGATGTTCTATCACGACCTCGAGGACACGGGCGCGCCCGTGGTCGACGGCGTGCGTCTGCCGATCGCGTGGGGCTTCGTCGGCACCGCGATCACCTTCATTCCACTCGGTCAACTCGTCGCCGAACGCTTGCGCGCCTTCCGCGAGCTGTCGAGCTCGCTGTGGGGCTACGCGTGCGACATCGCGGGCTCGCTGCTCGGCGTGATCGCGTTCTCCGTCGGCAGCTTCCTCGGGACCTTTCCGATCGTCTGGTTCAGCGTCGTGGCCGCCGGACTCGCGCCGTTCTTCGTCGCGCGGCGCGCGCTGGCGGTGAGCTTCCTGCTCGGCGCCGGCGGCGTGCTGTTCTGCGTCGTGAAGGCCGAAAAAGCCGAGCGTTACAGCCCCTACTACGCGCTGACGACCTCGGAGGACCCCAATCGCCCGGGTTTCGCGGTGATGACGAACGGCTCGCTGCACCAGAACGCGCTGCCGATGTCGAAGAGCGACACCCACGCCGCGCCGGGCATCCGGCAGTGGATGCGCGAGCTGCGCCGCGACTACCACCTGCCGTACCGCTTGCTCGCGAACACGCCGAAGAAGGGCCTCGTCGTCGGGGCGGGCACGGGCAACGACGTCGCGACCATGCTCGACGAGGGCGTGCCGGACGTGACGGCCGTCGAGATCGATCCGTTGCTCTACCAGCTCGGCCTCGAGCGCCATCCGAACAAGCCCTACTCCGATCCGCGCGTGCGCGTGGTGATCGACGACGGCCGAGCGTTCCTGAACCGCACCGAGGAGCGCTACGACTTGATCGTGTTCGGCACGATGGACTCGCTGACGCGGCTCTCGGCGCTCTCGAACGTGCGCCTCGACAATTTCATCTACACCAAGGAATGCTTCACGCTCGCGCGCGACCGCCTGGCGCCGGGCGGCGGCTTCGTGGTGCTGTTCGACAGCCACGTCGGCGAGTACATCCGCGAGCGCCAGATCGCGATGCTGACCGAGATCTTCGGCGAGCCGCCGCGCGTGCAGCCCAAGACCTACGACGGCCACGCGATGTTCTTCTCGGGCGCGGCCTTCACCGAGCAGATCGAGGACGGGCCGCAGCGCCCGAGCCGCGAGGACGTGGCCGCCATCGCCGCGCGCACGCGCCTGCCCACCGACGACTGGCCGTTCCTCTACCTCGTGAAGCCCGGCATCAGCGCCTTCTACGCGTCGCTGATGGGGCTCTTCGCCGCGCTCTCGATCGCCGCTGTCGCGATCGTTTCGCCGCAGATGCGCCGAAGCTTCCTGAGCGGCGGCTTCGACGCGGAGATGTTCCTCTTCGGCGTCGCGTTCCTGCTGCTCGAGACGCGTTCGGTCACGGCGATGAACCTCGCCTGGGGCGCGACCTGGCTCACGTCGGCAATCGTCTTCGGCGCGATCCTGTTCATGGTGCTCGCGGGCACGATCGCCATGGCGCTCAAGCCGCTGTCGTGGAGCGTGAGCATCGTGGGCCTCGTGCTCTCGCTCGTCGCGGCGATGTTGATCCCGACCAGTGCGCTCCTGAACCTCGATACGCCGCTGCGCCTCGTCGCTTCGGTGCTGCTCGTCGGCCTGCCGGTGTTCTTCGCCTCGACGTGCTTCGCGCTGCGCTTCAAGGTGCGCCGCGAGCCGGACGCCGCGTTCGGCTGGAATCTGATCGGCGCCGTCGCGGGGGGGCTGACCGAGTTCCTGTCGATGGCGATCGGCCTGCGCGCGCTGCTCTACATCGCGCTCGCGGCGTACATCGGGGTGGCGCTCTTGCGGGCGCGGTCGAAGCAGCCCGAGAGCGAGTCGGCGCCGGGTGCGGCGGTGTGAGCAGCCGCTCGCTCCACGGGGCGGCGCCGCGCTGTACGCGAGTGCGGCGCGGGCTGTAACCTCGCGCAATGCGAGCCAGACGGCGTAGCGCCTCGAGCGAGTCCGAGCGGGCATGAGCGCCGGCCAAGGCGAGAGCCCCGAGTCCGTTCGTGGCCTGCTGCGCCACAGTTGGATCTACAGCCTCGCTCCGATCGCGCAGCGGCTGCTGTCGATCGTCCTCATCCGGCTCTACACCAAGCGCCTGTCGATCGGCGAGTTCGGCGTCCTCGAGATCGTCGACCTGTTGATCCTGATCGTGCCGCAGCTCGTCGGCATCAACCTGCTCGGCGGACTCACGCGCTTCTACTTCGAGCACGACGACCCGCGGCGCCGCGCGCAGGTCGTGAGCTCGACCACCATCGCGCTCGCGATCAGCTCCTTCGTCGCCGCAATCGTCGCCCTGCTCGCCCGCGGACCGCTCTCCGAACTGCTGTTCTCGCTGCGCGACGGAGAGCTCGCCGACGGCCGCGACCACGCGCTGTTCCTCGCGATCCTGATCGTGCCGTTCTCGATCTGCACCGCGTCGGGTTTGCGCTATCTGCAGATCCTCAAGCTCTCGCGCACATCGACGGCGATCCAGCTCGCCAAGACCGTCGTCGAGGCCGCGCTCAAGCTGTGGATGCTGTTCGGCCTCGACATGGGCGTGAGCGGGTTCCTGCTCAGCATCCTGATCAGCGAGGTCGTGTGCGCGCTCGCGTTCAGTCTGTGGATGGCGCTGCGCCTGCGCACGGGCTTCGACTGGGGCGTGTTCAGGCCGCTGCTGCACTTCTCGCTGCCGCTTCTGCCGCTGGGACTCGTGCAACTCGGCCTGCATCAGTTCGGAAAGCTCGTGATCGAGCACCTCGGACCGCAGCAACGCTTCGAGGGAAGCTCGAACGGACTCGAGATCACGGTCGCGACCGCCTGGGTCGGCGTCTTCGGCATCGGCTACAAGATCGCGTTCCTGTTCCACTCCGCGGTGCTCACGCCGTTCATGCAGATCTGGCAGCCGCACGTGTTCGGCTTGCCGCGCGAGCAGCGCCGCGGCGAACTCGTGAGGCTCGGCGACTGGGCGCTCGTCGCGCTTTGCGCGTTCTACTTGCCGGCCGCCGTGTTTGGACGTCAAGCGGTCGACCTGCTGTCCGGAGGACCGGAGTACCGCGCAGCGTGGCGCGTCACGCCGATCGTCGTCGCCGCGTACCTCTGCTACGGCAGCTACGCGATGAGCCAAGTCGCGTTGATGGCCGAGAAACGCACGTGGTCGCTGCTCGTGGTCAACGTCGCGGCGCTCGCGCTCGGTATCGCGCTCGGCGTCACGCTCGTGCCGCGCTGGGAAGAGCACGGCTACACCGCCGCGGCGCTCGCGACGTTGGGTTGCTTCGCTCCGCTCGCCTTCGGCGCCGAGTGGACCGCGGCGCGCTGCGGCTGGCGCAGTCGAAGCGCCGGCACGAGCGTCAAGCTCCTCTCGCTCGTCGCGCTCGCGCTCGTCGGCGCGTGGTTCGTCGACATGAACCGCGATCCGCTCGCGCCGGGCGCGTTGCCGCTCGTTCTCGGCGTGAAACTCGGCTGGATGGCGCTCGTGTACGCGCTGCTCTGGCGCGTCGGGCTCGACCGCGCGGGCCGCGAGGGCCTGTCGCGGCTGGTGCACGACGCTCTCGCGAAGTTTCGCCGACGCTGAGCCCGCGCCTCAGAACTGGAAGTAGATGAAGGCCGGCGCCTGCATCGTCAGCGCGCAGAAACCGAGCACCATCGCCGCGTACAGCGCGCCTTGAACCGGCGCGGGCCAGCTCGCGACGCGCCGAGTGAGCGTGAGCAAGCCGGCTTGCGACGTGAAGTGCGCCGCGAACGCGCCGACGAGCACCGCGAAGTAGCCGAGCGAGAGCTGCGTGCCCCCGGTGAACGCGACGAGGCCGCGCCCGTACTCGCGCAGGTGCTCCAGGCTGGAGACGCGGAACAGCAGCCAGCCGCCGAGCACCAGGTGGAAGCAGACGATGCGGCGCCACGCGACGCGGGCCCACGATGCCGACTCGCGCGAGTAGCGGTCCGAGCTGCGCGCGAACATGAGCAGCACGCCGTGGTACGCGCCCCAAAGCACGAAATTCAGCGCCGCGCCGTGCCACAGGCCGCCGAGCAGCATCGTCGCGAGCAAATTGAACGACGTGCGGCCCTTCGCGCCCCGGTTGCCGCCCAGCGGGATGTAGAGGTAGTCGCGCAGCCAGGTCGAGAGCGAGATGTGCCAGCGCGTCCAGAACTCGCGCACGTTCTGGGCGAGGTACGGGCGGTTGAAGTTCTCGGGGAACTTGAAGCCCATCATGCGCGAGGCGCCGATGGCGACGTCGCTGTAGCCCGAGAAGTCGTTGTAGATCTGGTAGGCGTAGGCGTAGAGCGCGAACAGCAGATCGAACGACGAGTACTGCGAGGGCGCGGCGAACACGGCGTCGACGCCGAAGTTCGCGAGCAGGTCGGCGAGGACGACCTTCTTGAACAGGCCGCGGAAGATGCGGAACAGCCCTTCGCGGAAGTGATTCGGCTCGATCACGCGCTCGCGGTGCAACTGCGGCAGGAAGTCGACCGCGCGCACGATCGGGCCGGCGACGAGCTGCGGGAAGAAGCTCACGAACAGCGCGAACTTGAAGAAGTCGCGCTCGGGGCCGATCTCGCGTCGGTACACGTCGATCGTGTAGGACAGCGATTGGAACGTGTAGAACGAGATGCCGACCGGCAGCAGCACGTCGATCGGATCGAACGGCAGCGCGCTTCCCGCGAGCGCGAGCGAGTCGCGCGCGACGTCGAGGAAGAAGTTGTAGTACTTGAAGACGCCGAGCAGGCCGAGGTTCACGGCGACCGACAGCGTGACGAGCGACTTGCGCGCCGCCGGGCGCTCCTCGCGAGCCATGCGCAAGCCGAGGATGTAGTCGAGCGCCGTCGAGAACAGGAGCAGCCCGGCGTACTTCCAGTTCCACGACATGTAGAAGAAGTAGCTGGCCGCGAGCAGCCACAGATCGCGGGGGCGCTCGCGCCGGAAGAGCAGCGCGTAGACCGCGAGCACCACCGGGAAGAACAGCGCGAATTCGGGTGAATTGAAGTTCACCGCGGCGCCTTCGGGGTGAGCGCCTCGAGGCGCGCGAGTTCGTCGGCGATGCGGCGCGCGACCTCGACGTGGCCGGGCTGGGTGAGGTGCCACATGTCGCGGAACAGTTGCGCGCGGCCGGCGACGGACCCGGCGAGATCGATCAAGGGCACGTGCTCCGCGCTCGCGATGCGCCGCAGCACGGCATTGAAGCGCTCCACGGAGTCGAGCCAGCCCTCGAGCGCCAGGAACTCGTTGAAGCGCAGCATGTTCAGCTCGTACTCGAGCGGCGTGTCCGCGATCGTCGCGCGCGTGTAGGCCGTCGGAAAGGTGCAGAAAACCGGCTGGGCATCGAGCTGGCGGCAGGCGGCGAGAAAGGCGCGCACCCGGGCCTCGAACAGCGCCTCGCCGGCCTCGCCCAGGGTCGGCGCGAGCCGCCGAGCGCTGGTCAGCCGCGACGTGATCACGCTCTTGAGGTGCTTGAACGCCGTCGTTCTCTCGACCGTTCGAACCAGCCAGTTCGCTTCGGCCGCAACGCGCTTCGGACCGTGCTCGACCGCCGGCGTCTTGCGCTCCTTGCTTGGAACCCAGCCGCGGCCGCAGATCACCGTCGACAGCTCGTCGATGTCGTTCGACATCTGGTAGAGCACCACGACGTCCGGCTTGTAGCGCGCGCCGAACTCCGTCAGGTCGCGAGCGTTCCACACGACCGAGTTGCCGGCGCTGCTCGCGTTCAGCGCCTCGCACTCGATCCCGCGCTCGCGCAGCCGCGTCGCCGCGAGGTTCGGGAACACCGCGTCCGGCGGCAGTTGGAGGTCTTCGCCGTAGGACGCCGACGCGAACCAGATCCGCGCTCGCCCGGCGGCCCGTTCGGGCGCCACGCGCCGCGAACGGAACGGGAAATCGTCGCTCGGCCCCCACGTCGGGTCGGCCTGCTTCTCGCCGATCGCGCCCATCGCGCCGCCGATCAGGAGCGTCGGCCAGCCGAGCCGCGTCGCGCGAAGCTCGAGCGCTAGCTCGATCGCGACGAGGTACACGACGATCCACAAGAGCGGCGCGAGTTGGCGAAACGACATGCGTTCTGCGGAACGTAGCCGTGCGCGAAGTCGCGCGCCAGCGTGCGATGGGATGGCGCCGCGCGGCGGGCGATCAGCGCGCCTTCGAATCGAGCTCGAACCACCCCGCGTCGACCTCGACGCCGACTTCGAAGGTCTCGTAGGTGTTCAGGATCTTGCCGATCAGCGGCTGCGCGAGCTCGACCTCGATCCGGAAGGGCAGCAGCGCGCCGCCGACCTCGCGCCAGTCGCCGAAGGCCACGCGCTGGCCGAGGACCCCGAGGCCGTCGACGAACGTCAGTCCGTCCATGCGCCCCAGGCGGCCGGTCGCGGCGTCGACGTACATCGTCGGCGCGGACGCGGAACAGTCGCCGGCGCGCACGATCCACACCCGGTCGTCTCCGGGGCGCATCTCCTGCACCACGTTCAACGCGGCGCCGTCGCGGCGCCAGTCGCCGAAGCGCAGGAAGGGGTCGCGCAGCATGAGGAGTTCCGCGGCTCGACCCTCGACCGGCGTGGCCGGCTGCCCGTTCACCGCTTGGCGCAGCGTCGTGCCGTCGAAGGCCACGCTGCCGACCTGCTCACCCACGGACTCGTCGACGCGCCAACGGTTCGGCCAGGCCAGCCAAAGCTCGCTCTCGCCGCGGCGATCCAGCTTGGGGAGCTCGATCCGACCGCGCAGGCGCACCACCCCCGCGTCCGCCAGACGCTCGATCCGGTGCGCGGCCGCGACGCGCGCGGCGACCTCGTCGGCCGTGGGCAGGTCGGCGCGCGGCTTGACGCGGTACTCGACGTGCTCGCCGATGCGGTAGCCGGTGACGCCGCCGGACTCGTCGCGGTCGAAGGCCAGCACCGTGCTCGGCTGCGGACGCAGCTTCCAGCGGTCTTCGCCGATGTAATCGAGCGGCACCACGGCCTTGCCGAGGATCTCGAGCGCCAGGTCCGACCCCTCGCGCACGATCGCTCGGTACAGGTCGCCCTCGCCTTCCCAGTAGTAGCCGAGGTAGTCCTCGAGCGGCGGCGCGACCTGCAGCGGATCGAAGGGAACGCCCAACAAGAGCTCGCCCAAGTGCTCTTCGACGCGCAAGCCCGTCGACGTCCCGCGCGATTGCGTGAAGTACAGCACCATCGCCTGTTGCTCGGGAAAGGCCCAGGCGTGCGTGCCGTCGGAGCCGGTGTGACCGAAGGCGACCGTTTCGCGTTTCCCGGCCTCGCCCGCGCGCGTCCAGAGCTGCATCAACATGCCGTAATCCGCGCGCAGGCCCGGCATCGCGGTCGGACTGCCCAGCTCGAACGGCCCGGGCTGCAGCGTGCGGCTCACCGAGCTCGGGCGCAGCAAACGCTCGCCGTTCGCGCGCCCGCGGTCCGCGTACAGTTGCAGAAAGCGCGCGTAGTCGACGGCGGTGGAGTACAGCGCCTGGGAGCCGAGAAAGATCGGGAACAGGGCCTTGTCCTCGGGGCTCCAGAAGCGCGTCCACGTGCCGGGCGCGCCCATGTACTTGCTGCAAGTGCGCTCGCGCAGGGCGTGGTCCTCGCTCATCAGGCACGTGCTCTCCGCCATGCCCAAGGGCTCGAGCAGTCGCGCGCGCACGAAATCCTCGGCCGGCGCGCCGGTCACGACCTCGATCACCGCGGTCAGCGTGTCCGTGCCCTGGTCGCTGTAGCGGAGCGCGCTGCCAGGCTCGAACTCGAGCTCGCAGGCGCCGCCGAGGTCGGCCACGGCGCGCACGCTGTCCAGTGTGCGTGGATCGCGCGCGAGGATCAGCGACATCGGCAGGCCGCTGGTGTGCGTCAGGAGCTGCTCGATCGTGATCTCGCGCTTGCCGTCGACGTCGAACGCGGGCAGATGCTTCGACACGCGGTCCTCGAGCTTCAGCTTGCGCTCTTCGATCAGCATCCAGATCGAAGCGCCGATCAGCGGCTTGGTCATCGAGCGCACGCAGAACACGCCGCCCGGCTTCATCGGCAGCTCGCGCTCGCGGTCCCGCCAGCCGTAGCCCTCGTGCAGGATCGTGCGGCCGTGCACGATCACCAGCAGCTCGGCGCCGACGATCTCGCCCTTCTCCACGAACGATTGCACCAGAGCGGCAAGGCTCTGGAGACCGTCGGGCGAGATGCGCTCGGCCAGAGCGGTCGAGCTCGGAAAGGGCGGCGCAGGTTCCTGGGCCTGCACGGGGAGCGCGAGGGTCAGACAAAGGGCCAGTGCGTTCATGGGGCGCTCCGTCGTCGAGAGGGATCGAGCGGGTGATTCACGCGCGCAGGCCGGCCAGCGCCGCGCGCACGGCGCTCTCGTGAGCGCCAGGTGTGTCGGCGATGCGGCCGAGCAAGGCCAGGCCTTGGGCGAGCGCCACGAGATGACGCGCGCCGTCGCGGGGACGCACATCGGCGCGCAGCGCGCCTTCGACGGCGGCGCGTTCGAGCGAGCGCTCGAAGGCTTGTTCGAGGCGCTGGAGCCAGCGGCGCAAGAGCGCGACCAGCTCGCGGTCCTCGCGCTCGACCTGGCCCAGGGCGACGCCCAAAAGGCACCCCGAGCTTGCGCCCGATCCGTGGTGGCGCGCGAGCTTGTTCAACACGCGCTCGAGGTTCTCGAACGCCGCTGAGCCGGGACGCTCGAGCCCGGAACAGATGGATTCGATCACGCTCGCGCCGTACTGCTCGAGCGCGGCCAGGTACAGCGCGCGCTTGTTGCCGAAGGTGTCGTACAGGCTCTTGCGGCCGATCCCGAGTTCCGCCTCGATCTCGGCCAGACCCGTCCCGTCGTAGCCCCCGCGCCAGAACAAGTCGCGCGCTCGCTCGAGCGCCTTCTCGGGATCGAACTGCTTGGCGGGTCCCGGTCGCATGCCCGCAGTGTGCACCACTTACACCGATCGGTCAAGGATCGCACGGAGCGTTCGCGTCCGGGGCTTACGCTGGAACGCCAGTCCCGCCCGAGACGACGGACAGCGGACGACCCACACAGAACGACTCGCCGAGCGATGCAGCGCGTGCTCCGCGGGTTCCCAGGCGCCCGCGCGAGTCGCTGCTCGGACCGACGCCGCCCTCCGCCGAAGTCGCGGAGGCGGCGCGCAGCTTGGCCACGCGCCGGGTGCGCTACCGCAGCTCGGCGCGAGAGCGCCCGCGGCGCTCGACGCTCAACTCCCCTTCTTGGCGAGCTTGGCCTTCTTCTTCTCCTGCTTCTCCTGAATGGAGAGCTTCTTCTTCTTCGTTTCCTTGGCTTGCTGCTGACCTTTGGCCATCGAGATGCTCCGCGTAGTTCCGGCGCCGTGTGAGGAGGCCGAAGGTTGGGCTCGGGCGCCGAACGACCGAGCGGAAAGTCGCGAGCAGCGGAGCGGGTGGAGCGCGCGAAGTCAATTCACTCGTCGAGCGAAGCCCCCAGGACAGCGTTGCTCGCGAGCGCGAGGAAGCGCTCGTGGATGCGCGGGTCGCGACCCAGCTCGGGATGGAAGGTCGCGGCGAGCACGCCGGGACCTTCGACAAGCACAGGCTCGCCGCCGCGGCGCGCGAGCACGCGCGCGTTCGGGCCCACGCGCGCAATGCGCGGCGCGCGGATGAACGCGGCCTCGAGAGCGCGGCCTTCGAATTCGATCGGCTCGCGGAACGAGTCCACTTGGCGGCCGTAGGCGTTGCGCTCGAGCTCCGCGTCGAGCAGTTCGAGCCGCGGCGGGCGTGCGTCCGCGCCGCGACCGAGCAAGATCGCGCCGGCGCAGGTGCCGAAGAGCGCGAGCTCGCCCGCGGCGTGGCGTTCGCGCAGCAGCTCCCACATGCCGAACAGTTCGAGCAAGTGGTGCAGCGTGGTCGACTCGCCGCCCGGCAACACGAGGTGCGTCAACTCGTGGAGCTGCCCCGGCGAACGGACGAGCTCGGATTCGACGCCCAGCGCGCGCAACATGCGCTCGTGGGGCTCGAAGCCGCCCTGCAACGCGAGCACGCCGACCTTCACGACCGGCGCCGCCTCACCAGCCGCGCGTCGCGAGCCGGTCTTCCGCCGCCATCGCCGCCGCGGACTGCCCGCGCATCGGCGCGCCGCTCTCGCGACAGGCCTGCGCGACGATTTCGGGCTCGTTCCAACGCGCCGTCGCCTTCACGATCGCCTTCGCCGTGCGCTCCGGATCGGCCGACTTGAACACCCCCGAGCCCACGAACACCGCTTCGGCGCCGAGCGCCATCGCGAGCGCCGCGTCGGCCGGGGTCGCCACGCCGCCCGCGGCGAAGTTCGGCACGGGCAGGCGGCCGAGCTTGTGAACTTCGAGGACGAGCTCGTACGGCGCACGCAGCTCCTTCGAGATCGCCATCAGCTCCTCGCGCGGCGCCGACGCCACCATCCGGAGCTCGCGGTTCACGAGCCGCAGATGCCGCACCGCTTCGACGATGTCGCCGGTTCCCGCCTCGCCCTTCGTTCGAATGAGCGCCGCGCCTTCGCCGATGCGCCGCAGCGCTTCGGCCAGGCACGTCGCGCCGCACACGAACGGCACGCGGAAGGCGCGCTTGTCGATGTGGTGCTCGCTGTCGGCGGGCGTGAGCACCTCGCTCTCGTCGATGAAGTCGACTCCGAGCTGCTCGAGCACGCGCGCTTCGACGAAGTGCCCGATGCGCGCCTTCGCCATCACCGGGATGCTCACGACGGCCTGGATCTCGAGCACCTTCTCGATCGCCGCCATCCGCGCGACCCCGCCTTCCTTGCGGATGTCGCTCGGCACGCGCTCGAGCGCCATGACCGCCGACGCGCCCGCCGCCTCGGCGATGCGCGCCTGCTCGGCGTCCGTGACATCCAGGATCACCCCGCCGCACAACATGCGGGCCAATCCCACATTGAGTTCGTTCGCGGCGCGGCTTGTGTCGGAGTGAATCATCGTCGGTCGAAGCGGGGAACGGGGCCTGCGGGTCCGCCTGGGCAGGACAACGGGGGCAGGACAAGGCGGGCTTTCCTCGACCCGCTCCCATCCCGCCCAGGCAAGTGGCGTCCGCGGGCGCAGGGCTCGCGGTCGACAAGAACGAAGATGTAGCGCCCGATTGTCACGGTCAATGCTAGGCTTGCGAGCATGACAAACTGGCGCCCTGACCTCAGTGGAGCGGACAGCCCGCTCTATCACGCGATCGCGCTCGCATTGGTTCGAGACA
>CALFYL010000038.1 GCA_937952135.1 uncultured Planctomycetia bacterium
ACTTCGAACCCGACGGCGCTCTGCGGCAACGCGTTTGGTTCATCGAGAACGCCAAACGCGAGCTCGTGCTCGACCTGCAGCACACGAAGGTCCAGTCGCGTTCGAGCGCGAGGAAACCGCGATGAAGCGGCATCAGGCTCTCCCGTAGCAAACTCTCGGCGCTCGGCGTTTCCTTATGGCCGAGTAAGGCAACGATCGTTTCCCAGCCCCATTGACGTCGTCCACCATCGCCAAGCACAGCCCTCGGTCGCCTTGTGACCAGTACGATGGAGTCATGGAGCCGACGATCACCCGCATCACCGCAGATCCGCACGTCTGCAACGGCCAGCCTTGCGTGCGCGGTTTGCGAATCACGGTCTCGTTGGTGCTGAAGTACCTCGCCGCCGGTCGAAGCGCCCAACAGATCATCGACGAGTTCCCGGAGCTGGAGACGGAGGACGTGGCGGACTGTCTCCGCTACGCAGCGTGGCTGGCCTCCGGCAGGACGCTCGAACTCCCGCCCGCGGCGTGAAGCTGCTAGCGGACGTCAATGTGTCCGTGCTCGTGGTCGCCCGCCTTCGAACTGCGGGAGTGGACGTCCTGCGCGTCTCGGAGTGCATGGACGCTCGATCATCCGACTCGGACATCGTGCGAGCCGCCGTCCTCCTCAGCCATGACCAGGACTTTTCGGCCATGCTTGCGATGGGCGGCGCAGCCAAGCCTTCACTGATCAACCTGCGCACGTCCTCTGTCGACCCGGACTTCCTCTCCCAGTGCATCCTTCGAGCGCTTGCAGGTGCGGTGCTTGAACTCCAGGCGGGCGCCATAGTCACCGTCCACGAAGGCGGGGCGCGAGTGCGACGACTACCGATCGGCCGCGAATGACGGCGGATCCAGCACCGAACGGAGGGTCGACCTCCGCCGCGTCGAGGTTAACGCGTTGACGCGTTCCTCCGCCGCGCTCCTGCGTGTCGTCGACGAGCTCTTCCAGCGTCCGACCGTCACTCGCCAGCAAGTCGCCGAGCTCCTCGACATCACTCCCCCGGGCGCGTCGAAGATCGTCCCGCGCGTCGTCGCCGCCGGCCTTCTCGTCGAAGCCACGGGCCGACAACGAGGCCAAGTGTTCGTGGCGCCCGAGCTGCTCGAGCTGGGCTCGGGCGATTGACGGTCGAGGTTCCGTCGGGCGAGCGACAGCGCCTGCTTCGTCGCATCAGTAATCTCGCGCGCCCCAACCACAGGGTGTTGCGGCGGGTCGGCTAGTGGAGGGAAGAGCCTGACTCCGTACCGTACTTCAAACTCCCCGGTAGGGGATGTGGGATTTCCGAACGCGTGGCCATATCGAGAACTGCGCTTCTGTCATACGAACTGCGGAGTGAGCAACCAGCTCCATGTTCTGTCCCGGTCCCACAACTATTTCCGACCCATGCCACGCTATTGGGTCGAGCGCAATGGGCGCATAGGGCACAACGAGACCTCGCCGTGTTCGGTACTGGTAGTTGAGTCCTCCTCCAAAATTGACCGTCTCAACTGAAGCGAAGAGTCTCCACTCCCTTTCTTCCTGGAACGCGGCGTGCTTCAGAAGAGGCACGACCCGCCCCAGTGTGACGTGCAGCCCGTTGAGAAAGCTCGTTTTGTAGTCACCGGCGTTCCAGAAAGCATCTGAGACACCTAAGCACGATAGGACGAACTCCGTCAGTTCCCTCCGAAGAAGTTGAACTTGCTGTCCCTCGTCATACACACACGGGCCCAGCTCGAACGGCTGCCCCTCTATGCTGTGCATCAGTTGCCAGCGATCGAATCCGAGCGCAACGCCGCCCACCGGGCAGTACGCGCGCCATTGACTAAGCAGGTCGTCGGCTAGAGAGAAACACGTGACGAACACGGTTAGTGTGTGTGTCCGATCGCGAATCTTGCAGATTTCGCCTGTAAGGGCTTCAAGCCGTTCTTGCTTCTCGCTACCGGCGGTGTCGCGCCAAAGTTCTCGAAGCACGCATTCGGCAAGCCTGTAGCCGTGAACGAGCTCCTCTGTATCGTTCAGGTAGCGCGAATCCGTCGCCCAAATCTGGCGTGTAGACAAGATTCCATGGAAGCCCTCTGTCGACGTGTAGTGATACAGCTTGACACCCGGACCGAAGACCCTTTGCTCCATGACTCAAACGTGCTGCGCCGCTCAGCACTGACTAAACCCGCACCCGTGGCACTTCACACAGCCCTCCTGGAAGGCCAGTTCGCCGTCGCACTGCGGGCAGTGGATCTTGTAGTGACCGACGTTGCGCGGTTGGCCGTTACCGGCCGAGGCGGGCGGAGGGGTTGAGGGCGCGGAGGACGACGACGAGGTCGGGGCGCCGGGGACGTCGAGGTTGGCTGTCCCCAAGAGAAGCGCGTGCAGGCCGTGGCGGCGCTTGGCGTCGAGGTAGCGCGCGAGTGCTTTGGCGAGGCCGTCGCCCAGGGACATGATGCGGCCGTCGCGCGTGGGGACGGAGAGCGAGGAGCCGATGCCCTCGAGTTGCTTCATGGCGAGCTCGAGCGAGCCGTTCGAGCGCAGCCACAGCGAGAGCAGGCGGCAGATGGCTTCGAGGTCGGAGTTGGCGACGTCGCCGCCCTTGCCGAGTTGCGCGAAGACCTCGCGCTCCTTGTGGAGCTGCGGGTCGACCGAGATCTTCACGTGCATGTTGCCGAAGGGCGTCATCTGGCGAATGCGCAGGGACGGCATGATTTCGGGCAGGCGTACGGGAGTGGGGTCGAGCTTCACCGACGGGATGATGGCCGTGTCGAACAGCGACGGTTCGACCGCGGCCCCTGCAGCGGACTCCGCAGCGGCGCCCGAGGAAGCGCCGCCAGAAGACGAGGACGCAGTCGAAGCGGGAGACGCAGCGCGAGCCGCGCCGGCCTCGCCTTCCTTGCGCGAAGTCGAGCCCTTCAGCGCCATCGGCTGCACGTCGCGGCAGCCGTCGCGGTAGACCGTGACGCCCTTCACGTCGAGGTCGATCGCGAGCTCGTAGATCGCGCGCACTTCGTCGACCGTCGCCTCGTGCGGGAAGTTGATGGTCTTGGAGATCGACGAATCGCAGTGGCGCTGGAAGGCCGCCTGCATGCGCATGTGCCACTCGGGGCTGATGTCGCGCGCGGTGACGAACACGCGCTTGGTGTCGTCGGGCACGCCGCCGAGGCTCGCGAGCGTGCCTTGCTCGAGAAGCTGCTCGAGCAGCTCGTCGGACCAGATGCCGAGCTTGCGCGCGCGCTCCTCGAAGACGTAATTGACCTCGCGCATCACGGTCGGCTTGCCGCTCGTGTCCTTCATCACCTGACGGATGAAGGCGAGGCTGAACATCGGCTCGATGCCGCCCGAGCAGTCGGCGATGATCGAGATCGTGCCCGTCGGCGCGACGGTCGTGGTGTAGCTGTTGCGCAGCTTGCGGCCGGCCTTCTGCCAGTCGGAGCCCTCCCACGCCGGGAACGGACCGCGCTCCTGGCCGAGAACCTCGCTGGCGTTGTGCGACTCCTCGTTCATCACGCGCATCACCTCCTCGCCGAAGGCGCAGCCCTCGAGGGAGTTGTAGGCGAGCCCCAGCTTGAACAGCGCGTCCGCGAAACCCATCACGCCGAGGCCGATGCGCCGCGTGGTCTTCGACATCTTGTCGATCTGCGGCAGCGGGTACTTGTTGGCCTCGATCACGTTGTCGAGGAAGCGCGTGGTCGAGTGGATCACCGCCTTGTACGCGTTCCAGTCGAACTTCGCGTCGGCGCCGTCGCCGGTCACGAACAGCCCCAAGTTGATCGAGCCGAGGTTGCACGAGTCGTAGGGGTGCAGCGGCTGCTCGCCGCAGTTGTGCGCGACGAGCCCGTTCGCGTCGAACGCGTTCACGCCCGGGACCTGCACGTCGAAGACGTCTTCCGTCCCGTCCGGCACGACCCGCGCCACGCGCGCGACGAAGCGCTCGCGGTTCAGAGCGCGGCCGTAGCTCTCTAGAAGCGTCTCGAGCCGGACCGCCTTGTCGGTGTCGGAGAAGCCGATTACGTCGCGGAACTCGCGCAGGTTGTCGTTGGAGACGACGAGTTCGTGCTGGGCGCGCGTCGGGTACTCAGCTTGTCCACCGCGTCCGTTCGGCAGGAGCTTCGTGCCTGCCTCACGTCGGTTCTCGTAGATCGTCGAGGCGATCCCAAGGCGCAAGAGCATTCTCTGCGCGCCGCGCAACAGCTCGAGGTCGGACTGCGAGAGTCGAACGCTGACACCCTTCTCGTGATCGCCTTGCACGGAGCCATCCGCATCGAACAGACCCGACAAGAAGCCGCGGTAGAAGGCGCTCGAACTGGCTTCGATCGCGGGCGTGATGGTCTTGCGGCCACGCTGGAGCCCCAGATCGTGCGCGAGGTCACGAACGGCAGCGAGTTTCATGCGGCTCTCACCGCGCCCCGGCACTTCGAAGAAACCTAGGAAGTCGCTGCGATGAGCTAGTGCTTCCGCGCACTGGGTGGCGCGCGCTCGCACGCCGGCGGCGCCAACACCAGCGGTCTGCCAGACGGACAGAACGGCGGCGTCTTCCTTGAGCGTGCCGTCACCGACGAGGAGCCCGATGAGATAGCCCTGCTCTGCGTTGCGCGCCCCCGCCCACTCCCGCCGCGCGCGATGGTTCGCGAGCACGACGCGGTCGCCCGGGCGCAGGTCGCCGGCGGCGCACCATTCGCTCTCCACCGCCGAGCGGGTCGTGCGCACGACACGGCGCACGCGGTGGTCCGCCGTGAGGC
>CALFYL010000039.1 GCA_937952135.1 uncultured Planctomycetia bacterium
CATCACGAGCGCCCATGATCGAGCCCGAGCATCGGTCGTTCATGCGAAAGCAGGGATTAGCGCCGTGACCACAGCGCTCGGTTTAGAGTGAAGCACTGCCCGGATGCGGGCGTCCATGGAGGACGTGGGCATGGGGTGAGTGCTCGGTGCGGGCGAGGGGGTGTCAATCGCGGGAGTACATCAGACGCTGTTGGAAGCGACAATCTCCTCCCGCCCCCCGCGCGGCCGCCACATGCGCGCGTTGTACGACACGTTCGCGACGACCTTTCCCGCGGCGTCGCGCACCTTCGCGCCGTGGCGGCTGCGCATCCGCGCGTACCACTCGTCGCCCGAGCGGATCCCGCTGACCCGCGCCCGCATCGCGCGCTGCACGTCCGCGAGCGTCTCGAAGGTCTCGATCCCGTCCCCGATGTCGGCCGTGTACGGCCCCGTTCCGATCGTCGTCATGTCGTTGGCTCCGTGCGCCGCGGGTTGGCGCGGCGACGGGGCCATCAGGGCTCGCGGGGCGCTGAATGGGAAGGCGCGGCGTGCTTGGGTTGTGCTTGGGCTGTGCTTGGGCGCGCCTTGGGAGTCGGAGGAACAGCGACGGAGACCAGCCAGCTGCGGTGAGCATGGCCGGCCCCCGCCCTGAGGTCAGCGTCCTAACCCGTAGTCAGGCCGCGTCGAACGGGCGAACGGGCTGGACGATCCAACCGAGCACGTAGGACAGGCCTTCTGCCGTGAGTCGATTGCCGTTGTGAGCGGCGCTGGGACCCGGCTTGCATGCTTCGAGAAGCAGCCACGCGGGGTACCAATTCGCGTAGAGGCACGAGTAGATGAAGGCCGGTGTACTCAGGAACTTGGTGGTGCCGCTGAGCATCGCCGGCGGAAGCCTGATGGCAGTCAAGCGACTGCCCTTGCTCGTCATGGGCACCACGAGGCACCAGGTCTCGCCGCGCACATGTTCGTTCTGAAGCACCGCGAACGGATGAACGCCGCAGATCGGACAGCCATAGTCATCTGCGCGCAGTCGATTCGGATCCACGAAGATGATGTTGCCAGGTCGGGAAACGTCGTCAATGGTCATGAGAAAAGCTCGTCTTGGGTTTTCGCTAGTACGGAATCAGGGCGCGCGGTCCGAGGACTGCGCGCCGGCCCAGGACTGCTGGAGCGCGTCGATTTACGACGAGCGGTCGCCTTGCGGCGTTTCGAGCAGTGTGAATCGCGGTTGTTCGTACTGTGGTTTCTCTTGTTGCTAGTCTCCCTTCGGCCGGGTGGTGCGGCGGATCATTTCGCGCTTGACGCGCAGAGCACCGACTTCGTCGACTCGGACGCCGAGCGCACACATGTGGGCTCGAAACAGCTCCCAGATCGCGTCCAGGCAAGTTCTGCGCGGCGAGCCGGTCAATCCAAGGCAGGCCCGAAGCTTTGGATAGGCTGCCCGTGCAGCGTCTCTGACCTGCGGGCTCGGATCTTCACTCTGAACGTGATGGAGAACCCTGTGCCCTCTCCCATCCGGGTTCACCTTGAGGGCCACAACTGCGTGGATGTGGCCGACCCGCCACTCGACGCTCGGCTCGAACTTGTCCCCAGGCTTGAGACGGCGCAGCAGGTAGCGGGCGAACTCGCTTCGCAGCCGTTCCAGCTGAGGATCCGAGTCCTCCGCGTCGGCGAAGACGTAGTGCAGCGCGTATCCAAGCTCGCGCGGGATCTCAACCCAACCGACGGGAGGCCTCGATTCCGTGATTCCCCGCGGCGCGAACTGGAAGTCGCCACGCGCGAACCGTTGCCTGCGATGCGACTCATCTTCCTCGGCGTCCACGGCGAGCTCTGCGTCTTCCGGCGTGGGCGTTCCCGCTAGCGGTTTCCAGTCCGTCACGAGCCCGTCGCTCCAGTACTTCAGATCGGGCGTCAGGGTTGGAACCGGCGCGGCTCTCAGCAATTCAACGAGCGCGCGAGTGAGCGGCCATGACTGCCCGCTCTCGATGAGCACGATCACGCTGGCCCTCAGGATGTTCTGGTCAGTGTCCCCTAGCGCGTCAAAACGAGGCAGTCGCGACGCGAGCGACCTCAGCTCGTAGACGGCGAGCGCTCGCATGGGCGCCGTGAGCCGCGCTCTCGCCGCCCTCGTTCTGTCCATGCACAGGAGGGTGTCGAGGAACCGGAGGAGATCGTGCCGTGCGGACGCCGGCGTCAGGTCCGGCGTCTCGGCAAGTTGGGCCTCCAGGTGCGCGAGGTACTCCGCCGCTCGGTTCGACTGTTCATGCGAGCATGGCACGCGGCGGAGAACCCGCGAGTCCGCTTCGTACCCGTCAAGTCGCCAGTCGTCTGGCCAGCCACGAGCAGCGAGCCATCGCGCGAATTCAGGTGCGGCGCGTCGCCAGTGGTTTAGGGGCAGCTCACGCGGGCCCAGAAACGGCGCCGCAGCTGTGGAGCCGCAACCAAGACACGGAACAACGTCGGACGCTGAGAGCGGTTCGCTTGACACTTTGGGACCTCATGGACGTAGAAAGCCGATGAGCAGCAGACCGACGGAGGCAGGAGCCTTGGGCGTGAGCCCTTGCGTCGATCCTTGCGAAGCGAGGACTGTTGCGCTGAAACCGAACGACGTCAAGGGGTCTTGGAGCCCCATAACACAGGCTCAACAATGCTCTCTGCGCACGGCGCGCCCAGCGAGACCTACTACGTGTCGACCACCCCGCGATCGCTCCGCCGCGACTTACGCCACCACCCCGCGCCCCCGCCGCGGCTCGCTCACGCCCTCGACCGCCCCGCGCAGGTCATCCAACTCCGTCTGGACGTAGTGGCGACTCGTGATCAACGGCGAAGTGTGCCCGGCGATGCGCTGCG
>CALFYL010000040.1 GCA_937952135.1 uncultured Planctomycetia bacterium
CGAAAAGCTCGTGAAGCTGCGCGGAGCGGGCGCGAAGGCGACGGGCGCGGAGCCGTCGGCGACGCGCGGTTCTGACGCGAAGCAACCGTAGATTCGATCGACGGGTCAGGAGCGGCAGCCGAGAGCTACGCAGGCCGCCGCGCCAGCGTTACTGCCCGAGCGCCGAGCGAAACTGCTGAACGTTCTGCTGGCAGGTCATGTTGAATGTCTGGGTATCCATCGCAGCCTGGCTCGCGGAGTATGGCTGAGTTGAACGCCCCCCACCGGCCGCGGCTCCGGCGCCCATGCCGATCGCGAATCCCTGCGCTGCAGCCTGCGCGATCTCGTTGTTGCGCGCCGCTTGTCGCGCGTCCACCAGCCGCGCGAGCGCACGGAGCGGCTCGCGGCCCTCGCCCAAGAGCACGGCGCGATTGAAGTGGTTGCGCGCGGTCACGAGCTTGCCGTCGGCCAACGCCAACAATCCCGAGAGCGCCTCAACGTCTCCACGGCCGAGGTTCCCCGCCTGCAGGGCGCCGAGTTGTTCTGCGGCCTGTGATCTCGCGCCGCTCGCGATCAACGCGCGAACCAACGCCACTTGGACCTCAGCGTCATTCGGATACTGGGCGGCATCTTGAATCAGCTCCCTGACCGCGGCGTTGGCGAGGCTCCCCCCCACGTCGGCTCTCAGGTTGTTCAGTAGCAGTCGAAGGCGACTGCCGCGAAGCCCCACACGAACGTAGGCCTGATGCAACGTGTCGAGCGCCTCGTCCACGCTGAACGGACCGGCCCCTCCAAACCGCTCGAGCAGCGCGCCAGCGGACTCCGCGAGATCCCAACGCGTTCGGATCAACGTCGACAGCTCGAGCCGCTTCCCGTTGCGCTCTACCGTGAACGTCACGGACTCGCCGCGCACCAACCTTGTTGTCACCTGCTCGAGCTCGTCGGCCGTTCGCACAACTTCGCCAGCGACCGAGAGAACTAGATCGCCTTGCATCACGCCCGCGACGCCTCCAAGCGACGCGCAGTAGGCAACCTGCACGGCGGGCGGCGTCGAGCTGTCGTCGAGAACCAGACCGTGCTCGATTCGCTGATCGATGGGTGCGACGACCAGCATTTTGTCCGACGTCCCCGACAGCGCTGCTCTCCACTCCGCGAAGCGCTGAGGCTCCGGCTCGCTACACCTCGCTCTGAAGCGCGTGACGACAGGCTCGTAGCCGCCAACGCCTTCGTAGAGCCCGGCCAACCAGTGCCAGATGGGTCGCTCCGCGGACCATCGTTCCTCACAGTCCCGCAGCAAGGCCAGCTCGGCAGCCACGATCGCCTCGGGGCGACGACCAGCCAACGCATGCACCAGCGACTCTTCCAGGTAGGACTCGACCGTGGGCGGATGCAGCGAGTGCAGCCGATTCAGCACGTCCATCGCCCCTTTTAGATCGCCGGATTGCCTCCGCGCGCGCGCGATCTCCAGCGCCGCTGACTCGTCCGCCGGAGCGACAGCGTTTGCCTGTGAGGCGCGCTGACGCCGCTCGTCACCTGTCTCTGCGCATGCCACCCAGAGCGACGCAACACCAGGAGAACACTCGGCGTCGGGAATGGCGTCCAAGCAAGCTCGGGCCGCGGCGCGGTCGCCCTCGTCCAAGTGGGCGCGCACCAGGGCAAGGCGCGCCTGAACGTCGGAGCGGTTCGTAGCCACTGCGCGCTCCAACGCGACTCGATCTCGTCGCACGTCGGCCTGCGTCTTGGCGAGCTTGTCGCTGCAGTAGGTGGCGCTGACGCATGACGACGATCCGAGCAGACATGAAATCGCGACCAACCAAAGGGCGTAGGGCGCGCGAGCGGTCGAGTGGTTCGACGCGACCGAGGGCCACCAGACCCGTGCCAGCCTCCGCTCGAGCGCTCCAGGCCAGTTGGACTCCACCGGTTGGTATCGGATTCGCAGTCGTCTGTTCATCGCGGTCCTCCAAGTTCGTTGTCACCTGACACTGCTGCTCAACATCAACAACCACCCGATGGCAGCGCCTCCGGCGAGGATGCTGACCAATCCCAGACCGACCAGGCCGTCGCGCAGGTCGCGCGACTCGACGACCTGGACAGGCGTGGGAGCGACTGGATCGCCGGACATGAGCGTGTCGATCTCCCTCTTGAGTCGGGCGCCTTCCCGCTGCGCACGGACTACGACCTCATGGAAGCTCCATTGCCACCACATCTGCACGGATCCGGCGAGCGCGCACCCGATAGCCGACGCACCGCAGGCGATAGTCGAGACGTTGCTGGCCTCCGAGACCGCATAGCAGATCGCGGCCATCACCGTCACGAACGTCACGGTGACGCTCCATCGAAAGTGCACTGCGTCGCGCAGGGTGGTGTTGGCCTCAGTCCAAAGGCCGATAAGGGCAGACAAACGATGATTGTTCTCCACTTGCGAGGCTCTCTGCTTGAAGTCGTGGTTCAGCGTGCACACGCCGCAGCGCGAGCCCCGTTGCTCGTAGGCTTCGGGTGCGCGTGCGGCGACCCGATCAGCGTCGGTAGACGAGCAGCTTCGGCCCGCCAATCGAGATCAGTTCGACCCCAGGCGCACCATCGACGTCTGCGAGCTTCACGCGCACGTCGTACGGAAAGATGTGGATGAACCGCGGCGCGTCGAATCCGCCCCCGGCCGTTCTGGGCGCAATCGCGGCAACCGGACTGAGCCAGCCCGTGACGACGAGATCGCGCAGCCCGTCGTTGTCGATGTCGACATGATCGACGAAGCTCCCGCCCGTACCGACAAAGATGGGAGTCGCGGGGGCGAAGGTCCCAGCGCCATCGTTGAGGTAGGGATAGACGAGCGGGTCTTGCGTATTGACGGCGACGACGTCCTCGATGGAGTCCGCGTTCCAGTCCGTAACGCACACGGCGTTCGCCCCGTGGTCCGGTGTGCTCGGACCGCGCAGAAAGCGCCCGTCGCCTCGGCCGATCCAAGTGATGAACTCACCCGAGAACGGATCTGAGGCCAGGACGTCGAACACCCCGTCTCCGTTCCAGTCGTGGGCAGCGTGCGCCGCGAATGCGCCCATGCTCGACGCGAGAACGGGTGCTTCGAACTGACCTCCTCCCGCGCCGAGCCAGAGCGGAGCGACCCACCAGCCCGTCATCAAGTCGGTCTGCTGGTCACCGTTGAAGTCGGCCACGAGCAGCGGCAAGTGAAAGATCGGCGCTTGAAACGCTGCAAGTGGCGCGAAGCTGCCGCTTGCTCCTCCGTGGTACGGCCGCAAGCGCCCGCGCGTCGCGTAGAGCGTTCCAGAGCCATTGACGACCACCTGCTCACCGTCGACCAAGATGTCCGTCAGGCCGTCTCCGTCGAGGTCCGCAACCTCAAGCTGATGTGGCTGGAACCCGACAGGTAGCGACTGCCACGGGGTGAACGTCCCCGCTCCATCACCACGCTTGAGCTCGAGCGCCTCCGTGTCCCACAGGCTGGCAGCGATGTCGACATCACCATCTCGATCGAGGTCGGCAATCTCGAAGTCCGAGCACAGGCCCGTGAGCGGGATTGCGTTGGGATTCTTGGGCAAGCCGCCCGCCTGAAGCACGATTGCAACTGGCCCGAATATCGCTGAGGCCGGTCCGGCGGTGGCAGGCGCAGCGACGAGCAGTTCCGGGCGGGCGTCCCCCGTGACGTCCGCCAGCGCGAGCGTTCCGCTGGTGACCCCAGGACTCTCGACCGACGCCAGCGATCCGATCGACGCTGGGCCGAGCAGCGCGGCGACGCTGAAGCCCGTGCCTCCTGTCGTGTCCGTGCACGCAACGAGATCGAGGGTCGCGTCGCTGTCGACATCGCCGAGCGTGATCGACCAGGCTCGACCGAGCAGCGTTTGCGAGGCGCCGAAGGAGAACTGGCCGGCGCCTGCGTTGCGCCACACTTCGAAGCGAGGCGACTGGCTGCTGAGCTGGGTCCACAGCACCGCCTCGGCCAGACCATCCGCATCGAGGTCGATCAATCCGTGCAGTCGCAGATCCGCCGACACGTCGGATTGCACCAGCGGGGAGAATCCGCCCGCGCCATCACCCGACCGAACCGTAATGCGCTTCGTGCTCGCGCCGCCAGTCATAGCGACCAAGTCCAGGTGAGAGTCCCCATCTGCGTCTGCCAGCAGCACCGGATGCGGCGCAGCGCCCAGCGACACAGGAATCGGGGAAGCGAACCCACCGAAGCCATCGCCGGTGAGCATGTAGGCGGACGTAGCCGAGGTGATCGCAGCATCGAGTCGCCCGTCCTCGTTGACGTCGCCGAGACTGAGCGACTGAGGCGCGAAGTTCACTGCCCGCTCGACTGGCGCGGCGAACCCTCCGGTGGCCAGTCCTCGCCACGACACAACTCGGCCAGCGTTGGCGCCTGCCGTCACCGTGGCGACCAAGTCCATGCGGCCGTCGTTGTTGAGATCGCCGTACTGGACTTCGCCCACAGCGCCGCCTACGGACGCACCGCTGAGAACCACAGGTCCAGTCAGCATGCCGACTGGCGGTTGCCTGTAGATCGCAAGCAACTCACTCGAGGATGAGGACTTCAGCGCTCCGACCACGTCGGCGCGACCGTCGGCGTCGAGATCTGCGACGAGCAGCCTCTCCACGCGTTTGGGCGCTGGCCACGTCTCCCAGCCGAAGCCAAGGCCGTCGGATTGGGCCTGGACAAGACTCGCTGCGCCCATCACTCCGGTAACGGCCAGTTGGAGAGAGACTCGGCGCTTGGTGGTCATGGTCGTCATCGCAATTCTCAAACCTGGGGGCTCGATCGGACTACAAGCACAACGGCGATCACGGCTCGAAGGGCATCGTGCGGAGATGGACGCCGAACCCGACCATCGCGTAGTAGCGCTCCGCGCCATCCAGGGAGTGCACGTACCGAAGGGTCGGGAACAGACCGATGAAGTTCGCGCCCGGCACGGCGCAGTACGCGACCGAAAGGTCGATCGCGGGCTCATCGTCGAACGCGTCGCTGCCCACGAGCGCGCCGAGTCCTATGCGCCAAGCAAGGCCATTCCCATCGCTCGGCATCGCGCTCCAAGCGAGCGAGAGAATGCTCTCGCCGGTGTCCGTGTTCGGCGAGGTCCACCCCAGGTCCACGATGCTCGCGTGCCCAGCGGTGCGACCGATGTCTCGCCCAGCCCGTAGTTCCACCACGACGTCGTCGTTGATGTCGTTGGGCCCGCTCTGATCCGTGTGTTGGTACGCCACGCCAACCTGGGCGCTCCAACCGTCGAGGGACTCAGGTGGCGCGTCGGCGCGCCAGGTCGAACTCGGAATGGACGCCGTGCAACCGGGCAAGATCCAAGCAGCCATGAGCGCCAGACTTCGAACCTCATTCGAGTTGTCGAGCGCCCGCGCCACCGACTGTCGATGGGTCGACATCGGAGTCCTCACGGCGCGACCGTGAAGCGGGCGCCGCCGGTCAGGTTGGTCGCGGCAGAGGCGCCCGGGTCGCGGGACCAGAACTGTCCGTAGACCGTGGCTCCACAGCGGAGGCTCGGGTCGACGCCTGAAGCGATGCGAGCGGCCATGTCGAAGGCGAAGCCGCCCGTGCAGTCCGAACCCGACACCGAGCCGCCCGTCGACTGCAACGGAGTTCGCTGCGTCGGCGAGGCGACGCACTTCCAGCCACCCTGGAACGGAGCGGCGGTCGCAGCAAAGCCGTAGAAGAACAGGCCCGTCTTCGCGTTGAGCAGCGGCGCCGCGCGGACCGTGAAGGCGCCGGGCGCGCCGCTGAAGCTCGGGAAGCCCGTGAAAGTGACCGTGGCGGCGCAACCGAGGCTGTTCGTCTGCGCCGTGCAGTACGTCGAGGGGCCGTCGACCGCCTCGAACGCTCCGATGTCGACTGCGCTGCCGATGACTCTCGGGCAACCTGCGAGATCGAAGGGGACCGACTCCGCGAAGTTGCCGTCACCGTCGAGGTCCGTGACGTCGAGCGGGAGCGATCCGGTGCTGCCTGCGTTGCGGCACGGCGAGCTCGGCAAGATCGCGTAGTTGTCGGCCGCGGCGTTGATGAACTGCGGTTCGACGCTGAGGTTCTGGCCGATGACACCGCCTTGGACGTTCGAGTTCTGGAGTGTGTAGTCGGCCGTGTCGGAGCCGAACGCGGGGCTTGCGTTGGACCAGATGAGGAGGTTGCGCAGAACGCTGGGATGAGTCGATGCGGCCGGGAACAGATGCAGCGCAGCTCCCCATCCGCCGTCGTCGTTTCCCACGAACGTGCAGTTGGTGATCGACGAGCCGCGGCCCACGCGGGCACCGCCCCCACGCTCGTTCGCGGTGTTGCCCGCGAACAGCGTGTTGGCGCACGACAACGTCGTCGCGTAGATCGGCCACTGGTAGTACAGCGTGTAGAGGCCGCCCCCATCGGCTGTCGCGTGGTTCGCAGTGAGCCGGCACTGGTTCAGTGTCAAGCGGCTCTGCCAGCCCACGCTGATCGCGCCGCCGTTGCGGGCTACGTTCGACTCGAAGTGCGAGCGCTCGACGGCAGGGCTGCCGAAGTCATGAACCGCGAGGCCACCGCCGCGCTCGGCGACCGAGTTGGCGACCACGTGCAGATCGCGAAGCAGCGGCGCAGCCCAGCCCTGCACTGCGATCCCGCCGCCATCGATGGCGTTGGCGCCGGTCACGGTGAAGCCGCGAAGCGAGGTGTTGGTCACTTCGAGGTTGCGGAACCTGACCACCGTTCCTGAGCCACCGCCGTCGAGTACGGTCACTTGCGGCCCGGCCTCGCCGACCACGTGAACGCGCTTGTCCTTGAAGTCGAGGTGCTCGAAGTACTGGCCCGGCGCGACGAGGATCGTGCGGCCGAACTCGCCCGACGGCGCAGCGTCGATGGCGCTTTGGATCGTGGGCTGGTCTTGGGGTACGCGCACCACCGGCAGACCGAGGTCGATGCGCAATGGAGCGGAGCAATCTCGAAACACCGGCGCGCCGAGCGGTCCGATGTTGCGAACGATCGCTACGACGGTGTAGTTCGCGGACGCATTGCCGGGGACGCGCATCTGCGCCGTGGCGCGGCCGCTGGAGTCGAGCGCGCCCGTGAAGCCGATGAAGTCGGCGGAGCCTGTCGGATCGATCACCGGCAGGTTGATGGGGATGCGCTGCGAGAGGCTGTCGGCGCTGAACGCGAACTGCGAAACCGGCGTCCCTGGCAAGTCGCCGTGAACACCGACGACCAGTTGGTACGCCATGCCGCCGTTCCCGGGGAAGTTCAGCGTCAGGTCGATCCACTCACCTGGCGCGGGTGTCGCGTCGGATGCGACAAGCCCCGCTCCGGTGCTGGCGCCGTAGAGGTGCTGGAGTCCGTTGCGGTCATCGAGTGCGAGCGTTCGATTTCCGATGCAGCCCGTGCCACAACCAATGCCCATAGTGGAAACCGAGTTGGCGCTGTGCCCGAGCCCGAGCGCATGTCCGAACTCATGACATGCGCCGCCCCACACATCTGTATCCGACGGGAACAGGATCTGTTTGACAGACCACAAGATCTGCGCGTTCGACGTGCCTTTTCGACCGTACAAGAGGATGTCGAACCCTCGCAGCTCATTTCCACTCGTGTGGTTGTGACAGTACGCCAGGCACCCGAAGCCAAACGGACACTGACTGTCCGAGTACATCACGACGTTGATGTTGTCGTCCGCGATCTGATCGACGTCGGTCAGGCCCATGTAGACCAGCTCGGCGTTCGAGTCGCCGATACGGTTCCACTGGTCCGCCGCGGCGAGGATGGCGTGAACGCCCTGCTCGAACGTCCCGTCATGGGGCACGACGCCGATCATGTTCGTGCTGATGTAGAACGGCACGCGCGGCTTCTTGCCGCGCCACTGGTATCCCAACGTCGTGTACTGGGCCGGCGCGACGTGCGCGAGCACGGCTAGAACCGTCAGCGCTGTCCACAGCGCTCGCATTGCGATGCGATGACGAGTCATGGGGAAATCCTCGAGGCAGTGGGGCGCGGAAGCTGGAGCGCTAGCGGCGACATCACGGACAGAACGTCACTTCCAGTCCGTCGGAGAGGCCCGCGGCGGTTCCATCGGTGTGCTGCGGATCGCGGAACCAGAACTGGTAGCAGCGCCGCGCGCCGAGCATGGATGCGTCGATCGTGATCACTTGCGAGGCGGATCCAGCCGCGTCCGTTTGGAGGATGGGCAGCCGCAACGTCGGCGACGCCACCAGCTTGTAGCCGCCAACGAACGGCGTGCTTGCCGGCGTCGCGCCCCAGAAGAACAGTCCTGCTCGCTGCGGAACGGCTTGTTGCACCGTGACCTCGAAGGAAGCGGCGCTCACACTCGGCTCACCGTTCCAGCCGACGCTTGGCGTCAAGCCATGGGACGCCAGCTTGCCCGTTCCGTAGACGGCCGGCGGAGCGCAGAACCAGACTGCTCCCATGTCGGCGCGCGAACCGTCGGGGTCAAGCGGCGACGCAGGACTGCCCGCATCTACGCAGGGCGACCCCGAGAGCAGCCCGAAGTCGCCCGCGGCAGCGGCGCGAAACAGCGGATTCGCGACGAGCATCCCGGGCCCACCCCAGCTCTCCTGCGTGTCGGTGTACTCGATCGTCAGCGATCCGCTCGAGTGGAAGGCGATACCCGGCGCGTTAGCCGAGGTGTTGCCCCACACGATGCAGTCGCGAATCAGCGCGTGGACGATCTGAGTCCCGACCGTCCCGTTCCACATGCCGATGTGGATCGCGCCGCCTCGTCCGCCCGAGTGCACCGGCGTCGTGGAGTTGCCGAACAGCGTGCACGCTTCGATTCGAGGGACGGCGTTCGTTGGCGAGCCCGTGGTCGAGCCCCAGATCGAAATGCCCCCGCCTCCGTTGAACGCCCGGTTGTTGCAGATGACGTTTCGACGCAGCAGCGGCGAGGCGTCTTGAATGAAGAGCGCGCCGCCCTGGTCCGACGCGTAGCAGTTCACGAAGCGATTGTCTTCGATTCGAGCCGACGAGTTCGGGCCGATCCACAGCCCGCCTCCGCGCAACGCTTTCACACCGTCGAACACGTTTCCACGAACGGTCGGCGACGCGTTGCTGATCTTCACCCCTGCGGTGTTGGCGTAGGCCGACGTGACTCCGCCTCGAATCGTGAAGCCCTCCAGGAGTGCGCTCGGACCCTCTCCGTTCTCGAAGCGAACCACCGGAAACGTGGCCCATCCCGAGACGCTCACCAAGCTCGTCTGCGCGGGCCCGTGACTGCTCACCAGTCGCAGGTTCTTGCCCAGGAAGTTGTAGGGCTCGAGTTGCGCAGGCGGCGACCAGTCGCCAGGGCCGACAACGATCGTGTCGCCCTCTGACGCGGCGCTGATCGCCGCTTCGATGGTCGGTGCGTCCGAAGGCACGTGCCATGTGATCTGGCCATGCGCCGTCAAGGCGAGCGGACCCGCAGCAGTGCACACCGCGAGGATCCAGATGAGGGGATCAACGAACCTGTTCATCCACGGCCTTCCGTTCGCTTGGCGAGCTGACGGAACACCCGCTTGCTCCCGAAGTCTTCGCCGGCCTGGAACGGGGTCCGACCGCGCGCCGTGCGAGAGATCTCGGAAAACCCGTCGACCACGGGTGGATTCGACCCGAGCAGCTCGCTGGAGCGGGGCCCGCTACGCTGAGGAGGTGTCCAGCTCGCAAAGCGGTGATGCCCAATCGGACGGTCGCGCGCACGCGCCCGCCCCAAACCTCGACAGCCGCGTCGCCTGGGACGATCTGCTCGAGGCCATCGGCGCGGCCGGGCTGCTGGTGGCGATCGAGGCGCGCATGAATGCGCTGCTGCGAGCGCGCTATCAGCCCGAGGACGTCTTGCAGGAGGTGCTGTATCGAGCATGGCGCGATCGGGAGCGCTTCGAGTGGCGCGGCCAGCGGCCGTTCCGCAACTGGCTGCTGACCATCGCTGATCGCTGGCTGGAGGACCTCACCGAGCGAGACACGGCGCAGAAGCGCGGCGGCGGCGCCAACGTGCTCTTCAGCGACGCGGGCGCAGGTCGCGATCCCAGCGAGACTGGGCTGGTCGATCCAGGGTTCCACACCACCACCCCCGGACGACTGGCGGCGTTGAAGGAGCAGCGCGAGTCGATGCAACGCGCACTGGCCGAGCTGCCCGAGGGCGAGCGCGAGGTGGTGCGGCTGCGACTCTTCGAGGACAAGAGCGCCGACGAAACCGCCGAGCGATTGAGCTTGGGTGTCGATGCGGTGCGCCACCGCTTCCGCGTGGGGCTCGCCCGGTATCGGCGCATGCTTGGGCGCGGCGGCGGTGATTCTGAGCGTCCCGAGCGCCGTGACGGCCCCGCGCACTGAACGCCAGCGAGACACGCCATGTCGTGGATGGAGCCGTCCCAGTTCGCGCGCGTGAAGCTCGACGACGAGCAGTTTCTCGACTTGGCGCTGGAGGCTTCCATCGAAGCTCTCGCGGAAGGCGACGAGCCTGCGCTCGAAGCGTTCGAGGAGCAGCGCCCCCACCTGCGCCCGCAACTGGAGGAACTTGTGGAAACGGCTCGCTCTGTGGCGCTGGGACAGCTCCGGCGCCTGCCGAGCGTGAGCGACTACCAGCTCGTCCGCGAACTGGGGCGCGGCGGAATGGGCGCGGTCTACCTCGCACGTCAACTGCGTGTGAGCGGACGTCTCGTGGCGCTGAAGACGCTTCCACCCGGCGCGCTGCATTCGGCCAGCGCACGCGAGCGTTTCGTGCGGGAGACCTGGGCGCTCGCACGTCTCGATCACCCCGGCGTGGTGGCTGTGCACGACGTGATTCGCGACGAGCATCAACTCGCCTACGCGATGGAGTGGATCGATGGCCCGACGCTGGCGGACGTCGTCGCTCGTGTGCGCGGAACGGACGCCGAAAAGGACCTCGCCCAGCTCTTCCCCACGCTCGCGGACGCGAAGAGCGCTCGAGACTACCGCCGATTCGTCGCCGGGCTGGGACGTCAGCTCGCAATGGCGCTCGCTTACGTTCATCGCCAGCGTCTCCTGCACAGAGACATCAAGCCGTCGAACGTCTTGTTGCGCTCAAACGGCGAAGCCGTGCTGTCCGACTTCGGCCTGGTGCAACCCGAAGACGCGACGCACTTCACACAGACAGGCGCGTTCATCGGCACTCCCGCGTTCGCCTCTCCAGAGCAGTTGCACGGCCATTCGCTCGACGAGCGCAGTGACGTCTACTCTCTCGGGGCGACGCTTTACTTCGCGCTCGTCGGCGTTCCGCCGCACCCTGGCCGGACGTCCACCGAGGTGGCCCGTGCGATGGAGACTCACGAGCCGATCGCGCTTCGCAGACTGGACGCGCGGATCGGACGCGACCTTCAGACCGTGGTTCAGCACGCGATCGCCCTGGACCCCTCGCAGCGCTACCCCACTGCCGAGGAACTCGCCGAGGATCTCCGTCGCGTCCTCCAAGACGAGCCTGTCCGCGCGCGACCGCCCGGCGTGCTGCGCCGCGCATGGATGTTCGCCAAGCGCCACCGCAAGGCGCTCACGTCAGGCGTGGGAGGCGGGTTGCTGGTGGCGAGCGCCGCAGCAGCGCTGACCGCCGCGTTCTGGTGGCTTCCGCGCGAGATCCAGCGCGAAGTGCGCGAAGCGCGGCTGCAACTGCTCAATCCAACCCACAGCGAGCTGCTGTGGATGCGCTTTCAAGCTGCCAAGGCCGACGAGATCCAACCGAAGTTCCGCGAGCGCTTGGCGCAGGCGGCGGCGCGGTTCTCCGTGGCGGAAGAGCACTACGACCGCGCGCAGCGTTTGTCCCTCGGGCGCGAGCGGGGTGAGCTCGAGTTGGAGCGCGAGGCCGTTCGTGCGGCGCAACGTCGACTGGCGGGACTCGCGCCGGACCTCGACCTTGGGCGTTGGCCGGTGTCCCGCAGCTGGCTAGATGAGTGGAGCGTCGCCGCGCCGCGCGCGCCCGAACTCGCAGCGCAGATGGCCGAGGCGTCGCGCGCAGATCGCCGCATGGCCGGCTTGATCGCGTACTTGTGCGGCGAAGTGGACGCGATTCGCGAGGCGTGGGAGCCGCTGGATCCGCTCGAGGGCGACGACCCGCTGCTCGACGCCGCGCTGGGACAGATGTATTTGCGCATGGGCCGCGCCGAGTGGGCCACTCACCGGCTGCGCAGCGCCGTGAACCACTTCGACGACGTCGGGTTCCTCATGACCGACTTCGCGCGCGCTGCGTTCGAGAGCGGCGAGTTCGCATTGGCCAGAGCGCTCGTCGATCGATCGCGCACACTGCCCTCGCCCGAGCCGTTCAGCGCGCTGGAGATCCTCGACGCGCGCCTGCTCGAGCACGAAGGTCGGCTCGAGGAGGCCGTGCAGGTCTACCTGGCCCTCTACTCGATCCGCGCCGACCCGCTGATCCCGCTGCGGCTGGTTCGTGTGCTGTGCCGTCTCGGCCAGTTCGACGCCGCGCACTACTACGGTCTGCGCTCCGCGTTCGGACGCTTCGCCGACGAGCGCGGGCGCGAGCTCCACAAGCGCTTGTTCGAGCGCTTGCTGTGCGAGCGCGGCGCGATGATCGTCTTCAACTGCTCGTACGGCGAGTGGTTCCCCACTATCGGCGCGCCCCAGCCGCTCGCTCGCTACCTGTACGCCACGTTCCGCTGGCCCGCGTGGAACGCGCAAACCCGCGCGCGCCGCGCGGAGATGACGCTCGAGAAGCTGCTCGCCGAGATCGACTGAGTCCGGCTCAGGCGAAGATCTCGCTCACCACGCGCCCCGCGACGTCGGTCA
>CALFYL010000041.1 GCA_937952135.1 uncultured Planctomycetia bacterium
AGATGCTCTACGACAACGCGCTGCTCGTGCCGGCGTACCTCGAGGGCTACCTCGCGACGGGCGACGAGCATTTCGCGCGGATCGCGCGCGAGTGCTGCGAGTGGGTGCTGCGCGAGATGGTGACCGCGGAAGGCGCGTTCGCGAGCACGCAGGACGCCGATTCGGAGGGCGAGGAAGGCAAGTTCTTCGCGTGGACGCCGGGCGAGCTCGCGGCCGTGCTCGGCGCGAAGCAAGGCGCCTGGGCGGCGGCGTACTGGGGCGTCACCGACGAGGGCAACTTCGAGCACGGCAAGAGCGCGCTGTGGCGGCCCGAGCCCGCCGCGGAAGTCGCGAGCAAGCTGCGCATCGACGTGGAGGAGTTGCGCGTCGCGATGGAGCAAGCGCGCGCGAAGCTGTGGGCGGCGCGAGAACAGCGCGTGCACCCGGCGAAGGACGACAAGGTGCTCGCGGCGTGGAATGGCCTCGCGATCTCGGCGCTCGCGCAGAGCTACCAGGTGCTCGGCGAAGCGCGCTACCTCGACGCTGCGCGCAACGCGGCGAACTACGTGCTCCGCGGCATGCGCCAGAGCGACGGTGCGCTTCTCGCGACCGCGCGGCACGGCAAGGCGAAGCTCAACGCCTACCTCGACGACTACGCGTTCGTGATCGCGGGCTTGATCGATCTGTACGAGTGCGACTTCGACCCGCGCTGGATCGAGGAAGCGCTCGCGCTCGAACGACTCCTCGCCGAACGCTTCTGGGACGACGCGAACGGCGGCTACTTCACGACCGGCTCGAACCACGAGACGCTGATCGCGCGGCTCAAGTCGCCGCACGACGGCGCACTGCCCGCGGGCGGAAGCGTGCAAGCGCTCAACTTGTTGCGGCTCGCGGAACTCACGGGCCAGGGCCAGCTCGCGCAGCGCGCGGAGGCCGCGATCAAGTCCGTCGGCGCGCTCGCGAATCGCTATCCGGCGGCTTTCAGTCAACTGATGATCGCGGTCGACTTCCTCGCCGCGGCGCCGCGCGAGATCGTCGTCGCGGGCGAGCTCGACGACGCGCGCACGCGCGAGTTCCTCGCCGAGATCCGCGGCCGCTTCGCGCCGCACCGCGTCGTGGCGCTCGCCGATTCGCGCGCAGACGTCGACTTGATGCCGGTGCTCGACGGCAAGAGCGCTGGCGCACAGGGAGCGCGCGTGTTCGTGTGCCAGAACTACGCATGCCAGGCGCCCGTCGACACTCTCGACGCGCTGCGCGCGCAACTCGCCGACTGAGGACGGCGCGACGCAAGTCGCGGAGCGAATCGGATCGCGGCGCGATTCGAGCTGCAGCGCAGAGGGGGTTGCGCTGCAGGAGACGGGTCGTTCGCACGGCTCTCTGCGAGCAGGGGAGCGCGACGTTTCCGTCATCCTGGGAAGGTAAACGAGCTTTCAATTCCGAGCGGTGCTCGAACAGCTTTGGATGGCTGCGTCACACGCGCATGTCGCGGCGTCGTCGCGCGAACTGCGGCCCTGGTTTCACGATTTGGAGTACCCATCATGCGCAATCGAACTCAACGTCTGGCTGTCGTCACGCTCTTCGCTCTCACCCTCGGATTCGGTTCGTGCGACTCGGACGAGACGCGCGCCGCCGAGGCGCCGGAACTCATCCCCGACGCTCCGCCCGCTTCGACGGAGCGCTCGCCGGCGCCGGAGATGCCGGAACCGATTCCGGAGCCGATCCCTGAACCGATCCCTGAACCGACGCCGACGCCGATCCCCGAGCCGATCCCCGAGCCGATCCCGGATCCGATTCCGGATCCGATCCAGCCGGTCGAGCCGACGCCCACTCCCGACCCGTCGCCGACTCCCGAACCGTCGCCGGTCGACGACGGCACGGATCTCCAGTCGCTGGCCGTCGCGCGCGTCGAGGCGCGCACGAGCGGACTGCGCACGCTCGTCGGCGAACTGACCAGCGCGGTCGATGCACTCGGCGAGAGCGCGACGCAAGAACAACGCGACGGCTCCGTCGCGGTCGGTGAGCACCTCACCAAGCTCGAAGGCAAGCTCACCGAGCTGCGCGCCGCAACACCGGAAAACGTGCCCGCTGCGGAAACCGCCGCAAACGAAGCCGCGGACGAACTCGATCGCCGCGCGGCGGATCTCAAGGCGCTGCTGCCGAGCTAGTGGACTGCTGATTGGCCGAGCGGCCCGACGTCCGTCGTCGGGCCCAATCGTCGCGAGCCGTCTAGACTGGGGGCATGTCCGCTCCCACGCGCGCTTGGCCGGCCGCTGAAAAGGTCGTGCGCGAACTGCGCCGCGGCGCGCACATCTGGCGCGTCGGCGGCGCGCGGGCGGGACTGCGGTTCGTTCGCGAGGAGGTCGTCGCGAACGCTTGGATCCGCCTGCGCGAAGGCCAGGGGCTCAGCGCTGAGCGCGCGCGGGTCGAGTGCAACCTCTGCGGCTGGCGCGGTTCGCGGTTCCTCACGCACTGTGCGGCCGGCTACGTCGACCGGAACTCCTTCTGCCCGCGGTGTCGCTCCTATGCGCGGCACCGCGGCTTCGCGTACCTGCTCGAGCACGAGCTCGCGCCCGAGTTCGCGCGGCTGGCGCAGAGCCGTGGGCGACGCATCCTGTTCGCGCCCGAACCGGGGATGGCGCGCTTGCTCGGCGGGCGCCTCGAGCGCATCGAAGGCGCGGACCTCGACGGCGGCCGGCAAGGGGTGACGCTCGTTGAGGATCTGCAGGCGCTCTCGCTGCCCGACGGCTCGGTGGACTTCGCCGCCGCGTTTCACGTGCTCGAGCACGTGCCCGACGACCGCAAGGCGTTGCGCGAGCTGGCGCGAGTGCTTTCGCCGACGGGGCGGCTGCTGCTGTGCGTTCCGATGAGCTTCGAGCGCTCGAGCACGCTCGAATTTGGAGAGGCGCGCGCCGACCTCAACGAGCACTGGCGCGACTACGGACTGGACTTCGCCGCGCGACTCGACGACGCGGGCTTGCGCGGCCGGTCGTTCCGCTTGCGGCGCGACGTGCCGCCCGAGCGCTTCGAGCGCCTCGCGCTGATCGACGAGGAGCTGCATTGGCTCGGGCGCTAGTGCTCGGGTTCGGGGGCGCCTGCGGTTCCGCCCGGACGCATCGGCTTGCCCATCACGGCGCGGGCGCCGAACTTCAGGCGCTCGTCGATCTCGCGGTCGAATCGCGGATGCTTGGGTGTCGGCGCGAACCCGCGGTGCGCGCCGTGGCACACGTAGCACATCACCATGTTCGGGGCGAGCGCGTACAGCGCGGCATCCAGCGCCGCGGCGACGAACAGGCTCGCGTAGTAGGTGAACGGCGCCAGCAGCGCAGCGACGACCACGATCGAGATGCCGAGCTTCCGCGGGAACTCCTTGAGCGTGTAGAGCTCGGGATGTCCGCAGCTCACACAGCCCACCAGCCCGCCGGCAGCCGTGATGCGTTCGCGCACGAGAGCGTGTTCGTCGCCGCAGTGCGCACACCGCGCCGCCGGCGGAAGCTGCGCCGGTGCAGCCGCATAGACGCGCGTGAAGCCTTCCGCATCGCGGGTGCACACGATCTCGACGCTCGCGCTCACAGCGGAGCTCCATAGGAATCCTGCAGGAACAGCGACACCGCCGTCCCGATCAACACGAGCACCGTCGACGCGTACAGAATGCCCGTGGCCGAGCGCGTGTTCTTGTAGCGCAGCGATTCCGACGACATCCACGCAAACAGCAGCGGGATCGCGACGCCGAGCGCGACGCGCGTGCCGATGTAGAACAGCGACCAGGGCCCGAGCAGATCGATCTGCTTCGCTCGCAGGGGCTCGGCGAACACGACGCACGTCGTCGCGAGGGAGGCGGCGGACAGGCCCATGAACAGCATCGTGAGGCGGTTCAATTTGACCAGCCAGGCGACGTCGAGCGACGGCACGGTCAGGTACCAGTGGCCGAAGACCATCGCGAGGCCGACGCTGCCTCCGACCAGGCCCGTGGTGAACGCCGAGGCGCTCGCCACCAACCAGCGCCCGCCGCCGTCCACCGCGGGCGCTTCGCGCACGAGGAGCGCGAGCGAGGCGCCGCACGCCATGGCGGCCGCGGCGAGCGCGAGCTCACGCGTGCGAGTCTTCACGGGGCCCGAATAGACGAAGTACAGCGCGGCCGCGAGCGCGGCGCCGACCCAATCGAGTTCGCTCCAGGTCCGGTCGCGCGTGATCCGCGGCAGCGCGATGGCCGCCACGAGCGGCACGAGCGCGGTCCCGCCCATCAGGCGAAAGAAGAACACTCCGAGCGGCGCGCGGGCCACGAGCGCCAAGCTCACGAGCACGCCGAGGGCGAGCTCGAGACAAAACTGGGCGCCGAGACTGCTCCAGGGCATCCGGGCGATTGTACGGACTCGGCGCGGCCACCCCGTGCACCGCGCAGTACGATGCGGGACCTTTTCCCGTGTTCCAGGAGCCACGAATGGGTCAGCCCCGAGTTCTCGTCACCGGCGGCGGCCGCGGCATCGGCCGCGCCATCGCGCTGCGCTTCGCCCGCGAGGGCGCACGCGTCGTCGTCGCCGCACGCACGTCGACCGAACTCGACAACGTCGTGGCCGAGATCGAGCGCGCCGGCGGCGCCGGCATCGCCGCGCAGATGGACGTGCGCGACTACGGCTCGGTCGAAGCCGCCGTGTGGCGCGCCGTCCAGTTCCTCGGCGACGCGATCGACGTGCTCGTGAACAACGCTGGCGTGTTCGACGTCGCACCGATCGAGAAGCTCGATCTCGCGAAGTGGCGCTGGATGCAGGAGGTCAACGTCGACGGACCCTTGTACGTGATCAAGGAATCGCTCGACGCCCTGCTCGAGTCGGAGCGCGCGCACGTGTTCAACGTCGCCTCTGCAGCGGCCAAGCGCGGCTTCCCCGGCAACGTCGCCTACTGCGCCTCGAAGTACGCGCTGCGCGGGATCGGCGACGCGCTCCGCGAAGAGCTGCGGCCGAAGGGCGTGCGTGTCTCGACCGTGTATCCCGGCGCCACCGACACGACGATCTTCGACCGAGTTCCGGGGACGTGGGATCGCTCGAAGATGAACCGGCCCGAGGACGTGGCCGAGGTGATCTGGAAGGCCTGGAACGCGCCAGCGGGCGAGAACGTCGACGACCTCGACGTGCCGCCGCGCACCGGCTGAGGCGCTCGCGACCGGCCTCCACGGGGTCGCCAAGGCCCCTCCGGGGTGGAATTGCACCTTGGCTCTACGTCGCGGGCCCCCGCTTGGACTAGGCTAGGCGCTGTTCGGTCACGTGGCACAGGCCACAGGGCGCTCGATTCCGAGCGCTAGCAACGACCGGATGACACAAGTTACCTGCCTGCCTGTCCCGCTCCCACTCTTCGAGTCGATCGGTCAGCTCGCACAACGTTCAGAAAGACCGCTTCGACATGTCACGACTCTACGTCGGCAACCTCTCCTTCAACACGACTTCCGAATCGCTGCGCGCCGCCATGGCCGCCGATGGCCGCCAGGTCAAGGAAGTCAGCATCGTCACCGACCGCGAAACGGGCCGCCACCGCGGCTTCGCGTTCGTCGAGATGCAATCCAAGGCGGACGCCGAGAAGGCCATCAAGGCCCTGGACGGCACGTCGCTCGACGGCCGCCAGATCAAGGTGAACGAGGCGCAAGAGCGCCAGCCGCGCACCGGCGGCGGTGGCGGCGGCGGCCAGCGCCGTGATGGCGGCGGCGGCGGCGGCGGCGGACGCTGGTAACAGCGCAGTCGCTCCGAACTGACGTCACTCGGAGGGCGCGCTGCGCGGGGGCCTCACAGCTTCCGCCGGCGCGCTCGCCTTTTCTGCACCTACCGCAACGCGCAACGCCCTCGAGTAGCACGCGCAGCGGCAGCTGAACCTTCCTCCTGGCGCGGCGGTCCTGCGTGGACCTGAGCGCCGGCCTTCGCGCCTCAGCTCCGCGCGGACGCCGCAACGATCGGCCACGAGCTCGGAGACCCGTTCATGGAGTCCTTCCAAAAACGCGAACGCGACCGCCGCAAGCGCGCGAAGCAGCAAGAAAAGAACGAGCGCAAGGCTCAGCGGACCGCCGAGAAGGCGCAGGGCGCGGACGGCGCCGCCTACAACTCGGACATCGTCGACGAGTCCCCCGACGCCGAGAGCGCGCAGGCGACGAAGTCGCCGCCGACGTAGGCAAGCCCGGCGCGTGGCGCAAGACCGCCGGTTCGCCGGCCGCCCCGCGCTGCTCGCCCGCCCGGGTTCGACCCGCTCAGCGGATGCTGCGGACGAAGCTCAGGAACTCGTTGCGCGTCTTCGAATCGCTCTGGAAGCAACCGAGCAGGCACGACGTCATCGCCGACGAATTCTGCTTCTGAACGCCGCGCATCATCATGCACAGGTGGTGCGCATCGGCCACCACGCCGACGCCCTTGGGCGCGAGCGCATCGTTCAACGCGTTCGCGATCTGCACGGTCATGCGCTCCTGGACTTGGAGCCGGCGCGCGAAGACGTCCACGAGACGCGGGATCTTCGACAGGCCGATGATGCGTCCGCTCGGGATGTAGCCCACGTGCACGCGGCCGTAGAACGGCAGCATGTGGTGCTCGCAGAGGCTGTAGAACTCGATGTCCTTGACCAGCACCATCTCGGAGCAGTCCTCGTGGAACACGCCCTCGCCGATCACCTCGGCGACGCTCTGCGTCTGGCCCGCGAGCAGCTCGCGGTAGGAGCGTTCGACACGCTCGGGCGTGCGCGCGAGGCCTTCGCGTGTCGGATCCTCACCCAGCTCGCCGAGCAGCTTGCGAATCAGCGGCGCGATCATGCCGTCGCCGGCCCGTAGTAGTCGACCAGGTTCATGCGGCTCTCGCGCAGCCGGATCCGGTGAAGCTTGCATCCTGGGTAGCTCGCAAGGCTGGGTTCGATCTCGCGCCAGATGGCGACCGCGACGTTCTCGGCGGTCGTGATCGTGCCGGCGAGAAAGGGCACGTCGTGGTTCAAGTGGCGATGGTCGACGCGCTGGATCACGCGCTCGACGATCAGGCGGCTGAGCCGGTTGAGGTCCATGACCATCCCGGTGCGCGGCTCGACGCCGCCGCGGACGGTGACCTCGAGCTGGTAGTTGTGGCCGTGGTCGACGTAGCACGGGCCGTAGAGCTCGCGGTTCTCGGCCTCGCTGAGGTGCGGACTCACCAAACGGTGAGCGGCTGAGAACTCTTGAACGTGCGTGATCTCGACGGTCGGTTGGCTCATCGCGTGGCCTTGGGTCTCGGCGCGGACTGTACTCGATCTCGTTGCGACGCCAAGGATCCGTCGCCCGGGTGCGAGCTGCTTCGGTCGCGACGCGTCGACCGAGCTCGGCTTCAACCGCCCACATCGTTCGAAACTCCCACCGCGCGGCGGCGGCCGAAGTCGGCGCCGGCATCGCGACGCGTTTTGTACGTCTCGCGTTCGTGGGGAGCGCCCGCGCTCGACGCCGGTCGCACGCCCAAGCGCGCGCCTTTGCAGGTGCAAGCAAGTTGGCGCCTGTGGGCGCGCGACGGCCTGGAGGGCGGCGAAAGACCTCGCAATGCGCTGAAAATGACGCAAATGGAGGGGGTTTCGCGGGGGCGCTCGAACCGAGGCGTGTGCGCCGATCCGCGCGCGAACGGCGGCGCCCGCCGTACGACGCCCCGCGCGAGCCTCACTCGGAAGCGATTCCGGCTCGTTTCGACCCCGATCTCGGCTAGGAGCATCTAAGGGGGGTCGAGATCCGCCACCCGAACGTCCGATCAAGACTCGAGTTGACCCATCGTCCAGGAGCCCAACATGAAGCGCACTGCCCATGACCGACGCGACGCCGAGCGCATCCTGCCGTTGCTGCGTTCGATCGGCGCCGAGATCCGCGAACGCAGCGCCGCCATCGACGCGCTCGAAGAGCGCTTGTCGAACTTCTCGGGCGCGCGCGACGAGAACCGGGAACGGATCCGCGCACTGGAGTCGGAGCTGTCGCTCCATCGGCGCGAGCTTCGGCGCACGGAGCGCGAGCTGAACGAGCTCGGGTGCAACCTCGACGCGGACCATCCGCTCCGCATCCTGATCCCGGGCAAGGGCGGCACCTACGCGTACGAGCGTCTCGACAAGACCGCGTTCTATCGCACGCCGCAGATCACGAAGCGCTGATCGCTCAGCGTTCGAATCGACGGCGCTGAAGTCAGCGCCGATCGAAATCGACAGGGCCGCCGCGACTCGCTGTCGCGGCGGCCCTGCGCGTTTGTCGGTGGACCTCGGAGCTCAGCTTCTGAGGGGAGCTAGGGCTTCTGAGGCTTTTCCGCCGGCTTGCCGGCGCCCGGCTGAGCTCCCGGTCGACCGGCCGGCGCGCCGGCTCGGGCGCCACCCGCCGGCGCGGGACGCGCGCCAGCCGCTCCACCCTTCGCACCTGCGCCCTTGGCGCCCGCGCCCTTCGCGCCCTTGGCGCCCGCGCCTTTCGCATTGGCCTCGCGTGCACCGCCGGGGCCCTTGCCTTTGCCTGGCTGGCCCTCGGCGCGTTTGCCGCCGCCGGCCGCGGGCGCCGCATCCGCGCCGCCAGCGCCGCCTTCGGTCGTGTTCTTCAGGCGCTTCTCGAGCTTCTCACGCGCCGCCTTCGCTTCCTCGTCGGTCGCGTTGGTCGCCTTCAGGCGCCGCTCCAGATTCTCGCGAAGCACCCGGGCGCGCTCCTCGGGCGTCGCACCCTTCGGCACGCCGTCCGCGGTGCTCGCCTCGCCCTCGTCGCGCTCCGCGCCGCCCTTCTTGGAATTGTCGATGCGTGCCTGGAGCTCGCGCCGCGCTTCCGCAGCCTGTTCCGGCGTCGCGTTCGTGTTCTTGAGCCGCTGCTCGAGCCGCTCCATCGCCGCTGCGGCCTTGGCCTCGGCCTCGGCTGCGCCCGCGGGCTTCGCCGGTTGCGCCGGGGTGGCCGGCGTCGCACCCGGCGCGCTCACCGCACCGCGCCCCGCGACCGGACGCGCCTGCGGAGTCGCCGGAGTCGCTGGAG
>CALFYL010000042.1 GCA_937952135.1 uncultured Planctomycetia bacterium
CGATTCCGCGGCATGGCGATCACCGATTCCGGCGCATCGCGATCACCCGTTCCGCGTGATGCCGATCGCACAAAACGGCGCATCGCGATCACCTCACGGGTGACGTCCTCTTGGGGTCTCCAGCCCTCGCTGCCTACAGGGCGGCATGGCGACAGAGAGACTCCCCATGCAGCACGTACGAGAGATCCTGAGACAGAAGCTCGCACTCGGCCGGAGCCACCGCGAGGTCGCGAAGTCGGTGGGCGTGAGCCCGAGCACCGTCGCGAGCGTGTTCGCCGACGCCCGCTCGCTCGGCCTGGACGCGACCGCCGTCGAGGCGTTGACGGACGCGGAGCTCGAGGCGCGGCTCTACGCCAAGCCGCCGCCCACCTGCGTGAGGCCGGAGCCGGACTGCGCGGCCCTTCACCTTGAGCTCCGTCGGCCGGGCGTCACGCTCGCGCTGTTGCACGTCGAGTTCCTGACCGCGCATCCGGACGGGCTTCGCTACTCCGCGTTCTGCGACCGCTATCGCGCCTGGTTGAAGCGGTCCTCGCCTGTGATGCGGCAGGTGCACGTCGCGGGCGACAAGCTGTTCGTCGACTACGCCGGCATGCAGCCGCGCATCGTCGACGCGACGACCGGAGAGGTCATCGAGGTCGAGCTCTTCGTCGCTGTCCTCGGCGCGAGCAATTACACCTTCGCGGAGGCAACGCGCTCGCAGTCGGTCCCCGACTTCGTCGGGAGCGTCGCGCGCGCGCTCACCTTCCTCGGGGGCGCGCCGCGGGCGATCGTCCCCGACCAACTGAAGAGCGCCGTTATCAAGGCATGTCGCTACGACCCTGGAATCCAGCGGACGACCGCCGAGCTCGCGCGGTACTACGACACCACGATCCTGCCGGCGCGCCCGAAAGCGCCGCGCGACAAGGCGAAGGTCGAGGTCGGCGTCCAGATCGCCGAGAGGTGGCTGCTCGCGCGGATCCGCAACGAGACGTTCACGACGCTCGGCGCGCTCAACGCGCGCCTTGCCGAGCTCACCGCCGATCTCAACGGGCGCACGATGCGCACGTACAAGGCGAGTCGACGCGAGCTGTTCGAGAGGCTCGACAGGCCCGCGCTCTCGCCGCTTCCCGCCGAGCCGTTCGAGGCGTCGTCGTGGAAGAAGGTCGCCCTCAACATCGACTACCACGTCGCCTTCGAGGACCACTTCTACTCGGCCCCGCACGCGCTCCGCCACGAGGACATCGAGCTCTGGCTCCGCGCGACGTCGAGCGCGGTGGAGATCTTCCACGGACGCGAGCGCGTCACCGCGCACGCCCGCAGCTTCGTCCGCGGCGGCTACACGACGAAGACCGAGCACATGCCGAGCAGTCATCGCGCTCACGCCGAATGGACGCCGACGCGCATCCTTGGCTGGGCCGATCAGGTCGGGCCCAACGTGCGCGCGCTCTGCGACGTGATCCTCCGCGAGCGGCACCACCCGGAGTGGGGCTACCGCTCCTGCCTCGGCCTCTTCCGGCTGGCGAAGAAGTACGGCAACGCGAGGCTCGACGCCGCAAGCCGCCGCGCGCTCTACGCCGGTGCGCGCAGCTATCGCCCCGTCCTGATGATCCTTCAGCACAACCTGGACGGAGAGCCGCTTCCTGAGTCCGAGACGCCGGCCGCCCCCGGCGCCGCGCACGAGAACGTGCGCGGCGCCGACTACTACCACTGAGCTCCTCCACACGATCGACACGACGAAAGGAATGAAGAGATGCTGAGAGAACCCACGATCGAGAAACTTCATGCGCTCCGTCTGCGCGTCCTCGCGGGCACGTGGCTCGAGCAGGACAAGTCGCCGGACACCCTCGCGCTCTCCTTCGACGAGCGCCTCGCGTTGCTCGTCGACGCCGAGATGCTCGCGCGGGAGAACGCGCGCCTCACGAGGAACCTTCGGGTCGCGAAGCTCCGCATAGCGGAGGCGTGCATCGAAGGGATCGACTTCCCGCGCGAGCGCCACCTCGACAAGTCTGTCGTGCGACAGCTCGCGAGTTGCCGATGGGTCGCCGAGCACCAGACGGTGATCGTGACCGGCGCCACGGGCACCGGCAAGAGCTACCTCGCGTGCGCGCTCGCGCATCAGGCCTGCCGCAAGGGCTTTCGTGTCTTCTACAGGCGGGTGCCGCGCCTCTTCGATGAGCTTCGGCTCGCGCGCGCGGACGGTACGCACGCGCGCTTCCTCACGCGGCTCGCGAAGGTCGACGTCCTCGTCCTCGACGACTTCGCGATCGGACCACTCACGGAGGACGCACGTCGCGACCTCCTCGAGATCCTCGACGACCGCTACGGCCTGCGCGCGACGATCATCACGAGCCAGCTCAAACACGAACGGTGGCACGACTTCCTCGCCGACCCGACCGTCGCCGATGCCATCTGCGACCGAGTCCTCCACGGTGCTCACAAGATCGCCCTCGCTGGGCCGTCCCGCCGGAAGCCGAAGGAGGCGACGACGGCGAAGGATTGAACGCGGGCGGGAGCGCTCCTACCCTGCACGTCCGCTCAGCCCAAGGACCCCGAACCGATAAGACCAGACCCCGAGAGAAACGTCGCTTCGCTCCGATCGCGATGCGCCGGTACGCGTGATCGCGATGCCGCGGAACGCGTGATCGCGATGCGCCGAAACAGGTGATCGCGATGGGCGGTATGCGCA